>JBFKRY010000146.1:0-10113 GCA_041636995.1 Acidimicrobiales bacterium | reverse complement strand
TGCGGTGCGGACCCCGAGCTCGGGTGCAGGCGGCGCGGCCTCGAGCTGGCTGGTCGGTCACATCGTCGCCGGAGTGGTGTCCGGCCTCTACCTGCGGTCGGTGTGGCGGGGCGCGGTGACCGAGCCCGTCCAGCCGCGCCAGCAGCCGTCGTGAGCCCCATGCCCAGCCGGTTCGACGAGCATCCTGCCCGGCGCGAGGACGCCACCCCGGTGCTGTTCATCGGGGAACCAGGCACCCCAACCCCGTCGGAGGTCCTCTGCGAGGCCCCGGAGGCGGGGCGTGCCTCCCTGAGTGCTGTCCCCGATCCGCTCACACTCCAACTTTCGGCGCGCACCGCGCCGCGGGTCAGAGCAGGAGGTCACGACGGCATCGGGTGCGGTCGTCCGTACCGCCCCACCCGTAGGCCGCACGACCGGAACCCGGGGGCCCTGGAGAGCCGGGTGTCGGGATCGAACCGACGACATCTTCTTTACAAGAGAAGTGCTCTGCCAACTGAGCTAACCCGGCGTGACCCCAAGCCTAGGTGGCCGGGGGCCGGGTGATCCTCACGTTCCCGCGAAGTGGGCGTAGGTCTCCGGGTCGTACTCGTACCACCAACGCTGGTTGATCTTGTAGACGTTGGTCTCGTCGGTGTTGAACGGCAGGGTGCCGTGGTTGGGCCGGCCCCACACCGACCGCTGACCGATGTGGGCCTCGTACTCGGCGAGGTTGAACCCGATGTCGTCCTCGCAGTACCACGGCCCCCAGATCGACTCGGTCGAGGTGCAGCGGTTGTTCCTGAAGGTCTCGGCCTCGGTGATGACCTCGGTGCTGTGCACGAACAGCGAGCGCTGCACGTTGGGGCTGGGGCTGCACCCGATCACGGCGCCGTCCATGACCGGGTCGTCGACGATGACACCCCAGAGCCGGCCGCCGAAGTCCTCGCCTCGACAGTAGATCTTGGCCAGGAAGCCGCCGCCGTTGGAGCCGCCCCAGGCGAGGACCGGGCCGCAGTCGTAGTCATCCAGCCAACCGGTGAGATAGTCGATCAGCTGGTTGTACGGGCGGTTGTTCGACGCGTAGTCGAGGTAGGGACCGTCGTAGAGCCAGAACCAGGGGAACTCGTTGTTGGGGCTGTGCGGGTAGAGCCAGAGGACCCCGTTGCCCTGCTCGACGTAGGAGGGCGGACCGGTCCCGGCGCCGTGGAGCATGAGCATGCAGCCCTGCCCGGCGACGGGCGTACCGCCACCACCACCGCCGGAACCACCACCGCCGCCGGAACCACCACCACCGCCGGAACCGCCATCGTCACCAGAACCGCCACCGTCACCAGAACCGCCACCGTCGCCAGAACCGCCACCGGAACCGCCACCGTCGCCGGAACCGCCGCCACCCCTGTCGGTGCCGTCGTCGGACTGCTCGCTGTCGTCCACGGCGTCGCAGGCGTTGCCGAACCCGTCGCCGTCCTTGTCCCGCTGGCGGGCGTTGGGGGTGTCGACGCAGTTGTCGCTGGCGTTGAGGACACCGTCGCCATCGACGTCGCCGGTGGGTCCGTTCTGGGGCTCGGCATCGCAGGCGTTGCCGACGCCGTCGCCGTCACCGTCCGCCTGGGACGCGTTGGGCGTGCCCGGGCAGTTGTCGACGGCGTTGCGCACCGCGTCGGCGTCCCGGTCGGCCTGCGGGCCGTCGGTGAGGTCGCCGTCGCAGGCGTCGCCGATGCCGTCGCCGTCGACGTCCTCCTGGCCGGCGTTGGCCGACTCGGTGCAGTTGTCGGCGCTGTCGACCACGCCGTCGCCGTCGAGATCGTCCTCGGGATCGCAGGCGTCGCCGATGCCGTCGCCGTCGGTGTCGATCTGGGCCGGGTTCGGGGTGCCGTCGCAGTTGTCGAGGAAGTTGGCCACCCCGTCGCCATCGGTGTCACCGGCAGGCCCGTCGGTGGGGTCGAGGTCGCAGCCGTCGCTCAGCCCGTCGGCATCGACGTCCTTCTGGGTCTCGTCGGGCGGGCAGTCGAAGACCGCCTGTACATCCTTGGCCGCCTTCGAATCGGCGGCAGCCGACCCCCGTGGATCGGCCCCGGCAGCCTCCTCTGTGGTGGCGACCCCGGGTTCGTACCCGGGCCCGGTGAGCACCGCGTCCGAACCGCCGGTGCGCGCCAGGGCCAGACCGACAATGGCCACGACGCCCAACGCTGCCGCCGCCAAACGCACGTCCAACCGATGCATCGATACCAACCCGATCCGTTGCCGTCGCCAGCGCGCTGGCGAGCATAACCATCCAATCGGCTCGATCCACGTCACGATTGAGCCGGACGACCCAGCCGGGCTCGGTCCAGCGCCCGAGGGTCCGGCACCCCGGCCGTCAGGTCCGGCGCCGAGCCACCTCGAAGCAGGCCACCGCGGCGGCCGCGCTCACGTTCAGCGACGCCAGGGTTCCCCGGAGCGGGATGCTGACCACCAGGTCGCAGCGATCGCGGGTGAGACGGGACAGTCCCCGGCCCTCGGCCCCCAGCACCAGGGCCACCGCCCCGTCGGCCACGGTCATGGCGTAGACGTCGGTGTCGGCGGCGATGTCGAGGCCCACCGACCAGATGCCGTGGCGGGCCAGGTCCGCGATCGCGGTGGGGATCCCGCTGACGGTGGCGATGCGCAGGTGCTCGACGGCACCGGCGGCGGCCTTGGTCACCGTCGGCGAGATCCGCGCCGACCGGTGCCGAGGGAGGACCACGCCGGTCACGCCCGCGCACTCGGCGGTGCGCAGGATCGCACCCAGGTTGCCCGGATCCGTGATTCCGTCGAGCACCAAGAGGAACGGTGGCCCGCCGGCGGTGGCGGCGACCACGTCGTCGAGCTCGAGGTCCGGCAGGGGCTGGGCCCGAGCCAGCACTCCCTGGGGAGCGTCGGTGCGAGCCAGCGACTCGAACTTCGACCGGCTCACCTCGCGGATCTCGACCTTGGCCTCGTCGGCGAGGTCGATGATCTCGTCGAGGATCGGCGCCGGATCCAGATCGGCAGCGAGCAGCACCTCACGGGTCTTGCGGGTACCGGCCAGCAGGAGCTCCCGAACCGCCTGGCGGCCCTCGACCTGGTCCCCGCCCGGGCCCCGGGGCCGGTCGCTGCGGCTCGACCGGCGCTGCGGGGTGGTCCCGCGCTGTCCCCGCGAGCCCCGGGGACGACCATCGGGACGTCGCCCACCCGGCGGCGGCCGCCGGCCACCGCGGCGGCCCCGGCCCGCGGTCACGCCTCCACCAGCAGGGCCACCGCCCAGCAGGCCACCCCGTCGGGCGAGCCGAAGCCCTCCGGCCGCTTGCCCTTGACGGTGACCGGCGCGCCGACGGTCTCGCTCAGCCGCCGCTGCATCTCGTCGCGCCTGGGCGCCAGCTTCGGGGTCTCGGCCAGCACCGAGCAGTCGACGTTGCACGGCCGCCACCCGGCCCGCCCCACTGCGGCCACCACGTCGGCCAGCAAGGCGATGCTGTCGGCGCCCGCCAGCGCCGGGTCGTCGTCGGGGAACCAGGCGCCGATGTCGCCCAGCCCGGCCGGGCCCAGCAGGGCATCGGCACAGGCGTGGGCCACCACATCGGCATCGGAATGGCCGATCAGCGAACGATCCGAGTCGAAGATCACGCCCCCGAGGACCAGCGGCCGATCGGGGTCGTCCCCGTAGGGATGGCTGTCGAAGCCGAGTCCGACCCGCATCTCAGCCGTCATCCCCGGCTCCGAGCAGTGCCTGGGCCACCACGACATCGACCGGCCGGGTGATCTTGAGGTTCCCGGGGTCGCCGTCGACAAGCGTCACCTCGTGGCCGCGCCGCTCGACCACGGTGGCGTCGTCGGTGGCGTCGCCCTCGGAGCGGTGCGCCTCCCTGAGCGCCTCGGCTCGGAAGCCCTGGGGGGTCTGCACCGCCCGCAGCCGATCCCGCTCGACACAGCCTCCGTCGACGGACCTGATGGTGTCGACCAGGCCCACGACCGGCACCGCCGCGGGCGCGCCGGCCCGGACCGCGGCCACCACCCGCTCGTAGACCGCCGGGCTCGCGAGCGGGCGGGCCGCGTCGTGCACGAGGATCACCGCGGCGCCATCGGGCACTGCGGCCAGCCCGCACCGCACCGACCCCGACCTCGTCGCGCCCCCCGCCACGACCACTGCCCCCGCCGGTGGGGCGTCCAGCAGCGGGTCGTCCGGCCTGACCACCAGGACCACCCCGTCGCTGCATGCGGTCGCGGTCTCGAGCGTCAGGTCGAGCACCGTCCGGTCTCCGTGGAGGGGAGACCGCAGCTTGTCGGCACCGAACCGGCGAGCAGCTCCCGCAGCGACCACGATCGTCCAGACCTCACCAGCCGGCCCCGGAGTCACTGCGGGCGCGCCCACCAGCACGCTCCGCGGCCTCGGGGCCGGGGCCAGGGCTCGACGACGCTGAGCACCGGGCCAGCGTAGGGCACCGCAACCTGGGCGGTCAGCCCGCCACGTGGCTTCAGCTCGGGCTGGTGTCGTGGCCTAGGGTGTCGCCGATGGTCGACGCCAGCCTCATCGCCTCCGCCGATCTCTTCGCCGAGCTCGACGCATCCGCGGTGGCGCCGATCGCCGCCGCCAGCGAGCTCCGCAAGCTGCGCCGCGGTGACGTGCTGTTCAACGAGGGCGACGAGCCGGAGGACCTCTACATCGTGGTGTCGGGTCGGGTGGCGATCTCGAACCGCTCGCCCGACGGGCGCGAATCCGTGGTGGCGCTCATGGAGCCCGGTGACCTGTTCGGGGAGATGCCGCTGTTCGACTCCCACGGTCGTTCGGCGGGCGCCCGGGCCCTCGAGCCGTCCGAGGTGGTGGTGGTCCCCTACGCGCCCGTGCGCAAGCTCTACGAGGACAGTCCTGTGCTGTTGTGGCGGGTCGTCGACATGCTGACCGTCCGGCTGCGCGCCATGGACCTGGCCCTGGCTGACTCGGTGTTCCTCGACGTGACCGGGCGAACGGCCAAGCGGTTGCTCGAGCTCGCCGGTGAGTCCGACCGGTTCGAGCTGCCGATCACCCAGGAGGAGCTGGCCGGCCTGGTGGGTGCCTCGCGGGAGCGGGTGAACAAGGCGATCGCGTCGTTCATCAAGCTCGGCTGGCTGGATCAGCGCGACCGGACCTACATGATCACCGACCGCCAGCAGCTCGAGATCCGCGCTCGCTGACCCGGACCCGGTGAGGGTGGGGCGACCCGGTGCGGGTGGGGCTCGACGACGAGCGCTCATGCCGCCGACCTCAGCGCTCCACCGAGCCCGGCCGCCACCATGGCCTCGGCGACCGAGCTCGCTCGGCGGAGGCCGAGCCGGCCACCGAGATCGCCGACCGTGGCCGGCACGATGGCGGCCCGGAACCCGAGCCGGGCGGCTTCGTCGAGGCGGCGCCCCAGCTGGCTGACCTGGCGCAGCTCACCGGCCAGACCGACCTCCCCACAGACCACGATGTCGTGGGGCACCGGCCGATCGCAGACCGCCGACGCCACCGCCAGCGCCAACCCCAGGTCGGTGCCGGGTTCGACGATGCGCACCCCGCCGACGATGGAGGCGTACACCTCCGCAGCCAGCACCCGCAGGCCGCAACGACGCTCGAGCACCGCCAGCAGCATCGACAGACGACCGGCGTCCACGCCCCGGGTGGCCCGGCGAGGGGTGACCGCTCGTGACGGCGCGACCAGCGCCTGCATCTCGACCAGCAGCGGTCGCTGGCCGTCGACCGCAGGGACCACCACCGAGCCGGGGGCGTCGACCTGTCGGTCGGCCAGGAACATCCCGCTCGGATCGGCCACCGGCTCCAGCCCCTGGCCGGTCATCTCGAGCACCCCCGGCTCGCCGGTGGCCCCGAAGCGGTGTTTGGCGGCCCGCAGGAAGCGCAATCGCTGGTGCCGGTCGCCCTCGAACTCGAGGACGGTGTCCACCACGTGCTCCAGCGTTCGCGGCCCCGCCAGGTTGCCGTCCTTGGTGACGTGGCCCGTGAGGACCGTGGCCATCGACCGCTGCTTGGCCGCGTCCACCAGCATCTGCGCGGACTCCCGCACCTGGGTGACCGATCCGGGCGCGGAGGTGACATGGGGTGCCGCCACCGTCTGCACCGAGTCCACCAGCAGCAGCTCCGGGCTCAGCTCCGCAACCACCTCGACCACCCGGGACAGCTGGGTCTCGGGCTGCACCCACACGTTCTCGAGGGCCAGCCCCAACCGGTCGGCGCGTCGTCGGAGCTGGGCCGCCGACTCCTCGGCCGAGACGTAGAGCACCCGGCTCCCCGTGCCGCTGACCGACGCCGCCAGCTGGAGCAGGAGGGTGGACTTCCCGATACCCGGCTCGCCACCGACCAGGGTCACCGAGCCGGGCACCAGCCCACCCCCCAGCGCCCGGTCGAGCTCGGCTAACCCCGTGGGCATCACCGGGCGGACCGTCGCCGCCACCTCGTGGAAGGGCACCGCGGTCCGATCGCCAACGGGCCCGCCCCCGACGACCGGATCGGGCACCTCCACCACGGTGGCCCAGGCCCCGCAGGCCGAACACCGGCCGGCCCACTTGGCGTGGTCTGCGCCGCAGTCGACGCACCGGTGAGACGACTTCGTCCGAGGCATGCCGCTCACGGTAGAGAGGGCGTGTGACGGTCTTCTTCGCAGGCGGACACGTGTCCGCCTGCGGCTGCGCCGGAGGCGCCCGCGGCGCCGACCGGGACCGCTCTTGCGCTCTGCGCATGAGCAAAGCGAGCGCAGCGAGCGGCGCGAACTCGCAGCAACAACTACGCGCGGCTGCGGCGCCGTGACCTGGAGGGCTCCTCGGGGCGACGGCGTCGGAAGAAGTCCGAGAACTTGGTCACCACGGTGTGACCGGGCTGGGCGTCCTCGGCGGGCTTCTCGCGAGCGAACCAGGCGGTCATCATCCCCAGGGTTCGAGCCATGTCGAGCGACGGGATCTGCCCGTCGACCCACAGCATGGCGTGATAGGGCACCCCGGTGAGCCGGCGCAGGGCCTCGAAGGCGGCGGGGTCGGGCTTGCGCACCCCCACCTCCGAGCTCACGATCCACGGCGCCACCCCCGACATGCCGTGCAGGTCCCGCAGCCGGTACGACCACTCGGCGAGATCGTTGGTGACCACGGCCACCGGCACCCCCCGGCGGTGCATCTCCCGCAGGAACTCCTTGGCCCCCTGCTGCAGCCGGACCCGGGACAGGAGCTCGGCGTCGATCTCCACCGGGTCCCCCGCCACCCCGACCGCCTGCCAGAACGCCGCGGCGTGCATCCGCCCGAGCGTGGCCTGACGATGCAGCTCGAGGATCTCGTCGTCGGACGCCTGACCCCCACGCTCTCGGATGAACGGGATCAGCCGCTCGAAGGGGTCGGGTGACATGTGGAACAGCACGTCGTGGGCGTCGAGCACGATCATCTGCATCCGGGACCGGGGCGCCGAGTAGCCCGCACCCGGGCCCGCTGCGGCATCGGAGCCGCCCGGCACCCGCTCGCTGACCCGGGCCGGCCGGGCCGCCGGGCGGCGCTTGGCGTAGCGGCGGTCGAGCAGCAGGTTGACGATCGCCAGCACCACGGCCAGGCCGAACAGGATCAACAGCGCGGTGCGGACCCAGCCCAGCAGCTGCGCTACCCGGTTCTCGCTGGTGGCACTGGCCGCGATCTCCCGACGCTCGCCCAGCCGCACGTCGAACACCTGATCGTCACCGTCGGACGGGAGCTGCACCACCACCCTGGCGCTGACGGTGTCCTCGATGGGCACGCCGAGCTCGGCCTCGATCTGGGCGGTGCTGGTCCCGATCGGGGGCTCCTCGACCAGCCCGGCCAGCTGGGCGTCGGAGAACAGCTCGATCCCGCCCGTCAGATCGACGACCCCGGTCACCTCGTAGGTCTCGGTGGCCCGATCACCGCTGCGCTCGATCTGCCAGCCGGTGAACACACCCGCCTGGGGCCCGAACAGCTCGTCGAGGATCGCCTGGAGTTCGGCCGGGTTGTCGAACGCCTTCACCGCCTGCACCCACTGCCGGCCGTCGGGGCGGGGCTGGGCCGGGCCCACCTCCCACCCGGCGGCCGTCAGGTCCGACGCCACCAGCAGGTCGCCCACCGGTGGGAACCTGGCCTGGGCCTCGGCGTCGAGCCCGACCCCTGCGGTCACCGTGCCCGACCCGTCCTCTTCGAGGTCCACGACCACCTCGAGCTGCAGGTTGCAGCCGGTCACGAGCACCGTGAGCACCACCAGCAGGGCCAGCAGTCGGCCGCGGCGGGGCGGGTCCGCACCCGGTCCCTTCGCCACGACTCGACGGCCGCCCAGGGCGGGAGGACTGCGCAGCGGTCGCAGCGGGCCGGGTCGCACGGCGTGCATGGTACAGCGGGCGACTCCCCGGCCGGAGCCGCTGCCGGCGAGTCGGCCCGCAGACCCGGTCCCGCACGCGGCGCGACCCCGGCGCACCGGGGCCGCTGCCTCAGGTTTCCCGCGATCTCCTCAGTCGGCGGTGGCCAGCTCTTCCTCGACCGGGGGTGGCTCGAAGCCCTCGACCGCGCTGAACTTGATGCGCTCCTTGCCGGCTTCGTCGGGGTCGGGCTCGGTGTCCACGATGATGGTCTCGCCGGCCCGGAACTCCTTCCAGAGGAGCCGCTCCGACAGCGGATCCTCGACCAGGCGCTGGATGGCTCGCCGGAGCGGCCGGGCGCCGAGGGTGGGGTCGTAGCCCTTGTCGGCCAGGTAGTGCTTGGCCTCGCTGGTGACCTCGAGGCCGATTCCCTGGGCCTCGAGCTGGGCCGCGACCCGGCTGGTCATCAGATCGACGATCTGGGTGACCTCCGAACGGCTCAGCTCGTGGAACACGATGACCTCGTCGATCCGGTTCAGGAACTCGGGCCGGAAGTGCTCCTTGAGGGCGTCGTTGACCTTCTCCTTCATCTTCTCGTAGGTGACCGCCTCGTCGACCTTGGCGAAGCCCAGGTTGGCCTTGCGCAGGTCACGGGTGCCGAGGTTCGACGTCATGATCAGCACCGTGTTGCGGAAGTCCACCGAGCGGCCCTGGCTGTCGGTGAGGCGACCTTCTTCGAGGATCTGCAGCAACGTGTTGAACACGTCGGGGTGGGCCTTCTCGATCTCGTCGAACAGCACCACGGAGAACGGCTTGCGCCGCACCGCCTCGGTGAGCTGGCCGCCCTCCTCGTAGCCGACATAGCCGGGCGGGGAGCCGACCAGGCGGCTGACGGTGTGCTTCTCCATGTACTCGGACATGTCGAGGCTGATGAGGGCCTGCTCGTCGCCGAAGAGGAACTCGGCGAGGGTCTTGGCCAGCTCGGTCTTGCCGACGCCGGAGGGGCCGAGGAAGATGAACGACCCGGACGGACGCTTGGGGTCCTTGAGGCCGGCCCGGGTGCGGCGGATGGCCTGGCTGACGGCCTTGACGCTGTCCTCCTGGCCGATGATCCGCTTGTGCAGCTCGTCCTCCATGCGGAGCAGCTTGGCGGTCTCCTCCTCGGTGAGCTTGTAGACCGGGATGCCGGTCCACACCGACAGCACCTCGGCGATGGCCTCCTCGTCCACCTCGTCGAACAGGTCGACGCCGGACGCCTTTATCTCGGCCTCCATGGTCTCCTTGTTGGCCAGCAGCTCCTTCTCCCGGTCGCGGAGTCGGCCGGCCTCCTCGAAGTCCTGGGACTCGACGGCCTCCTTCTTCTGAGTGGTGACCAGGGCGATCTCGTTCTCGATCTCCTTGAAGTCCGCCGGGGTCTCCATGCGCTTCAGACGCAGGCGCGAGCCGGCCTCGTCGATGAGGTCGATGGCCTTGTCGGGCAGGTGCCGGTCGGAGATGTAGCGGTCCGCCAGGTTGGCCGCGGCCACCAGGGCCTGGTCGGTGATGGTCACCCGGTGGTGGTCCTCGTAGCGGTCGCGCAGACCCTTGAGGATCTCGATGGTGTGGGGCACCGTGGGCTCGTCCACCACGATCTTCTGGAAGCGCCGCTCGAGCGCCGCGTCCTTCTCCAGGTGCTTGCGGTACTCGTCGAGGGTGGTGGCGCCGATAGTCTGCAGCTCACCCCGGGCCAGCATCGGCTTGAGGATGGAGGCCGCGTCGATGGCGCCCTCGGCCGCCCCGGCACCGACCAGGGTGTGCAGCTCGTCGATGAAGAGGATGATGTCGCCCC
>JBFKRY010000145.1:0-10171 GCA_041636995.1 Acidimicrobiales bacterium | reverse complement strand
GGCACAGCGTTCGCACGTGGCCAAGTGCTCGTCGAGCTTCGGGTCGCCCTGATCCAGCCACACCGCGAGCCGCCGGCCGGACGGGTGCCAGAGTCTGCGCCTCATGCCCGCCACCCCTCGAGCGCCGCCGCCAGGCGCCGCCGGCCACGCAGCAGCCGGGTCTTGACCGTGGGCAGCGGCAGCTGCAGCACCGCGGCGATCTCCTCGTAGGACATGGCCTCGATCTCGCGCAGCACCACGATGCTGCGGGTGATCTCGTCGAGCTCGTCGAGGGCCTCGGACAGCGCATCGAGCGCCATCCGCCCGTGGGCCTGCCGCTCCACCGAGCGTGGGGTGGCGGGCTCGGGCAGCTCGCTCGGGTCGTGCAGCACGTCGCGGCGCCGCCGCAGGGCCGAGATCGCGGTGTTGTGGGTGATCCGCAGCACCCAGTTCCGCAGGGGGGAGTCGCCCCGAAAGGTGGGGAGGGCCTGCCACGCCTTCAACATCGAGTCCTGGGTCACGTCCTCGGCGAGGTCGGGATCCCGGGTCACCGACAGCGCCACCCGGTAGGCGGCCTCGGCGTGGGTGGTCATCAGCTCCTCGAGCCCCATGTCCCCGGCGGGGGCCGGGCCCGCGGGATCGGCCGAGGCGGGCCGGGGAGACCCGACCGACAGCACCAGGGGTCGGGGGGTCTCGGTCGGGAGGCCCAACAGCAGGCGCCACCACCACCGGAGCCCGTGGTGGGGACGTGGGTGCAGCGGGATGGCGACCCGCTCGGCGGCGGCCATGGCGTTGAGACGTCTCCCTCCCCGAAAAGTCGCGCCCACCCGCAAGGGTCGTGGCGGACGTCGAGACGTTAGTGGCTCGAAGAAAAACCTTCGCGGTTTCGCGACTCCACGCGTCGCCGATCGTCGGGAGTCCCTGAACCCGGCGATGTGATGAGAACCGGGTGTGACGGCTTGCCGTCACCGGTCGGGAGCCCCTGCAACCCCGCCGCGGGGGCTCCCGGCACGGTGACCCACGGATTGCGTCCCGCCGAACATGCGTATCCTGAGCCCGTGCCCGACCCGTCCCTCGCCGCGCTGATCCCGGTGAAGGCCTTCGCCGACGGCAAGTCCCGCCTGGCCGGCGAGCTCGACGCGCGGCAGCGGGCCGACCTGGCTCGCCAGCTGGCGGAAGGGGTGCTGGCAGCCTGCGCCGCCATGGCCCCCCACGTGGTCTGCGAGGACGACGAGGTGGCCCGCTGGGCCGCCGAGCACGGTGCCGCGGTCATCCGGTCCCCCGGGCCGGGCCTCGACCGGGCAGTTCGCCACGGCGTCGCCGCGCTCGCCGGTGCCGGCTACGAGCGGGTGCTGGTGGCCCACGCGGACCTGGCCGACCCCGCCGGCGTTGCCGAGCTCGCCGACCTGGACGGGATAGTCATCGTCCCCGACCGGCACAAGGACGGCACCAACGTGCTCGTGGTCCCGGCCCGGCTCGGGTTCGGGTTCAGCTACGGGCCCAGCTCGTTCGCCCGCCACCTCTCCGAGGCCGAGCGCAGTGGCCTGCCGATCCACGTCGTCGACGACCCGGGGCTGGCCCTCGACCTCGACGACCCCGCGGACCTGGCCGCCTACGCGGCGCTGGCCGACCCGGTACCCGACCGGTGACCGTCTCCACCGACCTGCCCACGCCCGAGCGCGCCCTGGCGATCGGTGCCCATCCCGACGACATCGAGTTCGGGGCCGGTGCCACCCTGGCCAAGTGGTCCGCAGCGGGGTGCAAGGTGAGCCTGCTGGTCTGCACCGATGGGTCCAAGGGCACCTGGGACGCCCACGCCGACACCGACCGGCTGGTGGTCACCCGCCAGGAGGAGCAGCGGGCCGCCGCAGCCGAGCTCGGCGCCACCGGCGAGGTGGGGTTCCTGGGCTGGACCGACGGCGAGCTGGAGGCGGGGCTGCGCCAGCGGGCGCAGGTGGCGTCGTGGGTCCGCCGGCTCCGGCCCGACGTGGTCCTGGGTCACGATCCCTGGAAGCGCTACCGGCTCCATCCCGATCACCGCCACGCCGGGCTGCTGGCCGTCGAGGGGGTGGTTGCCGCCCGGGACCCGCACTTCTTCCCCGAGATCGAGCTGGCCCACCACCGGCCCCGGGCCCTGCTGCTCTTCGAGGCCGAGGTGGTGGACCACGTCGAGGCCGTCGAGGGGTTCGAGGATCGCAAGCTGGCGGCGCTGGAGGCCCACCGGAGCCAGTTCGAGTCCACCATGCTCGTCACCGGTGGCGATCCGGCCCAGCTGGCCGCCTTCCGTGAGGGCGAGCTGGACCGCCTGCGTGCCGACGGGGCGCTGGCCGGGGTGGCGCTGGGCGAGGGATTCAAGCTCCTCGACGAACTGTGAGCCGCCCCGCCGATCGACCACTACCATCGGCGGGCATGGCGATCGCAGTCGGGGTCATCGGAGGCGGGTCCTGGGGAACAACGGTCGCGCACCTGGCCGCGCACAACGCGCCCACCATGGTGTGGTGCCGAGAACCGGACACCGCGGCGTCGATCGTCCACGACCACTGCAACGACCGGTACCTCCCCGGCTACGAGCTCCACCCCGACCTCAAGGCCAGCTCGGACATCGAGGAGGTGGTCGTCGGCGCCGACGTGGTCGTCATGGGAGTGCCCTCGCAGTTCTTCCGCGAGGTGATGGAGAAGGTGGCGGGCCACGTCCGGCCCTGGGTCCCGATCCTTTCGCTCACCAAGGGCCTCGAGAAGGGCACCAAGCTGCGGATGACACAGGTCGCCGGAAGCCTGGCGCCGGGGCATCCGGTGGGCGCGTTGACGGGCCCGAACCTCGCCAAGGAGATCCTCGGCGGCAGCGCGGCGCTGTCGGTCCTCGCCATGCAGGACACCCGGGTCGCCGAGCGGCTCCAGGAGATCTTCTCCACCCCCCGGTTCCGTGTGTACCTGAACACCGACGTCGTCGGCTGCGAGCTCGGCGGCGCGCTGAAGAACGTGATCGCTCTGGCGTCGGGGATGGCCGACGGGCTCGGGACCGGCGACAACACCAGGGCGGCCATCATCACCCGGGGTCTGGCCGAGCTCACCCGGCTCGGGGTGGCCATGGGGGGCCAACCGGCCACCCTGGCGGGTCTGGCCGGGATGGGCGATCTGGTGGCCACCTGCATCTCGCCCCAGAGCCGCAACCGCTACTTCGGCGAGCAGCTCGGCAAGGGCCGCACCGTGGCCGACATCGCCGCCGAGATGGACCAGGTGGCCGAGGGGGTGAAGTCCGCCCCGGTCGTGGTCGAGCTCAGCCAGGAGTACGGGGTGGTCATGCCCATCGCGGAGCAGGTCGCCAGGGTGGTGACGGGCGAGGCCACCGCCGAGGAGGCCTACGAGGAGCTCCTCAGCCGGCGCCAGGGCTACGAGTCCGAGCCGGCGAAGTAACCGCTCCGTGACCGAGGTCGGGATCGCCGGGCCGGGGCCCGTCCACGCGGTCGGTCCCGCGGGCACCCTGGGCCCGATATCGGAGCCGCCGGTGGTCGACTGGTGGGTGGGCGCCGACGATCGGTGGCACGTGGCGTCCGCGGAGGCCGCGGTGCGCCAGCGCCTGGCCGACGACGGGGTCACCGTCGAGACCAGACTCCGGATCCCGGGGGGTGACGCGGTGCAGCGGGTGGCCGCGGTGCCCGACGGCGACCGCGCCGTCGTGGTCGTGGAGGTCGAGAACGCCTCGCCGGTGCCGGTGGCCCTGGCGATGGTGGTCGACGCCGGTGTCGGTCGGACCCCGACGGTGGCGGCGGACACGATCGCGGGGCCCGGTGGGCCGATCCTGCGCGCCGGGCGACCCATCGCCCGTGCCCTGGTGGGAGCGTCCGGCGCCGACGTGCTGGCCGGGGTGCAGCGTGGTGACGCCGTCCCTCCCGCCGAGCTGGGAGCCGCGGCGGGTTCGGTGGCGGCGGCGGTCATGCCGCTGCCGCACACGGCAGTGGCGCGCTTCGCCGTGGCCGCAGGCGCTGGTCGACCGACGCTGGCGGCGCCCGACACCCTGCCGACCACCGCCGCGGTGGCGCGGGGGTGGCTGGCCCACCTCGAGGGATCAGCCTCGCTGGTGGTGCCCGACGAGCGCTTGTCGGCGGCGGTGGCGGCGGCGCGCCGGCATCTGCTCTCCGGCGCCGCCCTGCCGACGGTCGACCCGTTCTGGCGGGCCGGCGTCGACCCGTGGGTGGCGCCGATCGCTGCCGCGGCGCTCGACGCCTGGGGCCACCGGCCCGAGGGGTTGGAGCTGTTGCTCGCCGCGTCCGGGCCCGACGATCCCACCGAGCACGTGCACCGTCCTGCCGACCTGGCCGGGGCTCTGCTTTGGGCGTGGGCCGAGCGCCTCGAGCGGGCAGCCGACCCGGAGCTCGAGGCGGCAGTGATTCCATGGGTCGAAGATGTGGCGGTCGGGCTGCTGTCGCGCCGGCGGCGCTGGCGGGGCCGCCCTGCAGTCGGGGGCGACGGGTGCTGGCGGCCAGTCGGCCTGGCGGCGGCGGGCTCGTTGCTGTCGCGCTCCGGCGATCAGGACCTCGGCGCCGACATCGTCGACGCCCTCCCGACGCTCACCGCCGAGCTGCCGGCGGAGGGGTCCTCTCCTGCGCTGGGGCTGGGCGGCAACCGGCTGGGCCGGCCGGCTGGGTCGCTGGTGCCGTGGCTGGCGGCGGAGTCCGGCGTCGATCGAGCGGGGCTGGGGGCCGTGGCCTCGGCAGCCTCGCCGACCGGCGCTCTGGCGCGGGGTCAGCGCTCACAGCACCCGCTGCTCTCGGCGCTGCTGCTGCTGGCGGTCCGGCGGGCCGCGGTCGACGAGCCCGACGGGACCGGCGGTCCGATCGCCATCGTGCCTGCCCCCGACCCGGCGTGGTTGGGGGCTCCGCTGGAGGGCCACCGCCTCCCCGTCACCGGGGGGACCGTCTCGTTCGGGGTGCGCTGGCACGGCTCCCGCCCGGCGCTGCTGTGGGAGGTCGAGGGCCGGCACCACGCGGTCGAGGTGCGGGCGCCGGGGCTCGACCCCACCTGGCGTGGTCACGACCCGCGGGGCGAGGCCCTGCTCGCCGAGCCCCCGGGCCCGGGTGGGCTCAGCTGAGCTCGGCCGGGGCGTCGACCGGCACCAGGTGAGGAACCTGGCGGTCCGCCCCCTCCCGGCCCTGGATGCTGCCGGCCGAGCGCACCGACAGGATGCTGCCGGCCGAGCGCACCGACAGGATGCTGCCGGCCGACCCGATGGAGAGGATGCTGCCGGCCGATCCGATGGACAGGATGCTCCCGGCCGATCCGATGGACAGGATGCTTCCGGCCGATCCGATCGACAGGATGCTTCCAGCAGAGCCGATCGAGAGGATGCTGCGCGCGGAGCCGACGGAGAGGATCGAGCGCCACGACAGCACGCTGCGCACCGAGGGCACCGAGAGAACCGCCATCCCCCGGATGGTAGGGGGCGCCGGCCGGCCGTGCCGGGCAGCTAACGTCGGCGGCGATGACGACCCCGCCGACTGCGCCCAAGCTGCGCCGGGCCATCAAGGCCAAGTCGCCGGGCCTACGCATGGAGCGGGCGCTGTGGGACCAGGGCCACACCGTCGTGGTCGGGGTCGACGAGGTGGGGAAGGGCTCGTGGGCGGGTCCCCTCAGCGTGGGCGCCGCGGTGGTGCCCCGGGACCGCCGGGTCTACAAGATCCGGGACTCGAAGATGCTCACCGAGGAGGAGCGGGAGGCGCTGTTCGACCGCGTGGTCGGCTGGTGCGAGGCCTGGGCCGTCGGCCACGCTAGCCACGTCGAGTGTGACGAGCTGGGGATGTCCGACGCCCAGCGGCTGGCAGCCACGAGGGCGCTCGCCGGGCTCGGCCTCGAGGCCGACCACGTGCTCGTCGACGGCAACTGGGACTTCGTGGGCAACGGCCGGACCACCCGGATCGTCCGCGGCGACGCCACCTGCCTGTCCATCGCGGCGGCGTCGATCCTCGCCAAGGTCGTCCGCGACCGGTTCATGCGCGATCTGGCCCGCCACTACCCGGCCTTCGTCTTCGACCAGAACAAGGGCTATCCCTGCCCCCGGCACAAGGCGGCCCTCCAGACCTGGGGGCCCAGCCCCGTGCACCGCCGCTCCTGGGCGTTCATGGACAGCCTCCCGTTCGCCGGGATCGAGCGCTACCAGCGTCCCGAGCCCCAGCAGGCGCTGTTCTGAGCCCGGCTCGCTACGGTTCGGAGCCATGTCGACCCGAGGCAAGCTGCTGGTGCCGCTGGTGGCGTGGACGCTGGTGGTCTGGATCGGCCGGCTGCGCAACGTGTGGACCGACGACGACCTGACCCCGCTGGGCCGGGGGTTGCGGACCGCCTTGGCCGCGGTGTTCCTGACGTTCGCGACGGCGATGGCCTGGCGGCTGTGGCAGCGGCGCGGCGACGCGTTCACCCGGGGTGACCTGGCCCTGCTGGCCGCGTTCGTGGGCTGGACCATCGGCGTGTGGCTGGTGCGCGGTGTCGGCATCATCGTCGACGACCACGACGCCGGCTTCACCGCGGTCCACACGGTGCTGATGGTGGTCTCGATCGGCCTCGCGCTCAACGCGGCGCGGCTGCTGGGCGCCTCGGCTGGTTCCGTCTCGTCGCCGGCGGCGAGCGCCCGGTAGTCTCACTGCGCCATGGGTCAGCCAGTCACCGTCGTGGAGAAGTTCTCGTCTCGACCGGGTGTGGTCCGCTACGAGCTCAACCGCAGCATCACCGGCATGGGTCACGAGCGCTACCGCGCCGACGTCCCCGTCCTCGGCGACCGCCCGCCCGACCAGGTGGCCCGAGCCCTGTTCGAACGCGGTGGGGTGGAGAGCGTGCACATCAACTCCAACGTGGTCACCGTCGAGCTGGCCCGGGGCTTCGAGCCCACCGGGCTCAAGGACCTGCTCGAGGGGATGTTCATCTACTACCGCCCCGGCGTCGAGGTCCCCAGCTTCCCCACCGAGGAGCCGGCCCCCGAGCCCGCCGACGCGTAGCCGCCCCCCACAACCTGCACTTGAGGAGCCCGGGGCCGGCCGGTAGGTTCCGGCGCACCCGTGAGTCGTTCGAGATCCTGGTGAGGAGATCTCTGGATGGGCAAATAGGGGGAAGGGGTCAGACCTTGGTCTGACCCCTTGGGCTGACCTCGTGACCCCTCGCGCAAGGGTTGGGGTCAGACCGGAGGTCTGACCCCTGTTCGTCTTCACCGCTTGCGTGTATCGAACACCTGTTCGATACTGGAGGGATGGGAGTAGGGGTCCGCCCCGAGGCGCTGGCCGATGCCGCACCGAGGATCGCGCCCACCACCCTGGCCGCGGACCGGCGCCTGGATGACGCCCCGGCGCTGGGCCACGTCCTGCCCGACGGCCTCCAGCGGGGGAGCGTGGTGGGGGTCCGGGGCCCGGCGGCCACCTCCCTGGCCCTGGCCGTGGCCGCGGGCCCGGTGGCCTCGGGGTCGTGGCTGGCCACGGTGGGTGCCGACGAGCTGTGCCCGGTGGCCGCCGAGCAGGCCGGGGTGACCCTGCACCGCCTGGTGATGGTGGCCCAGCCGCCCCGCTCGTCGTGGGGTGCGGTGGTGGCCGCCCTGGTCGACGCCTTCGACATTGTGCTGGTCTCTGGCAGCTACCGGGCCCGGGCCCGCGACGCCCGGCGGCTGCGGTCGCGAGCCCGCGAGCGGGGCTGCGTGCTCGTCGACGCCGGCGGGGTGTGGCCAGAGGCCCCCGACCTGGTGCTCGAGGTGGGCCACCAGCGCTGGTCGGGGCTGGGCGACGGCCACGGCGTGCTCGCCGGGCGCCGGATCGAGATCGAGGTCTCCGGCCGCCGGGGCACCCGCCCCCGCCGGGTGCAATTGTGGCTGCCGGGACCAGCCGGCCGACCCGAGGCCATCGCGCCCGAGCCCCTGGCCCATGCCGGCGCCGACATCGACCAGCTGGTCGGGGCCGACCCTGCCGGTGAGTCCGCCGCTCTGCCCCGGGCGGGGTGACCGTGGACCAGGCGGTGCGCTCGGCGGTGGTGTGGTGCCCCGACTGGCCCATCGTGGCCTTCGGCCGGCCTCCCGACCGGCCGGTGGCCGTGGTCCACGCCAACCGGGTGGTGGCCAGCTCGGCGGGCGCTCGCCACCACGGGGTGGATCGAGGGCTGCGCCGTCGCGAAGCCCAGGGCCGCTGCCCCCGTCTCGAGGTGCTCGAGCGCGACCTCCAGCTCGAGGCCCGGGCCTTCGAGGCCGTGGCCGGGTCCGTCGACGAGCTCACCCCCCGGGTCGAGATCCTGCGTTCGGGCATGATCCTGTTCCCCACCCGGGGGCCGTCCCGCTACTTCGGGGGCGACGAGGCCATGGCCGAGCGCTGCGTGGCGCTGGTCGGTGGGGTCCTCGGCGAGCTGGGTGAGGCCCGGGTCGGCGTGGCCGACGGCGCCTTCGCCGCAGCGCTGGCCGCCCGCCGGGCGGACCCCGGCGGGATCCACGTGGTTGCCCCGGGCACCTCGGCGGCGTTCCTGGCCCCCCTCCCGATCCACACCCTGACCGCCGACAGGTGGTCGGGCCTGGACCGGCTCGAGCTCACCAGTGTGCTCGGCCGGCTCGGCCTGCACACCCTGGGCCGGTTCGCGGAGCTGGACCGGGCCGACGTCCTCGGCCGGTTCGGCGCCGAGGGGGAGCTGGCCCACCGGCTGGCGTCGGGCCTCGACGAGCGCCCCCCGGCGGTCGCCGACCCCCCACCGGAGATGGAAGTGGTCACCGAGCTCGATCCCCCCGCCGAGCGGGTCGATCAGGTGGCGTTCGTGGGCAAGGCCCTCGCCGATGAGCTGCTGGCCCGGCTGCACGACCGGGGTGCCACCTGTACCCGGATCGTCGTCAGCGCCCAGACCGAGCACGGCGAGGAGCTCACCCGCTGCTGGCGCCACGAGGGATCGCTCACCGCAGCCGCGGTGGCCGACCGAGTGCGCTGGCAGCTCGACGGCTGGCTCAGCGGGTCGAGCGCGGCCCGTCCCAGCGCGGGGCTGACTCGGCTGTCGGTCCGCCCCGACGACATCGTCCCCGCGGCCGGCCGCCAGCTCGGGTTCTGGGGTGGCCAGACCGAGGCTGCCGAGCGGGCGGCTCGGGTGGTGGCCCGGGTGCAGGGCATGCTCGGCGTGGACGCGGTGCGGGTCCCGGAGCGGCGGGGTGGGCGCTCACCCCACGAGCAGGTGGTGGCGGTCCAGGCCGACACCGTCGACCTCGACCGCGACCACGTCGATGCCGCCGCCCTGGCCGGCCCGTGGCCCGGGGCGCTGCCCGGCCCCGCCCCCGCTCGGCTGCACCGGCCCCCCCTGCCGGTGGAGCTGGCCGACCCCGCCGATCTGGCGGTCGGCGTCGACGGGCGGTCGCTGCTGTCGGGTCGGCCCACTCGCATGCGCGTCGACGGGGGACCGTGGGTCGACATCGAGCGCTGGGCCGGCCCCTGGCCCCTCGACGAACGCTGGTGGGACCCCGAGCGCCACCGCCGCCGAGCCCGGCTGCAGCTGGTCGACGCCGAGGGAGTGGCTCGGCTGGTGGTCGTCGAGGATGGGCGGTGGTGGGTGGAGGCCACCTACGATTGACCGCCGCAACCCACCGCCACCGCATCGGGAGCCTCCGTCATGACCATCGCACGCGTCACCGAGGTGATCGCCTCGTCGCCGCACAACTTCGACGACGCCATCAGGATCGGGGTCGATCGGGCCGCCCGCACCCTCGACAACGTGCGGGGCGCCTGGGTCCAGGACCAGAAGGTGGTCATCGAGAACGGCATCATCAGCGAGTTCCGGGTCATCCTCAAGATCACCTTCGTCCTCAACGAGTAGCCACATCCTCCGCCAGAACCGCTTCCAGGACACCGAGCCGTGATTCCCGATCGGCCGGGACGGCCCGGCTCCACCGGGGCTCACCGTGGTCCCGCTGGTCAGGCTGCTGCGCAGCGACCAGTGGGGTTCCTCGCCGATGGCTCGCCGGCGCCCGCAGGAGACGACGAACGGACGTCTCCAGAAGCACGTCGCCATGCCTGAGCCGCACCAGCGGGACCTCCGGGTCCGGTTCTACGAGCTCGACCCGTACGGCCACGTCAACCACTCGGTGTACGTCCAGTACTTCGAGGTCGGCCGGGTCGAGGCCCTGGACGGTGTCGGGATGAGCCTCGACCGGCTGCAGCGCGACGTGGGCCTGAGCGTGGTGGTGGTCGACATCGCGACGCGG
>JBFKRY010000144.1:0-10183 GCA_041636995.1 Acidimicrobiales bacterium | reverse complement strand
TGCGGGAGTCGGCCGGGGCCCGGGTGGACGTCGACGAGGCCAAGGCCGACCCGCTGGACTTCGTGCTGTGGAAGCCGGCCAAGCCCGGCGAGCCCACCTGGCCGTCGCCGTGGGGCGAGGGCCGTCCGGGCTGGCACATCGAGTGCGCCGCGATGTCACTGCGGCTGCTGGGCCCCGGGTTCGACATCCACGGCGGTGGCGACGACCTGGCGTTCCCCCACCACGAGAACGAGCGGGCCGAGGCCGTGGCCGCCGGCCACCAGTTCGCCCGCCACTGGATGCACCACGCCATGCTCAACGTCAGCGGCGAGAAGATGTCCAAGTCGCTCGGCAACTTCACCACCGTCGCCCAGGTCCTGGAGCGCCACGACGGCCGGGCCCTGCGCCTGCTGATGCTGCAGACCCACTACCGCAAGACCATGGAGGTCGGGCCCGAGGCCATGGCGCAGGCCGAGGCCGGGCTGGACCGCCTGGACGCCCTGGTGCGCCGGGCCGCGGCCGCCGGGATCGACATCACCGTCGGCGAGCGGGACCAGCCCACCGTCGACGCGTTCGTGGAGGCCATGGAAGACGACCTGGGCACCCCCAAGGCACTTGCCGCGGCGTTCGGGCTGGTCGGGAGGGCCAACCGGGCCCTCGACGCGGGCGATCCCGAGGCGGCCACGCTCGTGGCCACGGTGGTGGAGCTGTTCGAGGTGCTCGGGATCTCGGCGGCCGCGGCCGCCCACGGCGGGGACGACGAGGGCATCCAGGAGCTGGTCGACCGCCGGGAGCGGGCCCGGGCCGAGCGGGACTTCGCCACCGCCGACGCGCTGCGCGACGAGCTCCAGGCGATGGGTGTCGAGGTGGAGGACACGCCCTCGGGCCCGGTCTGGCGCCGGGCCTAGCCCATGCGGCGGATCAGCTTCCGAGCTCGGTGCGCTCGTAGTCGACCACGGCCCGGATCTGGTCGTCGGTGAGCCTGGCGCCGAACGCGGGCATGGCCCCGCGCCCGGCCTCGACGATCAGCACGTGGATCTCTGGGTCGGGATAGCGCTCCACGACCACACCGGCGAGCTCGGGGCCGATGCCACCCTCCCCGGTCGGGCCGTGGCAGCTGGCGCAGTGCTGCGCGTACAGCGCGCCGCCGTCCACCGGGACCGCGCCTCGCATGGCCGCGCTCGGGCGCGAGTCGCTGAGGCCGATGGTCACGATCGTCAGCCCGACCACCAAGGTGACGACGAACCCCAGGGTCGCCCCCAGCACGCCCCAGAGGCGAGCGGCGCTGCGATCGGTCATCTCGGTCATGCGTCGGAGCTCCTTCCGCACGGCATCGGGCCCACGATCGCATTCGCAGACCCGAACGCGTAGGGACGAAGGTCCCGAAGCGACGCGCTGCTCGCGCAGACCCGACCGCGTCGGGACGTTGGTCCCTAAGCGACGGGGGCCGGAGTCTCTATTCTGCGACGAGCCGACCGAGGAGAGTTCGCCGATGGCCATGAGTCGACGAGAGATGTTGCTCGCCGGAGGAGCGGCCGGCGCGTTGCTGGCCGCCGGGGTGATCGTGCCGGTGGGCATCGTCCTATCGGACGAGGACGCAGACACGACCGGGGCCTCCGGCGCGCTGCTGGCAGAGTTCCCCCGGACCCGGGTGGCCAGCCTGAGCGACCTCCAGGGCGGCGAGCCCCGGTTCTTCGACTACCCGCTGCAGGGCCAGCCGAACATCATCGTGCAGCTGCAGGAGCCGGCCATCGGCGGGGTCGGTCCCGACCGGTCCGTCGTCGCCTTCTCCAACGCCTGCACCCACATGGGCTGCCCGATCGTCGACTACAGGCCCGAGCACGCGGTGCTCGGCCCCTGCCCGTGCCACTACACCACCTTCGACCTCGCCCGTGACGGCCAGGTGGTCCTCGGGCAGGCCACCCAGAACCTGCCCCGGCTGCTGCTCGAGGTCGACGGCGACGACATCTACGCCAGCGGCGTGTTCAGGCTCGTGTACGGGCACCACAACACCCTGGGCGGCATGGCCGTCCAGGCCACGGGCTGAGGAGGTCCACCGATGTCCGACTTCTCTGCCGAACCCGCCGCGGTCCCGCTGCCGCCCGCGGACGCCGAGGTCCGCTCGATCTGCTGCGAGTACTGCCCGGTGGCGTGCGGCTACAAGGTCTACACCTGGCCCGTCGGCACCCAGGGCGGCGTCGCCGCCGCCGACAACGCCTTCGGCGTGGACTTCCCGACCTCGCCCCTGTCGGGCAACTGGATCTCGGAGAACATGCACAACGTGGTCCTGGTCGACGGGCAGCCGACGAACGTGGCCATCGTCCCCGACGGCGCCAGCGAGGTGGTCAACGTGGGCGGGACCCACAGCGTCCGGGGCGGTCAGCTGGCCCAGAAGGTGTACACACCCGACGGCCCCACCGCCGACCGGCTCCAGCATCCGATGCTGCGGGTCGACGGCAACCTGGTCCCCATCTCGTGGGACGCGGCGCTGGACCTGGTGGCCGATCTGTCGACCTACGTGCTCGAGACCTGGGACGAGCTGGCGTGGGGGATGAAGATCTACTCCTACGAGTTCTACGAGAACGTGTACGCGGGCTCGAAGCTGGCGCTGGGCGCGATCGGCACCCCCAACTACTCACCACACCATGCGCCGGCCGACGGGGACGACGTCCCGGGCCTGAGCGACTGCGGCATCGACGCCTTCGGCTCCACCTTCGACGACGACAAGGCCGCCGACGTGCTGATGATCGTGGGCTCGGACCCCTACGAGACCAAGACCGTCCGGTTCACCACGTGGCAGGCGCCCGGCGGGGCCCCGATCATCTACGTCGATCCCCGGCGGACCTTCACCGCGGCCCATGCCGAGGCCAACGGGGGGATGCACCTGCAACTGCGGCCCGGGACCGACACCTGCCTGCTGAACGCCATCGCTCGCGAGATCGTGACCCAGGGCTGGGAGGACAGCGCCTTCGTGACCGAGCATACCGCCAGCCGGGCCGAGCTCGACGAGGAGGGCGGGTGGCGGCGGCGCCGGTTCGGCCTGAGCTTCGAGGAGTACCGCGACTACCTGCTGGGCCACGACGACTTCACCCCGGAGAACGCAGCTGCCATCACCGGGGTGCCCGCAGACCGCATCCGGGCCGCGGCCGCCATGCTCTCGGGCGGCGGCGGCGAGCGGCCCCGGACCACGATCCTGTTCGAGAAGGGCCTGTACTGGTCGCACAACTACGAGAACACCGCGGCCATCGGCAGCCTGGGCGTGCTGCTGGGGTCCACCGGACGCGAGGGCCGGGCCGTGGGCCGCATGGGCGGCCACCAGCGCGGTGGGCAGAAGGGCGCGGGCTACCCGATCGACAAGTCGCCCGACGAGTTCGAGGGCGAGAAGATCGAGATGGACACCGAGCGCTGGTTCTACCAGGGCAACACCCGGTTCCGCTGGGTCGTCGGCACGAACTGGCTCGGCGCCATGGGCGGGACCGCGGCCCTGACCCGCCGGGCCCGGGAGCTGACCAGCGTCGGCCCCGCGGTGGACTCCACCGATCCGGCCCGGGCCCTCGAGCAGCTGAAGGCCCGCATGGATGCCGGGGGCACGGTGATCGTGCACCAGGAGATCTACGAGAACGAGTCGACGCCCTTCGCCGACATCGTGCTGCCCGCGGCCACCTGGGGGGAGGAGGACTTCGCCCGCAACAGCGCCGAGCGGCGGCTGCGGATCTACGAGCGGTTCATGGATCCGCCGGGCCAGGCCCGGCCCGACTGGTGGATCTTCGGCCAGGTGGGCCAGCGCATGGGCTTCGAGGGATTCGACTGGGCCGACTCCAACGAGCTGTTCGAGCTGGCCAGCGAGAGGTCGGTCGGCGGCCGCCGGGACTTCGCGGCGCTGGTGGAGAAGGCCCGGGCCGAGGGGCGCCGGGGCCACGACATGCTGCGCGACTTCGGCACCCAGGGCCTCCAGACCCCGCTGAGCCTGGTGGACGGGGAGCTGGTCGAGACCCCGAGGCTCCACGCCGACCTGCAGTTCAACTCGGACAGCGGCAAGGCCAACTTCGTGCTCGCCGACTGGGACACGGTGGCGGCCCGCAACGCGGTGCTCGCACCGACCGGCGACGAGCTCTGGGTGCTGAACGGCCGGGTCAACGCCCTGTGGAACAACCTGTTCGACTTCGTCCGCCGGCCCGACGCGTTGGCGCGTTGGCCGGTGAACTTCCTCGAGATCAGCGCCGAGGACGCCGAAGCCAGGGGCATCGAGAGTGGGGACATGCTGTCGATCGAGTCCGAGCAGGTGGCCGACCCCGAGGGCCAGCCTCACCGGGGCGGGTTCACCGCGGTGGCCTACGTGACCGACACCGTGCCTCCCGGGGTGACCTTCACCTACTTCCTGTTCCCGGGATCGCCGGGGAACACGGTGACGTCGGCCGACTCGAGCCTGCAGCCGGTCAGCCTCCGCTACAACTTCAAGCTGGGCCGGGGCACGGTGCGCAAGATCGGCAGCACCGATCTGGGCGAGCGCATGACGTTCGCGCCCCGCAACCTGGCGATCGAGGTGGGCGGAGCCTGAGCGACGAGCCCGGTCACGCCGGCCGCCTCCTGCGGACCAGCTCGTAGCAGGCGACCGCCGCGGCCGCGGCGACGTTGAGCGACTCCACCCCGTCGGCGAGCGGGAGCGAGACGGTCCGGATGCAGCCGGCTCGGACCTCGGCGCTGATGCCGCTGGTCTCGGAGCCGAGCACCAGCGCCACCCGATCACCCAGGTGGGCATCGAAGAGATCCTCGCCGCCGGGGGCCAGGGCCAGGACGTCGAAGCGGGCCTCGGCGAGCTGGGCCACGGCGTGCTCGGCCCGGTCGACCCGCAGGATCGGCGCCACGAATGCCACCCCGGCGGAGGCCTTCACCGCCAGCGGCCCGATCTCGGCGGTCCCGGCGTCGGGCACCACCACCCCGTCGACGCCGGCCGCGGTGGCGGTACGCAGGATCATCCCCACGTTCGCCGGGGTGGTGATCCCGTCGAGCACCAGCACCGACGTGGCGTGGCGGCGGCCGGTGCGCTGCTCGACGAACGACGACAGCGCCTGCATGCGCGGCGCCACCACGTCGGCGGCCACGCCCTGGTCCTGGCGGCCATTACCCGAGATGGCGTGCACCCGGCGCTCGGGCACCCGGTGGACCCGGACCCCGCGGGCCTTGGCGGCCTCGACGATCCGGGCCACGGTCTCGCCACCGGCGGCGTCGGCGAGGTGCACCTGTGCCACCGGCAGCCCGCCGCGGAGCGCCTCGAGGACCGGCTTGCGGCCGTACACGGTGAGGTACTTCGAGCGTGGCGACGTCACCGCCCCATCGTCGCGCGCCGGCCGACCCGGCCGATGGCCGATGTGACGGCCGGCGACGGCGAGCGTGTACCTTCATCGGTGACCGATCCGACCGACCGTCCCGGTGCGCCCACCGGTCGGGGGTGCCCAGGAGCCCGCCGATGGCCAAGACCGAATCCGAGACCCTCCGGCGCAAGGAGCGGGTCAAGGCCGCCACCGACCTGCGCGGCGTTCCCGAGGGCACCGAGGGCCGGGTCATCCTCTCCAACGGCCTCGACTGGATCCGGTACTGGGTCCACTTCGACAACGGCGTGGAGATGGGATCGATCTCCCGGGACAAGCTGGTCAGGGTCGAGGACTGGACCCGGTACCTGAAGGACCGCGAGGCGGCAGCCGAGCGGGCCGCCCGGGCCGAGGAGGCCGGTGAGGACGAGGCGGCGGCCACGGACGGGGCACCGGCCGATGCCGCCGGTGGCGGGGCCACGGTCAACGGGGTGGAGGTGCCCCAGCTGCTGCTCGACCGGACCAGGGCCGCGCTCGAGCGCTTCGGGATCTCCCGCTGACACGCCTGGTGCCGGCACGTGCCCGGCACCGGAGCCGTCAGGTCACCGCGATCAGGTCCACGACGAACACCAGGGTCTCGTCGGGCGGGATCCGACCCTCGCCGGCGCCGGTCTCGCCGAAGGCCAGCTCGGGCGGGATCACCAGCTCCCGCCGGCCCCCGACCTTCATGCCCACCAGCCCCTGTTCGAGCCCTTCGATCAGCTGGCCGGCGCCGAGCCGGATCGGCACCGCTTGCGGCCCGCGGTCCCAGGTGGCGTCGAACTGCTCGGCGGTGGACTGGTTTTTGCCCACGTAGTGGATCCACACCAGCGAGTCGGCCGTGGCCTCGGCGCCGGTGCCGTCGACCAGGTCGGTGATCGCCAGCTCGGTGGCCTCCTCCTCGGGCACGCCGACCTCGGGCTTGGTGAGGTCGGCGGGCACCAGTCCCAGCAGGTCGACGATGAAGATCAGGGTCTCGTTCGGTCCGATGGCGCCCGAGCCCGAGCCGCTCTCGCCGTAGGCCATGTCGGGCGGGATGACCAGCTCGCGGCGGCCGCCGGGCGCCATGCCCGCGATGCCCTCGTCCCAGCCGGCGATCACCTCGCCCTGACCGAGGGTGAACGTGAACGGCGACCCCCGGTCCCAGCTGGCGTCGAACTGCGCTCCGTCGTCGAAGGTGACCCCGACGTACTGCATGATTGCGAAGTCGCCGGCCTCGGCCACCGGACCCGACCCCTCCACGATGTCGTCGACCACCAGATCGGTGGGCGGCGCCCCCTCGGGCACCTGCACCACCGGCTTGACGGCCAGGTCGGTGTTGTCGACCGGCACCGGGGTCGGCGACGGGCTGGGATCTCCGGTTGGTTCTGCGGTGGCGTCGTCGCCGTCGGACGCCGCAGCATCGGCACCGGCATCTCCGCCAGCAGCGTCCGCGTCCGCACCTGCGTCAGCAGGTGCATCGCCATCTGCGTCAGCAGATGGCGCGGCGTCAGGAGATGCCGCGTCGTCACCTGCGTCAGCAGGTGCATCGCCATCTGCGTCAGCAGATGGCGCGTCGTCGCCACAGGCCGACGCCACCAGGACGACGGCGAGCAGGACAGCGAGCAGGCGGCGCAGCGTGGAGAGCGTGGTGGGCATCGGTGATCCGGGGACGGGCGCGGGGACGGGGCGCCTCGCAGGGTAGGGCCCCGGGAGCCCGAAGCGGCGGCGGGAACCGTCCCCATCGCAGTCGCTCGGACCGCTCCCGCTTGGAAAGGCTCGTCGACCCCGATAGGAATTCGGGGATGACATCTGCATCCCTGGTCGTCATGGCCGCCGGCATCGGCAGCCGGTTCGGCGGCGTGAAGCAACTGGCAGCGGTCGGCCCGGCGGGCGAGGTGATCCTGGACTACACGATCCGGGACGCGGTGGCGGCCGGCGTCGACGAGGTGATCCTGATCGTCCGCACCGACATCCGCGACGACACCGAGGCCCACGTCCGGGAGATCCACGGCGACGACCTCGCGCTGACCCTGGTCTGCCAGGACGAGCTGGGGCCGCCCCGGGAGAAGCCCTGGGGCACGGTCCACGCAGTGCTCTCGGCCGCCGACGCGGTGAGCGCACCGTTCATCCTCGCCAACGCCGACGACTACTACGGCCCCCGCTCCTTCCAGATCGCTCACGACCGCCTGAGCGGGCTGAGCCCCGCCCGCGGGCTGCTGGTCGCGTTCGAGGTGGGCAAGACCCTGCCCGCCACCGGCACCGTGACCCGCGGGGTGTGCGACGTCCGCGCCGGGCTCCTGGTCCGGATCGACGAGACCGACGGCGTCCACTTCACCGGCGACGGCTCGGTCGCGGCCGGCGACCGGGAGATCGATCCCCGGACCCCGGTGTCGATGAACCTGTGGGCGTTCGACCCGTCGATCATCAAGGCCCTGCAGCAGCGGTGGGACGAGTTCTTCGCCGCCAACGCCGACGACCCCAAGGCCGAGTGCCTGCTCCCCACCGAGATCAGCGCTCTGATGGCCGGCGGCTACGAGGTCGAGCTGGTTGCGAGCCCCGAAACCTGGACCGGGCTCACCAACCCCGACGACCTCGAGACCGTCCGGGGCCAGATCGCGACCCTCCGAAGCTGAGCGACCGCGGCTCAGGCCGAGGGTGCGGGCACCACCGACCGGGCGTCGGCGAGGTGGTGCAGGGCCTCGTGTAGCGCCACCCGCAGCAGCCCGTCGACGGTGAACGGCTTGCCCAGGGCGGTGCCCCGGCGGGCCCGGGCCGAAGCCGGGAGCGGCTGCGCCAGCCGGGCCAGCTCCATCGCCGCAGCCCCCAGGTCGTCGGCCACCGCGAGCGGATCCTGGTCGGTGTAGTGCTCGTCGGCGGCCAGGGCGTCGGGATCCCAGCCCCCGTACTCGGGGTCGTCGACCAGCAGGGTGATCTCCACCCGCCGGGCGCACATGGCCAGCACGTCACGCACGTGGCAGGCGTACTCGATGGCAGACCACTCGTCGGCCCCGGGGCGGGCCCGCAGGTCGGCGCCGCCGCCGGGGTAGTCGAGCACCGCGCCGATGAACGCCGCCCACCGGCGGGCCGCCTCGACGAGCGCGGGAGCGAGGTCGGGCGGCGGGCAGGCGGAGATGTCGTGACCGCACCCCGGACACGCCTGGTGCTGGACGTCGCCGGGGTCGAACTCGGTCACCCTCACCACACCTCCATCCCGATCGGATCGTACCGCCGCTCGGCCGGCCCGCCGGGACCCGAGAGCCGTCCGGCCCAGGGGGCGCTGACCCGCTGCGACCGGTCCGGCACCCCCGGTGGCGTGGAAGGATGACGGCCATGACCCCGGAACGGACCATGGCAGCCCTGGAGCGGGCGGGCAGCGCCCAGACCCGCAAGATCTACCGCCGTCACGGCGTGAACGACCCCCTGTTCGGGGTGTCGTTCGCGGAGCTGAAGCGGCGCCGCAAGGAGATCGGTGTGGACCACGAACTGGCCCAGGCGCTGTGGGAGACCGGGAACCACGACGCCCGGATGCTGGCCACCATGGTGGCGGATCCGGCACAGCTGGGTCGGCGCGAGCTCGACGCCTGGGTCCGAGGGGTCGACAACTACCCGCTGAGCGACGCGGTCGCCGACCTCACGGCCAGGACCGCCCACATCGACTCCCGGGCCGACAAGTGGACCTCGAGCCCGCGGGAGTTCGTCGCCCACACCGGATGGGCGCTGGTGGCCCGCCAGGCGATGCGCGACGACGACCGGCCCGACGCCTACTTCGTCGATCGCCTGGCCCAGATCGAGGCCGGCATGGCCGTGGCCCCCAACCGGACCCGCCACGCGATGCACATGGCCCTCATCGCCATCGGCGGCCGGACCCCGGGGCTGCGCCGGCGCGCGGTGGCCACCACCAAGCGGATCGGCACCCCCGACGTCGACCACGGCGAGACCAGCTGCACCACCCCCGACGCCATCCCCTACCTCGACCGCATGTGGGAGCGGAAGCTGGCGCGGGCGGGCGTCTGACGCCCGGGCCGACGCCAGCCCGAGGGCGGGGTCACGTCGGCGTCGGCAGGGAGAACCCGATCGCCGCGCCGCCGCCCTCGGCTTCCTCGACCAGCAGCTCGCCGTCGTGGGCCCGCACGATGTCGGCCACGATCGACAGGCCAAGGCCCGAGCCGGGCGCGGCCCGGGTGGCGCCAGCGCGGTAGAACCGGTCGAAGATGTGGGGCCGGTCCTCGGCGGGGATGCCCGGGCCGCGATCGCGGACCACGACCCGACCTCGGTCCACCTCGATGACGACGGGGCTGCCGGCATCGGAGAACTTCACCGCGTTGTCGACCAGGTTCCACAGCGCCCGCTCCAGCAGGGCCCGGCGACCGGGCACCTCGGCGTCTCGGGCCACCACCACCTCCACCTCGCGCCCGAACCGGCGCCGGGCCCGTTCGGCCACGGCGTCGGCCAGCGACGCCAGCCCGACCTCGGTCACCGGCTCGGTCGGGCGCCGGCTCGACGTGGACAGCTCGACCAGCTCGGTGACCAGGGTGGACAGCTCCTCGAGCTCCTCGCGGACGTCGTCTAGGACCTCGGCCCGGGCGTGGTCGTCGAGGGTGCCGGCGCGGTGCAGCAGGTCGATGTTGGTCCGCAGGCTGGTCAGCGGGGTGCGCAGCTCGTGGCTGGCATCCATGACCAGGCGCTGCTGCTGGCGGCGCGAGGTGTCGAGGGCCTCCAGCATGGTGTTGAAGCTGGCGGCCAGCCGGGCCACCTCGTCGTCGCCCCGGGCGTCGATGGTGGCCGAGAGATCCTGGGTGCGGGCCACGTGCTCGGCGGCTCGGGTGAGGCGCTTGACCGGATGCGACAGCCTCGAGGCCAGCAGCCACGCCAGC
>JBFKRY010000143.1:0-10231 GCA_041636995.1 Acidimicrobiales bacterium | reverse complement strand
TGAGCCTGCCCCCGGGGGTCTTCCGGCAGGCGTTCGGGACCGAGTGGTACGTCGACCCGGCCCGGCGCCGCGACGGCGGACCGTTCCGGACGAGCCTCTTCGACGAGTAGCGCCGAGCCTGCTGCTGGCACAATCACCGCCATGACCGTCATCAAGATCAACGCGCTGACCGTCCCCGAGGGCATGGGTGACGAGGTGGCCAGGCGGTTCGGGGCCCGAGCCGGTGCGGTCGACGACGCCGACGGCTTCGAGGGCTTCGAGCTGTTGCGGCCCACCGACGATCGGGACACCTGGCTGGTGGTCACCCGCTGGCGGGACGACGAGGCGTTCGAGGCCTGGCGGGGGTCGGGCGCCGCCGAGGCCGCGCATCGGCAGCCCCCCGCGGCGGGCCACGGCGGCGAGGGCCAGCCCATGGGCCTCAGCGCCGAGCTCTGGAGCTACAGCATCGAGGTGTCCTCGCCGGGCCGGGCGGAGTGATCCTCGGGGCCGCCGCCCGCGACGCGCACGCGGCGGTCGCCTGGGTGGTGGTGATCGCCAACGGCGCGGCCGGCCTCTGGGCCCTGGGGGCCCATGCCGTCGGGACGCTGCGGCGCCGGGCGCTGTGGTGGTTCACTGTCGTGGCCCAGGTGGTGATCTTCGTCCAGGCCGGCCTGGGTGTGTGGCTGCAGTCCTCCGAGGACCTCGAACCCCCGGACTTCCACCTCCTGTACGGCTTCACCATGCTGATCGCGGTGGCGATCCTCTACAGCTATCAGGTCCAGATGCCCGAGCACCGGTACCTGCTCTACGCCGGCGGGGGGCTGTTCCTGATGGGGATGGGTGTCCGGGCCATGATCATCTGACGACGTCATCCGGCTCCGCCCTCCATGGCGTGGCCTCGGGTGTGTCGCCTGCCGGCGGAGCAGGCGCCGGGCGACTGGCGCGAGATCGCGGGGTGGGGGCGGCCGTGCACGGGCCGCGCGTGCACCCGTCGGCGCTCGCTACCATCGAGCGGACCCCACCCCCCGAGGAGACGACCGATGGCAGTCAGCGCGTACGTCCTGATGCAGATCGAGATGGGCATGGCAGGCGAGGTGGCCCACAGCATCCGCGCCATCGACGGCGTCGACTCCGCCGAGGTGGCAACCGGCCCCTACGACATCATCGCCCGGGCGACGGCCGACACCATGGACGACCTGGGTCGCATGGTCGTCGGCAAGATCGAGATGGTCGACGGCATCACCCGGACCCTGACCTGCCCGATCATCAACCTGTGACCGGTGTCGATGACTCGTCTCCGCCGTCCCTGGCTCCGATTCGTGTGTCGCCCGGCGCTGCAGCCGCGATGGGCGACTCCTCCTAGCCCGCCCATCGTGGCCAGCGGCCATCCGTGGCCGGTGCCCGGGCGTTGATGCAAACCATCCTGGTGACCGGCGGTGCCGGCTACATCGGCAGCCACACGTGTGTGGAGCTGCTCGCATCGGGCCGCGACGTCGTGGTCGTCGACGACCTCTCCAACAGCTCGCCCGAGGCCATCGAGGCCCTGGGTCGCATCGCCGGGCGCCCGGCTGCGTTCCACCAGGTGGACGTGGCCGACATCGACGCCCTCCACCAGGTGTTCGCCTCGCACCCCATCGACGGGGTGATCCACTTCGCGGGTCTGAAGGCGGTGGCCGAGTCGGTTGCCGAGCCCATGCGCTACTACAAGGTCAACATCGGCTCGACGCTGTCGCTGCTCGAGGTGATGGCCCACCACGGCGTCGACGTCCTGGTGTTCTCCTCGTCGGCCACGGTCTACAGCCCCGAGGCCTCGGTCCCCCTCGCCGAGGGCGACCCCACCGGGCCGGTCAACCCCTACGGCCGCACCAAGCTGATCATCGAGCAGATCCTCACCGACGTGGCCGCCGCCGATCCCCGCTGGCGGGTGGCGCTGCTGCGCTACTTCAACCCCGTCGGCGCCCACCCCAGCGGGATGATCGGCGAGGACCCCGTCGGCATCCCCAACAACCTGGTGCCCTACGTCATGCAGGTGGCGGTGGGGAAGCTGGAGGAGGTCCAGGTCTTCGGCGACGACTACGACACCCCCGACGGCACCGGGGTGCGGGACTACATCCACGTGGTCGACCTGGCCCGGGGGCACCTGGCCGCGCTGGAGAGGCTGACCGAGGTGTCGGGGGTGCACACCTGGAACCTGGGCACCGGCACCGGGACGTCGGTGCTCGAGGTCCTGGCCGCGGCGTCCCTCGCCGTGGGACGCGAGATCCCCTACCGGGTGGTGGGCCGGCGCCCCGGCGACGTGGCCGTCAGCTACAGCGATCCGTCCCGGGCCCACGGCGAGCTGGGCTGGCGGGCCGACCACGGGATCGACGCCATGGTGCGCGACCACTGGGAATGGCAGCGCACCCACCCCGAGGGATATCGCGGCTGACTCCGGGCACGCCGACCTCGCCCCGCCGGGGGCGACCCCTCACCAGTGGCGGAGGTCGACGGGCCAGCGGTCCACCACCTGGTCGCTCTGCACCACCCAGAGGGCCTCGTGCTTGGCGACGGTGGGATCGACGTGGGCCGGACGGAGCCGCACCCGGTCGCCGACCGACCAGGTGCCGTCGCAGATCGTGGTGTGCTCGTCGGAGCAGAACAGCACCGTGGCCCCTTCGAGCTCGGGGTCGCCGTGGTCCATCGCCAGCGCCTTGAGCCCGGCGTCGGCCGCGGCCCAGCGCCCGCGCCCGTCGACCGAGATGACAGTCGCCAGCACCCGCAGGGCCTCGCCGAAGGGGAGTCCCAGCCGGGCGTAGTGGGTGTCCATGAACACGTAGGACCCCGCCTGGATCTCGGTCGCAGCCCGATTGATGTCGTAGCTGCCGGTGCCGCCCGCGGAGATCACGTCGCCGCCCACGTCGGCGTGGGCCTTCAGCAGCAGCTCCATGCTCGCCTCGACCCCGGCCTCCCGCCGCTGGCGGTCGACCTCGGCCATGAGGTGACCCTCGTAGCCCATCACCCCCCGGACCCCGAGGCCTGCGGCCCGGGCCCGGTCTGCCAGCCAGCCGGCGTCGCCGGGATCGCAGCCGCATCTCGGGAGCCCGACGTCGACGTCGACGAGCACCTCGGGCACCCCACCCGCGGCAGCGGCGTCGATGGTGGCCTCGGAGTCGACCGCCACCGTGATCCGGGCCCCGCCCTCGGCGAGCACGCCCAACCGGCGGGTGTCGAGGACCTCGTTGGCGAGCAGCAGGTCCTGGCCCAGCCCGGCTGCGGCCATGCCCTCCATCTCGCGCACGGTGGCGCAGCAGAAGGCGGTGTGGCCCCGCTCGGCCAGCCGGCGTGCCACATCGGTGCACTTGAAGGCCTTCACGTGCGGCCGCAGGGTCGTGTCCGGGCGGGCCTCGGCCATGGTCGCGACGTTGGCGGTGAACGTGTCCAGGTCGACGAGCAGCGCCGGCGTCGGCAGCTCGTCGATGGTGGTCACGGCCGGCCGCTACATCACGTCGGGGATACCGAGCTCGGCGAACCCCTTGGTGGCGTAGTTGGCCCGGAACAGGTCGCGCAGCCTGGTGGCCTGACGGTCGTATGCCTCGGGGTCGTCCCAGGTCCGGCGGGGGTCGAGGATCTCGGCGGGCACGTCGTCGCAGCGGGTGGGCATGCGCAGGCCCAGGATGGGGTGGCGGACCAGCTCGACGTCGTCGAGCTCGCCGGACAGCGCGGCGTCGAGCAGCCGGCGAGTGTGCCGGAGCGACATCCGCTCGCCCTTCCCGTAGGCGCCGCCGGTCCAGCCGGTGTTGAGTAGGATGCAGCGCGCCGGGTGGCTGCGCATCCGCTCGGCCAGCAGCTCGGCGTAGACCGACGGCTTCTGGCTCATGAACGGGGCCCCGAAGCACGCCGAGAAGGTGGCCTCGGGCTCGGTCACGCCCACCTCGGTGCCGGCCAGCCGGGACGTGAAGCCGGTGACGAAGTGGTAGAGCACGTCGTCGGCGGTGAGCACCGACACCGGCGGGAGCACGCCGAAGGCATCGGCGGTGAGCAACACGATGGTCGACGGGTGGGGCCCGACCTCGCCGTCGACCACCCGGGGGTTGCACGTGAGCGGGTAGGCGAAGCGGGTGTTCTCGGTGATCGATCCGTCGGTGAGGTCGAGATCCTGGGGGTCGGTGTCCTCGATGCGGCGGCCGGGCCGGGGGGGCACGTTCTCGATGAGGGTGCCCTTCATGCTCATCGCCGCGGCGATGACCGGCTCGTTGTCCTTGTTGAGGTCGATCAGCTTCGCGTAGCAGCCGGCCTCGAAGTTCGAGATGCCGTGATCCGACCAGACGTGCTCGTCGTCGCCGATGAGCAGCCGATCCGCATCGGCCGACAGCGTGGTCTTGCCGGTGCCCGAGAGGCCGAACAGGATGGCGCTGTCGCCGTCGGTGCCCACGTTCGCCGAACAGTGCATGGACAGCTGCCCCTTGGCGGGGAGGACGTAGTTCATGACCGTGAACATGGACTTCTTGTTGACGCCGCAGTAGTCGGCGCGGCCCGCGACCAGCGCGATGCGACGCTCCATGTCCATGATGACGGCCCGGTCCGAGCGGGTGCCGTCACGTTCGGGATCGCAGCGGAACGATGGGACGTTGAGGATCGTCCACCCCGACTCCAGCCGGTCGGGGTCGGGGCGGATCTCGCTGGGGAACATGATGTTGCAGAAGTACGCGTGGGTGGCGTACTCGCCGACGAAGCGGCAGGGCTCGGCCAGGGCCGGATCCCAGCCACAGAACAGGTCGGTGACGTACAGCCGGGCCTGGCGCCCCTCCAGGTGGTCGACCACCCGGTCGACCAGGGCGTCGAAGCGGTCGGGCTCGAACGGGGAGAAGCCGTCCTTCCACCAGATGGTGTCCACCAGGTCGGGGCGGGCCACCGCGAAGGTGTCGGCGACGGGCCGGCCGGTGCACTCCGGGTCGGAGTAGAAGACCAGCGGGCCGTCGAGGCCGAGGGCGGTGGGGTAGGCCTTCTGCTCGTCGTCGGGGCCGCCGATCCGGACCCGGCCGCGATCGTTGGTGATGGCCTCGGCGAACAGCTGGTCCTGGCCGAGGTCGTAGCGGAGGTCGACGGTCTCGAGGCCGAACTGCTTGCGCAGCTCTTCGGCCACGTCGTGGGGGGTGATGCTGGTCATCTGGTGGCTCCCGACGCCGTTGTCGTGTGATGCCTGGGGGTTCTGCCGATGGGCAGGGCGCGATCAGCGCATGAAGTCGGGTGTTCCCATGTCCACCTCGGAGCCGAGCTCGAGCCGGGTGGCCCGACCATCGTCGGTCAGGTCGAACACGACCCGCTGGCCCTGACGCAGCATGCGGAACACCGAGCCCGCGAGCGCGTCGGGAGCGAGGTCGTACTCGGTGAAGTCCCGCTCGGACATCACCACGCCGTCGCCGGTGGACGGATCGTACGACTTGATCACGCCTTGCACTCGTTGGCCTCGTTCCTCACGGCCGAGTCGCCGCTTCATCGGTTGGTCCCCCACCATAACGACTCGGGGTCGGTCGGCCCACACCGCAGGGGCATCTGCCCAGGCCTGCGACCGAGCGCCACCAAACACGCCTGCTGGGGCCCCGATCGGTACGATCCAGGGCAATGGAGACGCTGGAGCGACTGGGGGTGGCCGACGTCGAGCGCGCCCTCGTGGCGTTCCGCGACGTGTTGCTGTCCCACCGCGAGGCCATCAACGCCCTCAACGTGTACCCGGTGCCCGACGGCGACACCGGCACCAACATGTCGCTCACACTCCGCTCGGTCGTCGAGGAGCTCGAGGCCGCGTCCGACGACCCGGCTGGCCGCTGGAAGGCCATCAGTCACGGGAGCCTGATGGGGGCCCGGGGGAACTCGGGCGTCATCCTGTCGCAGATCCTGCGGGCCCTGGCCGACTCGCTGTCGTCGGTGGAGCCGATCACGCCGCCGGCGATCGCCGAGGCGCTCGATCGGGCCGCCCCCGCGGCCTACGGCGCGGTGGCGAGGCCCGTGGAGGGCACGATCCTCACCGTCGCCCGGGACACCGCCGCCGCGGCGAAGGCGGCCGCCGGCGACGGGGCCGGGCTGGTCGAGCTGCTCGAGCGCATCCTCGCCGCCGGCAAGGTGTCCCTCGACGAGACCCCGGAGCTGCTGCCGGTGCTGAAGGAGGCCGGCGTGGTCGACGCCGGAGCCGCCGGGTACCTGCTGCTGATCGATGCCCTACTGCACGTCGTCGACGGGCGCGACCTGCCGCCGCCGCCCCCCATCACCCGCGCCGTGGCCCCGAGCAGCGGGTCCGGTGGGGCCCACGGGGACGGCGTCGGTGACCTGCGCTACGAGGTCATGTTCTTCCTCGAGGCGCCCGACGATCGCATCGGCGAGTTCAAGGAGGCCTGGACCGGCATCGGCGACAGCATCGTGGTGGTGGGCGGCGACGGCCTCTGGAACTGCCACATCCACTCCAACCACATCGGAGCCTCGATCGAGGCCGCGCTCGACGTCGGTCGTCCCCGTGAGATCCGGGTCACCGACCTCTTCGAGGAGCTCGACCACGTGGAGGAGGTGGTGCTGCCGGGAACCGAGGGCGACAGCACGGTGACCATCACCAACCCCGAGCCGGCGACCACCGCGGTGGTCGCAGTGGCCGTGGGTCACGGGGTCCTCCAGATCTTCGAGTCCCTGGGCGTGCACGCGGTCATCCGCGGCGGCCAGACCATGAATCCGTCCACCCGTGAGCTGGTGGCCGCGGTCGAGCAGGTCGACGCCGATCAGGTGGTGATCCTCCCCAACAACAAGAACATCGTGCCCGTGGCCGAGCAGGTGGACGCCGAGGTCCCCAAGACCGTGCGGGTGGTCCCCACCCGGAGCATCGCCGAGGGGTTCGCCTCGCTGCTCGCCTACGACCCCGGCGCCGGCGCCGACACCAACCGGGAGGCCATGGCGGCGGCCGCCGACGCAGTGGTGGCCGGCGAGGTCACCCGGGCGGTGCGCGAGTCGAAGACCTCGGTGGGGCACGTACAGCCAGGTGACTGGATCGGCCTCGACCGCAGCGGCGTGCGCGCCGTCGGGGCCACCCTCGCGGATGCCGCCACCGGCCTGCTCGACGCCATCGTCGGCGAGGACCACGAGCTGGTCACCATCATCGCCGGCGCCGAGGCCACCGAGGAGTCCGACGCCGCGGTGGCCGCCTGGCTCGCCGAGCACCGTCCCGACGTCGAAACCGAGAGCCACGTTGGCGGCCAGCCGGTCTACCCGTACTACTTCGGTGTCGAGTAGGGCCGACGCCGCGCTCGCCGGTCGGGCCCCGACGAGCCCCGCGGGCGCGCTGACCCTGGCCGACCTGGCCGAGATCCCGGTCACCCGGCTGAAGGGCGTCGGCGCGAAGAAGGCGGCCAGCCTGGCCGAGGCCGGGATCACCACGGTGCTCGACATGCTGACCCACTACCCGCGTCGCTACATCGACCGCACCAAGGAGGCCAGCATCGCCAGCCTGGCGGAGGGCGAGGAGGGGTTGGTGCTGGTCCGCATCGAGCAGGTGACCAGCCGCCGGATGCGGAACCGGCGCACCTTGGTGAACGTCCGGGTGACCGATGGGACCGGCCGGATGGCGCTCACGTTCTTCAACCAGCCCTGGCGGGAGCGCCAGCTGCGGGAGGGCATGCAGGCGGTGGTGTTCGGCAAGATGGACACCTACCGGGGTGGTCGGCAGATGACGAACCCGATCGTGGACCTGATCGGCGACCGGACCGGGCGGATCGTGCCGGTCTACCCGCAGTCGGAGAAGGCCGGCGTCCACACCTGGGAGCTGGCCCAGTACGCCGCCGACGCCCTGGCCAAGGCGGCCCCCCGGGGGTTCGCCGAGCCGATTCCCGGGCCCGTGCGGGATCGCTTCGACCTTGTCGACCGGGCCGCGGCGTACGCAGGCATCCACGCCCCCGAGACCATGGCGCAGGTGGCCGAGGCCCGGCGCCGCCTGGTGTTCGACGAGCTACTGCGCCTCCAGCTGCTGCTGGTGCTGCGCAAGCGGGCGATCGAGGCCACCACCAAGGGGGTCCGGCACGACACCTCGGGAAGGCTGTTCGCCCGGCTGCTGGACGAGCTGCCCTTCGAGCTCACCGCGGCGCAGCAGCGGGCGGTCGAGGAGCTCCGCGCCGACCTGGCCGCCGACGCCCCGATGCACCGCCTGCTGCAGGGCGACGTGGGCTCGGGCAAGACCCTGGTTGCGGTCTCGGCGCTGCTCACCGCGGTGGAGGGGGGCCACCAGGGAGCGCTCATGGCCCCCACCGAGGTGCTGGCCGAGCAGCACCACCTCGGGGTGCGGCAGTTCCTCGACGGCTTCACCGTGCCCGACCCCGCCACTCTCCTCGGCGAGCGGGAGCTGCGGGTGGTGCTGCTCACCAACCGCACCGGCGTGGCCGACCGGCGGCGCATCCTGGCCGAGCTGGCCAGCGGCGGGATCGACATCGTCATCGGCACCCACGCCCTCATCCAGGAGGGGGTGGAGTTCGCCAGCCTCGGCGTGGTGGTCATCGACGAGCAGCACCGCTTCGGCGTCGACCAGCGGGCCGCGCTGCGCGACAAGGGGGGCGACCAGGCCATCCCCGACGTGCTGGTCATGACGGCCACGCCCATCCCCCGGACCGCGGCCATGACCGTCTACGGGGATCTCGACGTGTCGATCCTCGACGAGCTGCCGCCGGGCCGGACCCCGGTGCGGACCGAGTGGTGGCCCACCGAGAACAATGCTGATCTCCCGGGCGGGGCCCCAACCCCGCCCTCCTCCGATGCGTGGGGCCCCCGCCCCACGCCGGCCGTGCCGCTCGAGGGCCTGGCCGGTGGTGGGGATCGTGGTGGGGGCGGCACGGTCTGGGACCGGGTGCGGGCGGAGGTCGCTGCCGGCCACCAGGCGTACGTGGTGTGCCCGATCATCGAGGAATCCGACAAGCTCGAGGCGGCCTCGGCCGAGGAGACCTACGACCGCCTGACCGGCGGCGAGCTGGCCGGGCTGCGGGTGGGGCTGCTCCACGGTCGGCTGTCGTCGGCCGAGAAGGGCCAGGTCATGGAGCTGTTCCGGGACGGCGCTCTCGACGTGCTGGTGGCCACCACGGTCATCGAGGTCGGCGTCGACGTCCCGAACGCCACGGTGATGGTGATCCTGGGCGCCGACCGGTTCGGGATCGCCCAGCTGCACCAGCTACGCGGCCGGGTGGGCCGGGGCGCAGCCACGTCGTGGTGCTTCCTGGTGGGGGAGGCCCCCACCCCCGAGGCCCACGAGCGGCTGGCGGCGCTGGTCCGGACCACCGACGGGTTCGAGCTGGCGGAGGTCGACCTCGACCTTCGGGGCGAGGGCACGATCATGGGCGACCGCCAGAAGGGCCGCAACGACCTCAAGCTGGCGTCGCTGCGCCGGGACCGGGACTGGGTGGCCCGGGCCCGGGAGGTGGCCTTCGAGCTGGTCGACGGTTCCCCCGGGCTGGCCGATCACCCGTTGCTGGCCGCCGAGATCGACCTGCTCCTCGACGAGGGCGAGGCCGAGTACCTGCTCAAGGGCTGAGCTGTCTGTGCTCTTTTCCCGGGCGGGGCCCCAACCCCGCCCTCCTCCGCTCGGGCGGGGCCCCTGCCCCGCCCGCGGCCGTGGCGGCCGGCTGTGCCGTCTGGGGCTCAGAGATCGTCCTCGGCGAGCACGATGTCCCAGCGGTCCAGGCAGTCCTCGCAGCGGTAGAAGACGACCTCGCCGGGCTGCCAGCCCTCGGGCGGTTCGTAGCTGCCCAGGTGGCAGCGCCCGCCACAGTCGACACACACGATGTGCTGGGGTACGTGCATTGAAGGGCACGCTATGACTGCCCGCGTGGGGCCCCAACCCCGGTCGCGAGGCTCCTCGGGCGCGGGCTGGGGTTCCACACCCCGGCTGCGCCGTCGCGTGGCGCGCCCGGTCCGCCAGTGCGGTCTTCGGGACGCTAGCCCAGGTTGTCCATGGCTCTGCCCATGGCCTCCATCCACGCCTCGTCCACGTCGACCACCGGCAGGACCGTGACCTGGTCGAAGAAGGGGCCGTAGGTCGCGATCCGCTCCATGTCGTGCTCGTCGGCTTCGACGACGGTGATGAAGGTCTTGCCGTCAGTTGCCGCGTACAGGGCCTGAGTGCCCTCCGCCGCGCCGACCCGGCCGAAGACCTCGAAAGCCCGCTTCACGCTCTCGGGCCCGGGCGCGAGATGTGAGATCAACACGTACTTCATGTTTCCCCCTGCAGTTGTTGGTGACCGGGAACCTACCTCAG
>JBFKRY010000142.1:0-10633 GCA_041636995.1 Acidimicrobiales bacterium | reverse complement strand
GATGGGGACGGGGCCGATCCCGAACCCACGGCCACACCCCCCTCGGCCGACCCCACCCCGACCCCCACCGAGGCCCCCGAGCCCGACGACGGGGACGACGGCACGGTCGACGACCCCGGCACCGGCGGCGCGCCGGTACTGGTTGCCGTCTTCACCACCGGCGGGTTCGTCCCCATCGAGGTGGCGCTCGCGGACTTCCCCGAGCTGGTGGTGATGGCCGACGGCACCGTGTACCGGGAGGGAGCCCAGGTCGCCATCTTCCCACCCCCGCTGCTCCCGGCGGTCGAGCGTCTGACCCTGGACCCTGCGGCGCTGGAGCAGGTGCAGCGGGTGCTGGCCGAGAGCTCGGCCCTGGAGCCGGGCACCGACTTCGGCGAGCCCCCGGTGGCCGACGCCGCCACCACCACGGTCACGTCCTTCCTCGGCGGTGAGGAGGTCAGCGTGTCCGCCTACGCGCTGGGGTTCGACGACCTGGTGAGCCCCGAGGCCCTGGCCGCCCGCCGGAGCCTCGAGTCCGCGATCGCCGACATCCAGGCCATCGTCGACGCCGCCGCCGCGGGTGCCACCATCACCCGTCCACCCGCGCTCGCGGTCTTGACCTTCCCCTCGCTGGCCAGCGAGGAGGACCAGCCGGTGCGGGAGTGGCCGATCGATCCCACCCCTCGGCCCCAGCCCAGCGGAGGCGGGTGCGTCGTGATCCGCGGCGGCGACGTCGACACCATCTGGGACGCGGCCGCCGACGCCACCATCCAGACCCTGTGGGACATCGAGGGCACCCCCCAGCCGGTGGTGCTGCGACCGGTGTTCGCCCACGAGTCCGTCTGCTGAGCCGAGCCCCCGACTGTTCGCCCTGGGCGGGCGAGCCTGCCAGGATGGCCCGGTGGCCGCACCGGAACCGCCCCTCCCCCACCTCTCGCTCGAGGACTTCCGCAAGCACGGCCACGAGCTGATCGACTGGATCGCCGACTATCTCGAGCACGTCGGTGAGGGACCGGTGCTGGCCTCGGTGCAGCCCGGCGAGGTCCGATCGCAGATCCCCGCCCACCCGCCGACCGAGCCGGAGAGCATGGCCGAGATCCTCGCCGACCTCGACCGGGTGGTCATGCCCGGCATCAGCCACTGGCAGCACCCGGGCTGGTTCGCCTACTTCCCGGCCTCTTCCTCGCCGGCCTCCATCCTGGGCGAGATCGCCTCGGCGGGCCTCGCCGTGCAGGGGATGCTGTGGTCCACCAGCCCCGCGGTCACCGAGGTCGAGTCGGCCGTGCTCGACTGGCTCGTCGACCTCCTGGGGCTGCCGGCCTCCTGGCGGATCGACGCGGGCCCCGGCGGCGGCGTGCTGCAGATGACCGCGTCCGACTCCACGCACACCGCGCTGGCCGTGGCCCGCCACCTGGCCACCGAGCGGGGCCACGACATCGGCCGGGTGGTGGCATATGGCTCGGCCGAGGCGCACTCCTCGATCGAGAAGGGAGCCCGGGTCGCGGGCTACGGCACCATCCGCGCCGTCGAGGTGGACGAACGCTACGCGATGCGACCGGACGCCCTGGCCGATGCCATCCGATCCGACCTGGCTGCTGGGCTGGTCCCGACCTGGGTCTGCTCGACCGTCGGGACCACCGGCACCACCGCGGTCGACCCGGTCCGGGCCGTTGCCGAGATCGCCATCGAGCACGGCCTGTGGCATCACGTCGACGCCGCCTACGCGGGCGTCGCGATGATCTGTCCGGAGCTGCGCCACCACCAGGACGGGGTCGAGCTGGTCGACAGCTACACCTGCAACCCCCACAAGTGGCTCCTCACCAACTTCGACTGCTCTGCATTCTGGGTGGCCGACCGCTCTCGGCTGCTGCGCACCCTGAGCATCGTGCCCCCGTACCTCCGCAACGAGGCCTCGGACGCCGGTGAGGTGATCGACTACCGGGACTGGCACGTCCCCCTCGGTCGCAGGTTCCGGGCCCTGAAGCTGTGGTTCGTCCTGCGCTCCTACGGCGCCGACCAGCTCCGCGCCTACATCCGCAGCCACCTGGCCTGGGCCCGGATGCTCAGCGATCGGATCGAGCGCGACCCCCGGTTCGAGCTGGTGGCGCCCACGGTCTTCGGCCTGGTCTCGTTCCGCCACGTGAGCGGGGACGAGCGAACCCGGGCCATCGCCGCAGCCGTCAACGCCAGCGGCACCGCCTACGTGACCCCCTCGGAGATCGACGGCACCGCCTTCGTCCGGGTGGCGATCGGCGCCACCTGGACCGAGCGCCGACACGTCGATGCCCTGTGGGGCCTGCTCGACGCCGCCGCCGACGAACCCCAACCGGCAGGAGGTGAGTGATGGAGCTCGCGGCGGTGATGCGAACCGCCTTCGCCTGCCGGGAGTTCACCGATGACCCGGTCACCGACGAGGACATCGAGGCCCTGGTCGAGCTGGCCCGGTTCGCGCCCAGCGGCGGCAACCGGCAGCCGGCCCGGGTGGTGGCGGTCAGATCGGCCGAGACCAAGGCGGCGCTGCGGCGGGCTGCGGAGCCCGCCATGCGGGTGTACCTGGCCCAGGTCGCAGCGGGCGAGGCCCCGTGGAACACCGTCGACCGGACCAGCGTCGACGTCGACAGGCTCTGGCACGCCGACGCCGAGGTGCCGTTCCTGCGCTTCATCGAGGAGGCCCCGGTGGTCCTGGCGGTGGGCGCGGACCTGAAGGTGGTGGCGTCCTTCGACAGCGTGCTCGATCGAGTCGGCGTCATCAGCGGGGCATCGATCTACCCGTTCGTGTGGAACCTTCTCCTGGCGGCGCGCGACCGGGGCCTCGGCGGGGCCCTCACCACCATGTGCTGCGGTTGTGAGGCCGACGCGCAGGCGGTCCTGGGCTTCCCGCCCCACGTCGCGGTTGCCGCAGTGGTCCCCATCGGCCACCCGGTGAAGCAGCTCACCAAGCTGACCCGCAAGCCGGTGTCGGAGCTGCTGCGCTACGAGCGCTGGACCTCCTGAGCCGGCCCGGGCTCACGCAGTGGAGCGCCGGGGCCGCAACAGGAGCCCGATGCCCGTCACGGCCACCACCCCGACCCCGAGCAGCACCCAGCCGGTGGCACCGCCCCCGTCGCCGTCGACCTCGCCGCAGCCGGGGGCGTCCTGGGCGGCGTCGGGGTCGAAGGTGAACTCGAACCCGCCGTCGCTCAGGTCGCCGTCGATCGAGGTCACCATGTAGCGGATGATGTAGCGGCCGGGCTCGAGCGCGGGGGGCACGGTGGCTGCCAGGGTGCGCTCGTCCACGAAGGTGGCGGGGCCGATCTCGATGTCGGTGCGTCCCTCGTCGCCCGCCAGGGCCACCAGGGCCTGGCCGTCGTCGACGATGTCGCTGCCGAAGGTGAGCTCGATGCGGTCCAGCTGGTTCACCACATCGGCCTCACCGGGACACGAGCTCACCAGGGTGCTGTGCGCGCCCGCGGTCGACCCGACGAGCAGGGCGGTGATCGCCGGAGCGACGGCGGCGGCGAGCCTCGCCCTCACGACTCGCCTTCTCCGTCGTCCTCTGGCCACGGGCGAACAGCATGGCACAGCCGGTCCCCGGCGCCACCTTCTGTAGTCATTGCTACATCCGGCTTTGGTCGAGGTGGGCCGAACGACCTATCGTTGACGCCCACTCCGGGCCCGGAGTGCCAACAACAGCAACATTGGCAACATCAGCAACACCAACAGCGGCTTCGGCCGCGACGACGGGACGAGCGCTGCGGGGCTGCAGCCGAGGGGGGCCGGCCCCGCAGCTGCGCGTTCGGGGACCGTTCGCCAGCGCCGGGGTGGCGCTCACCCCGGCTCGGTGCGGTGGGAGTCCTGGCCGCGGGGGCGGCCCACCCGGTGGCTGGCCACCAGGGGGCCGGCCACCCAGTTGCACAGCTGGGGGTCGGCTTCGCGGAGCTCGCCCTCGATCCAGCTGCCGTCGCGCCGGAAGCGGCCCTGCCGGTCCCCGAGGGTCACCAGCACCGTGCCGTCACCGTCCTGTTCGTAGAGCGCCTTGGTGAAGGGGTGGACGATGCCGTGCACGCTCAGTCCTCCCCCACCCACTCGCCGAGCTTGCGGTGGAGCCAGCGGACCTTGCTCTCCTGGTAGCGGGAGAGCGTGACCCCCGGCTTCACGGCGGTCTCGAGGCCCTGCTGGACCCGGGGCATGTTGTAGAGATCCTGGTCGAACACCTTGCCGAGCATGCCCAGCTCCGGCGCGTCCGAGAAGGTCTCGTCCTCGCCGAGCCAGTGCACCGGCGCCGGCCGGGGCTTCTCGTCGCCGGGATAGGGGGCCAGGAAGATGCACTCCATGATGCAGCTGCGATGGTCGTCGCCGTTGGGGCGGAACCGGTAGTTGATGCGGTTGAAGGCACCCCAGGGGTGGAAGTTGGGGAACAGGGTGTAGTCGATGCTGTCCATCATCTCGGCGTCGGACATGCGGTCGACCCAGTCCCCCGCCACCTCGCGCCACCGCTCGCGCGACAGCCCCGCGGCCGTCGCCCGCATGGTGGTGCCCTCCGGCACCGGGACCGGCAGCTCCTGGTCGTGGCGGACGTCGAGCATGGCCCGCATCATGTCCTCCTCGGCGATGTCCTCGTCGAGGAGGGGGCTCGGGGTGCCCCCGGGGGTGATGACCCGGGCGCAGTTCTCCCAGATGTCGACCTGGCTGTTGGTGTCGCCGAGGTACGGGAGGATCTGGGGGTGGGTGGCGTTGACGTGATACGCCTCGCAGAAGGCCTCCTGGGCGATCTTCCAGTTGCAGTCGATGACCTTGGCCACGTGCGCCTGCTTGGCGCGCCGCTCCATGTCCCACACCTCGAACTGCTCGGCGATCTCGGCAACGTGCTCCTCGAGGGGGCCGCAGTCGGGGTCCGGGTTGACGAACACGTAGCCGGCCCACACCCCGGTCCGGATCTGGGGGAGCCGGAAGGCCTCGGCCTCGACGTGGGGGAAGTCCCAGCGAGCGGGGATGTCCTGCAGCTCGCCGTCGAGGGTCCAGGCGAACCCGTGGAACGGGCACCGGATCTCGCTGCAGTGGCCGTCGTAGTCCTTGAGGCGTCGCCCCCGGTGCAGGCAGGCGTTGGGGTAGGCCTTCACGGTGTCTGGCGCGGTCCGGATCACCACGTAGGACTTGTCGCAGATCTCGTACACGTAGTGGTCGCCGACCTCGGCGATCTCGTCGGTGCGGCAGGCGTACTGCCACACCCGGCTCCAGAGCCGCTCCTTCTCCCGCTCGTGCCACTCCCGGCTGACGTAGCGGTGCCTGCTCACGTCGGCGTCCCCGAGGTCGCGGGGGGCCTGCAGCCGCAGCACGTCCGGGACCGGGTGCGTGTCCTGATCGAGCAGCTCCTGGTAGGTGACGCCCGGCGATCTGGCGAGGCCCGGTTCCTCGATGGTGGTCACGATGCACTCCCCCTCGTGGCGGCCGCTCCCGACCGCATCTCCCCCAAATTAACCGAACGGTCAATTCTCCTCCAGGCCACCCCGCGACCCGGCTGCGCCAGCAGATCTCCCCACTCACATCGGTCCCACAGATGCCGATGCGCAGGGTGGCGAGGATGGGATCCCGAGAGCCGAGGATTGGCCATTGAACACGGAGGTGGTGGAACAGGAGCGGTGGGCCAGCCGCACCCGGCTGGCCTGGGCCCTGCGGGTCGCGCTCTTCGTCGCGCCGATCGCGGCCTCGATCGTCGCTGTCCTCGTCGTCACCCGGACCATCCCCAGGCCGGAGTCGACCGCGGGCACCGTCGTCTGGTTCGTCGGGATCACGGCCGGTGCCACCTTGATCCTGCGCTGGAGCGATCGGTTCCTGCAGCGCTTCACGCCCATGGTCACCCTGCTCCGGCTGTCGCTGGTCTTCCCCGACCAGGCCCCCTCCCGGTTCAAGATGGCCATCCGACAGGGCACCGTCCGCCAGCTCCAGCGCCGCTACGAGGCCGGTGAGCTCGAACGCACCAGCCAGGCCGCAGCCGAGAACCTGGTGCAGCTGGCCGCGGCGATCGGCAGCCATGACCGCCTCACCCGGGGCCACAGCGAACGGGTGCGCGCCTACAGCGTCCTCATCGGCGAGGAGATGGGCCTGAAGCACCGGGAGCGGGACATGCTCCACTGGGGCGCGCTGCTGCACGACGTCGGCAAGCTCGACGTCCCTGCGGAGATCCTGAACAAGCGCGAGGCTCCCACCGACGAGGAGTGGGCCATCCTGCGGACCCACCCGGCCCGGGCCGAGCACCACCTGGCCCCCCTGGCCGGCTGGCTCGGCGAGTGGCGCCTGGCCGCCAGCCAGCACCACGAACGCTGGGACGGGAAGGGGTACCCGTATGGGCTCGAAGGCGAGGAGATCAGCCTCGCCGGTCGGATCGTCGCCGTCGCGGACGCGTTCGACACCATCACCTCGGTACGCAGCTACAAGGCCGCGGCCACTGCCGAGCAGGCCCGGCTGGAGCTGGCTCGCTGCAGTGGCACCCAGTTCGATCCGGTGGTGGTCCGGGCGCTCCTCAACGTGTCCCTGGGCCAGCTGCGCCGGGCCATGGGCCCGATCGCCTGGATCGCCCAGCTACCGGTGCTGCTCAGCGCCCCCGTGGCGGCACCCGCCCTCACCGGGGCGGTGGCCGTCTCGACCACCGCGGCCGCCATGGGCCTGTCCGGCGCCTGGACCCCGCCGCCGCCCGAGCCCCCGGTCGTCGAGGAGCTGGCGTTCGTGGAGGAGCTGGAGCCGGTCGTCCCCACGCCCACGTCCACCCCGGGCGGGTTCCGGCTCCCCGAGCTGGCGTTGCCCACCCCGACGCCGACCCCCACCTCCACCCCGGCCCCCACACCCACGCCGGGCGGGCTGTTGCTTCCCCCGCTGCCCACCCCGACGCCCACGCCCACCGCCACACCCCCGCCGGGCTCGACACCGACGCCCACCCCGACGCCCACCCTCATCCCGACGGCCACCCCGACCCCTCGACCGGGGTCCACCCCGACCCCCACACCCACCGCGACCCCGACGCCGACCCCGACACCCACGCCGACCCCGACACCCACGCCGACCCCGACACCCACGCCGACGCCCACACCCACGCCGACGCCCGCCGGCCCCGAGACGGTGTACCTCACGAACCCTGGCTCCGGCGACACCACGTCCTCGCCGGTGCTGCCGATGTCGATCGCGCCCCCGACCGACACCGTGCTGGCCAACTACGACACCGACCGCGACACCGAGCCGGGTCTGCGTCTGGAGAAGAGCTCGGTGGGGATGGGTGAGACCGATCCGGACAAGACCCAGATCTGGACCATCACCCTGGGGCCCCAGACCTTCGGCAATGACGTACCCGTCCAGCTGTTCGGCGCGATCGAGGACTTCGATGCGGGCAAGACTGCAGACATCCTGGCGGTGCTCGAGCGCTGCGACGCGTCGCTCGGAAGCTGCACCCAGCTCGGATTCGACACCCGCACCCTCACTCAGCCGACCAACCCCATCTTCCGCAGCGTGACGATCCCCATCGACGTCAGCGGTGGCACCACGTCCGCCCAGCCGGTGCTGGTGCTCCGCGTCGTGGTGCTCGACACCTCCGACGACGACGTGTGGCTCGCCTACGACGTCACCACGTCCCCGGCTCGACTCCAGCTCGACTGACCCCCGGCAGCAGCCCCGAGCTCGAGCTGCAACAATCGGGCCTCGTTCACCGAAGCCACGAGGGGGAGCCAGCCCCATGACTGCTGTCCAGGGCTCGATACTCGGCAACGCCGTGCTGCGCCGTGAGGATCCGACGCTGCTCACGGGCGCCGACCGGTACTACGACGACATCGCCGTGCCCGGCGCCGCCTATGTGCGGTTCGTCCGCTCGCCGGTGGCCCACGCCACCATCGACGAGATCCACACTGCCGACGCCGAGCAGGCGCCCGGCGTCCTCGGCGTGTACACCGCTGCGAACCTGGACCTCGAGCCCTACTTGGGGTTCGCGCTGTTCCCGCCGGTGTTCGCCATGCCCCTCCCCGCCAAGGAGAAGGTGCGGCTGGTGGGCGACATCATCGCCGTTGTCGTGGCCGAGTCCCGCGCCGAGGCCGAGGACGCGGCCGAGATGGTGTGGATGGACTACGAGCCCCTGCCGGTGGTCACCGACATGGAGGCGGCGCTGGCCGACGATGCCCCCATCCTGTTCGAGGAGCACGGCTCCAACCTCTGCTTCGAGACCGGGATCGGGCTGGACGACGGAGACCCGGTCGAGGGTGCGGCCCACGTGACCGAGCTGCGCATCGTCAGCCAGCGGCTGGCCGGGGTCCCCATCGAGCCGAACGGCGCGCTCGCCATCCCCGACGGCGACCGGCTGACGGTCTGGCTGCCGAGCCAGAACCCCATCGCCGTCCGCGACGCGCTGGCGGCGGCGCTCGGCATGGAGGCGGAGAAGCTGCGGGTGGCGGCCCCGGCCGTCGGCGGTGGCTTCGGACCCAAGTCCGGCGCCTACCCCGAGCACATCATGACCGCGCACCTGGCCCGAGCGCTGGACCGGCCGCTGAAGTGGACCGAGGAGCGCAGCGAGAACATGCTGTCGCTCGCCCATGGACGGGCCATGACCATGTACGCCCGGCTGGGCCTCGACGAGGACGGCGTGATCAGCGGGCTCGACGTCGACGTGGTCGCCGACGCCGGCGCCTACCCCGCCATCGGCGGGTTCCTCACCGTCTTCACCCAGACCATGATCCAGGGCACCTACCGCATCCCCAAGCTCCGGTACCACGCTCGCTCGGCCGCCACGAACACCTCGGTCACCGGCGCCTACCGGGGGGCGGGCCGGCCCGAGGCCACCCAGCTCCTGGAGCGAGCCATCGACGTCGCCGCCGACGAGCTCGGCATCGATCCCGCCGAGATCCGCCGCCGCAACCTGCTGCGGCCCGACGAGTTCCCGCTCACCACCCATGGCGGCGCCAACTACGACAGCGGCGACTACGAGGCCGCGCTCGACGCCGCCCTCGACGCCGCGGGTTACCAGGAGCTGCTCGCCGAGCAGGCCCGCCGGCGCGAGGCCGGGGATCCGGTCCAGCTCGGGATCGGGCTGTCCACCTACGTGGAGGTGACCGCCCCCGCGGGCCTGCACGTCGAATACGGCGCCGTGGAGGTCAACCCCGACGGCACCGTCACCGCCCGGGTGGGCACCAGCGCCCACGGCCAGGGACACATCACCGCGTTCTCGATGATCATCTCGGAGATGCTCGGCGTGCCGATGGACCACGTCACCATCCTCCAGTCCGACACCGACCACGTGCCCCGGGGCGCCGGCACCATGGGCTCCCGGTCACTGCAGACCGCCGGGTCCGCGGTGCACGTGGCCAGCGAGACGGTGCTCGACAAGGCCAAGCAGCTGGCGGCGCACCTGCTCGAAGCCCGCCCGGACGACATCGTGGTCGGCCAGGGCGGCCTGCACGTGGCCGGGGTCCCCGCCAACGCGCTCGGCTGGGCCGAGCTGGCCGCTGCGGCCGACGACGACGCCCGCCGACCCGAAGGGATGGAGCCCGGCCTCTCCCACGAGCTCGACTTCGACGGCACCGACGCCACGTTCCCGTTCGGGGCCCACGTGGCCGTGGTCGAGGTCGACACCGAGACCGGCGCCGTGGAGCTGATCCGCCACGTCGCGGTCGACGACTGTGGCCGGATCCTGAACCCGCTGCTGGTCCGGGGCCAGCAGCACGGCGGGATCGCCCAGGGCGCGGCGCAGGCGCTGTTCGAGGGCGTCTACTACGACGACGACGGCAATCCGGTGACGGCCAACCTGATGGACTACGCGATCCCGTCGGCGGCCGAGCTCCCGTCGTTCGAGACCCACAACACCGAGACCCCGAGCCCCCGCAACCCGCTGGGCGCCAAGGGCATCGGCGAGTCCGGCACCATCGGATCCACCCCGGCGATCCACAACGCGGTCATCGACGCCGTCTCCCACCGCGGGGTCCGCCACATCGACATGCCGCTGACCGCGATGACCGTCTGGAGCGCCCTGCAATCCTGACCCGCTGACGTCTCGCAGCACGCCCTAACGGCTGGCGACAGAGCCGGCCCCGGTCCTTGCGCGTGTCTTGCTGGCGTCTGCGTCGATGGGGAGCACCGAGAGGTACTCCGATGACTGGTGGCTCCCCCCATGTGGCCCGCACCCCGACGGATCCGACCCGACGTCGATGACCGGACGCCCCGGGCGCTGCAGCGCCTCGGCCAGCCCCTCGGTCGGCTGGCCCGGTCGGGCTCGGCCACGGCCGTCCGGCTGGTGACCTCGACCGCCGGCTCGGTCACCCGGCGCCGGTCTCCGCTGACGGTGATCGGCGGGCTCAACGTCGAGCATCCGGCGCCGATGGAGGACGAGCCACCCCGACCTGGCGGGACCCCGCCGCCGGGAGGTGCCATGACGACCACCAGCGACAACACCGAGGTCTCCTTCGAGGCCGCCTGCGATCGCCTGTTCGCGCTGCATGCCGGCGGGTTCAACGCCCGCGAGGCCGCGGCCCGGCGGATCCGGTCCCGGGCCCCCATGGTGGCCACTCGGGCCCGACCGAGCCCCCCCGCCCTGCTGCCGGCCGGCCACGGCCCCGACCGCCCCGCCGCCTAGACATCCCACGGCTCGTTGGTGTCAAGCGGCGAGTTGGGTGCGGTGTGCCCAGGCGATGTGTTCGTCGTAGGGGGT
>JBFKRY010000141.1:0-10662 GCA_041636995.1 Acidimicrobiales bacterium | reverse complement strand
TTCGCCATGGCGCGCGCGGTGGAGGAGGGTGCCAACATGCTCGAGCTCGACGTCAGGCTGACGTCCGACGGCGCCCTCGTGGTCCACCACGACGAGACCGTCGACGGGACCACGGACGGGTCGGGACTGCTCCGGGAGCTCACCCTGGCGGAGGCCCAGGCCCTCGACAACGCGTACTGGTTCGCGCCCACCTGCTGGCCGTGCCGGGACCTACCCGAGGAGGAGTACGTCCACCGCGGGGTGCGCACCGGCGACGTCGACCCACCGCGGTTCTTCACGCCCGAGGACTTCCGCATCCCCACGCTGCGGGAGGTGGTGTACCGGTTCCCCGACATGCCCCTCGACATCGAGATCAAGGGCGGGTACCCGGAGGGCTTCGCGGTGGCCCGGGCCCTCGCCGACGAGATCGAGGCCCTGAGCCTCACCGACAGCGTGGTGGTGGTCTCCTTCGACGACGGGGTGCTGACCGCGTTCGAGATCATGGCGCCCGAGGTGGAGACCAGCCCCGGCGTCGACGAGCTCAGCCTGTGGTTCCTGGGCGGCAAGTCGCTGCGGGACGAGCACCGCATCATCCAGGTCCCGCCGGAGTTCGACGGCGTCCCGGTGCTGACCGAGGAGTTCTGGGCTCGGGCCCGGGCCGAGGACCTCCACGTCTGGATCTGGATGAACGACCCCCGGTCCCAGGAGAACCTGCGCTTCTACCAGGAGCTCATCGCCCAGGGCGCCGACGGCATCATCGCCGGCCGCCCCAACGAGATGGCGGCCGCTCTGCTCTGACCGGCCGACCGGTCACCGGGCGTTGCCGTCGAGAGCGATCACCGCTCCGGTCAGGAACGAGCTGGCCTCGCTCGCCAGGTAGAGCGCGGTGCCCACGATCTCGTCGGGCCGGCCGCCACGCCGGAGAGCGATGCCGGTCTCGGCCATGCGCGCGAACTGCTCCATGTCCCAGGCCTCGGAGATGTCGGTCAGGAACGGCCCGGCAGCGATGCAGTTGACCCGCACCGTGGGCGCGAACGCCTTGGACAGCGAGTAGGTCAGGTTCTCCACCCCCGCCTTGGCGGCGCCGTAGGGCACCTCTGCCGGCGTCGGCCGGGTCGCCGCCAGGCTTGAGACGTTGATGATCACTCCCCCGCCGTCGGCCACCATGCGCTCGCCGACGAGCGCGCTCAGTCGGAACGGCCCCTTCAGGTTCACCGCGATCACCTTGTCCCACAGCTCCTCGGTGATCTCGCCCAGCGACGGGTACAGCGGCGACATCCCGGCGTTGTTCACGAGGATGTCGACCCGTCCGAGCTCCCCGTAGGCGACGTCGGCGAGCTCGCCGAGCTGGTCCCAGTCGCCGACATGGCACGGCTGGGCCAGCGCCCGGGAACCGGTGCGGTCCGTGACCTCGGCGGCGACGGACTCGCACGCCTCTCGTTTGCGGCTGGCGATGACCACGTCGGCGCCGGCATGGGCGAAGGCCAGCACCATCTCCCGACCCAGCCCCCGACTGCCCCCGGTGACCAGCGCCACCTTGCCGGTCAGGTCGAACAGGTCCCCGTTCACGGCAGCTCCCTCGACCGATCTCGAACCCCCACGGCGGCCATCCGAGCACTGTACGGCCACGGCCCGGCCCGGGCACCAGCCGGCGATGGCCAATACAGTGCCCGCCATGACCGATGACCGGGTGTCGGAGATCTTCGACCCGAGCCGCTGGCGGGCGGTCGACGGCTTCGACTTCACCGACATCACCTACCACCGCGCCGTCGACCAGGGGACGGTGCGGATCGCCTTCGATCGACCCGAGGTGCGCAACGCCTTCCGCCCCGGCACCGTCGACGAGCTCCACCGCGCCCTCGACCATGCACGCATGTCGACCGACGTGGGCTGTGTCCTGCTCACGGGCAACGGGCCCTCGCCCAAGGACGGCGGCTGGGCCTTCTGCTCGGGCGGCGACCAGCGCATCCGGGGTCGCGACGGGTACCGGTACACGGTGGGTGACGGCGAGACCGCCGACGCCATCGACCCGGCCCGGGTGGGCCGGCTGCACATCCTGGAGTGCCAGCGGCTGATCCGGATGATGCCCAAGCCGGTTGTCTGCGTGGTGCCCGGCTGGGCCGTGGGCGGGGGCCATTCCCTCCACGTGGTGTGCGACCTGACCATCGCCAGCCGCGAGCAGGCTCGCTTCAAGCAGACCGACACCGACGTGGCGTCGTTCGACGGCGGCTTCGGCTCGGCCTACCTGGCCAAGCAGGTGGGCCAGAAGTTCGCCCGCGAGATCTTCTTCCTGGGCGAGGAGTACTCGGCCGAGGAGGCCCACCGCATGGGGATGGTCAACCGGGTGGTCGACCACGACCAGCTCGAGACCGTGGCCCTGCAGGTTGCGGCCACCATCAACGGCAAGTCCCCCACCGCCAACCGCATGGCCAAGTTCGCGCTCAACCTCATCGACGACGGCCTGGTGGGCCAGCAGGTCTTCGCCGGCGAGGCCACCCGGCTGGCCTACATGACCGACGAGGCCCAGGAGGGCAGGGACGCGTTCCTCGACAAGCGCGAGCCCGACTGGTCCCGGTTCCCCTACCACTACTGACATGATCCGCCGCCTCCGACTGCATCTGCTGACATGAACCGCGAGATCCGACCCTCGTCCATCGCCCCGCCGGCGGCGAGCTATGCCCACGCGGTCCTGAGCGAGGGAGGCGGGAGCTGGCTCCACACCGCCGGGGTGGTACCGGTCCGGCCCGACGGCAGCGTGCCCGACGGCCTCGCAGAGCAGGCCCAGGTGGTGTGGGCCAACATCGCGGCCATCGTCGCCGAGGCCGGCATGACCATGCGCGACATCGTGTCGGTCACCAACTACGTGGTGGCCGGTGAGGATCTGGGGCCGGTGATGGCGGCCCGCGACGAGGCCCTGGCCGGCCATCTCGCCGCGTCCACGCTGATCACCGTGCCCGTGCTGGCCCGGCCGGCGTGGCGGGTCGAGGTCGCGGTGGTGGCTGCGGCCCCCTAGGGCCAGCGCCGCGCCGATGCAGAAGTGCTCGCCGTGCCCGAACGCCCGGTGGTCGCGCGTGTTGGCACGTGGGCCCGGGCCGCTCAGGAGGCGATCCCGACCACCAGCGCGCCGGACAGGTACAGGTCCACCATCGCCCGGCGCTGGGAGGTGCTGGCCCCCATCAGCTCCGCGAGGCGATCGACGATCTCGGTGCGGGGCCGGCCGAGGTGATCGGCGATGTCCACCACGTCGTCGCGGCGCAGGGTGATCGCCTCGGCGGCGTCGCCGCCCCGCAGCCGGCGGATCAGCCGCAGGTAGGCCTCCAGGATCGAGCCCACGTCGCCGGGCGTGAACGGCTCGTCCATGCCGCCACTCGCGATCGTGCCCGTCGCCAGGAACACCAGCGGCTGGCGCGGCGGCAGCAGCTCGTCGAGGTCGACGCCGTAGCGCGCGGCCAGCTCTGCCACCAGCAGCGGCTCGAGCGGGTGGGTCCCACGCTCGATGGCCCGCAGGACCCGGACACGCAGATCCGCATCCCGCAGGTGGCGCAGCCCCAGCCCTCGGGTCTCCCGCGCCCGGCGCAGGAACGCGCCGAACCGAGTGGCGAACTCGGGAGCGGTCACATCCACGGCGGCGGCGGTCACGGGCCCCCATCGGCGCACTCCGGGGGTGGTTGAGGCGGCGCAGGGCCGCGCGACCCAGCGCCGGCCGGCCAGCGGCCACGGCCCCTGCATTGCATCGGGCCACCGGGCCACTACCCTGTTGGGCGTGGGCACACTCCTTGGACTGCGACTTACCGGCACCCGGTGAGCTGACCCTGCCGGTCACCGGGACCTCCGGTTCTTCATCCGCAGCCAAGTCGAGAGGTACGACACCATGACCAGTCCGCCCGCACCGAACGCGGTGCAGCACCCCAGCGGGATGCCCTACACCCGCTACCGCCCGTACGAGCCCGTCGACCTGCCCGACCGCACCTGGCCGCAGCGCACCATCACCGAGGCACCGCTGTGGTGCTCGGTGGACCTGCGCGACGGCAACCAGGCGCTCATCGAGCCGATGGATCCGGAGCGGAAGTGGCGCATGTTCGAGACCCTGTGCGCCGCCGGCTTCAAGGAGATCGAGGTGGGCTTCCCCTCGGCCTCCGAGACCGACTTCAAGTTCGTGCGCGAGATCATCGAGGCCGGCGCCGTCCCCGACGACGTCACCGTCCAGGTGCTCACCCAGTGCCGGCCCGAGCTCATCGAGCGCACCTTCGAGTCGATCGACGGTGCCAAGCAGGCGATCGTGCACTTCTACAACTCCACGTCCACCCTCCAGCGGCGGGTGGTGTTCGGGCTCGACATGGACGGGATCGTCCGGATCGCCACCGACGCGGCCGCATACTGCAAGGCGCTCGAAGCGGAGGTGCCCCACACCCGGGTTCGCTACGAGTACTCGCCCGAGTCGTTCACCGGGACCGAGCTGCACAACGCCAAGCGGATCTGCGACGAGGTGGTCGAGGTCATCGACCCTTCGGTCGACGACAAGCTCATCATCAACCTGCCGGCCACCGTCGAGATGAGCACCGCCAACATCTACGGCGACATGATCGAGTGGATGCACCGTCACCTGGCCCGGCGGGAGCACATCGTGCTCAGCCTCCACCCTCACAACGACCGGGGCACCGGGGTGGCAGCCGCCGAGTTCGGGGTGATGGCCGGGGCCGAGCGGGTGGAGGGCACCCTGTTCGGCAACGGCGAGCGCACCGGCAACGTCGATGTCATCAACCTGGCGATGAACCTCTACAGCCAGGGGGTCGACCCCCTGCTGGACATCTCCGACATCAACGAGCTGCGGCGGGTCGCCGAGTACTGCAACCAGCTGCCGGTCCATCCCCGGCACCCCTATGTGGGCGACCTGGTGTACACCGCGTTCTCGGGCTCACACCAGGACGCCATCAAGAAGGGCTTCGAGGCTCTCGAGGAGAGCGGCAGCGACCGCTTCGAGGTCCCCTACATCCCCATCGACCCCGTCGACGTGGGCCGGACCTACGAGGACGTGGTCCGGGTCAACAGCCAGTCGGGCAAGGGTGGGGTGTCGTACCTGCTGAAGGTGGAGAACCAGTTCGACCTGCCCCGGCGGATGCAGATCGAGTTCACCCGCTCCATCCAGCGGATCGCCGACGACACCGGCAAGGAGATCAGCGCCCAGGAGATCTACGACGAGTTCGAGGGCCGCTACCTGGCGCTCGACTCGCCGTACCGGCTGCACGGCTACGAGTCCGCCCAGAACGTGGGTGGCGCCGATCGGACGCTGGTGACCGCCCGGATCAGCGCCGACGGCGAGCAGATGGTGGTCCAAGGCGAGGGCACCGGGTCGCTCGACGCGTTCGTGTCCGGGCTGAGCACCGTCCTCGACAAGGACCTGCGGGTGCTCGACTACCACGAGCACTCCAAGGGCACCGGCGTCGACGCCGCCGCGGTCGCCTACATCGAGATGGTGGTCGACGGGCGTGAGCTGTGGGGGTGCGGCATGCACACCGACATCACCACCGCATCCATGCGGGCCATCGTCAGCGCCATCAACCGCCAAGCCAACGACCTGCACTGATCGCGGTGCCCTCCTTCGACGCCCTCGGGGTGGTGGCCACCGACATGGCGGCGACCCTGGCGTTCTACCGTCGCCTCGGTCTGGACATCCCCGTCGAGGCCGACGGCGAAGGCCACGTGGAGGTGGAGCTGGCCGACGGCTTCCGGCTGATGTTCGACACCGTCGCGGTGATCGAGCAGTTCAGCAGCCACGAGCCCCCGGCCGGCGGGCGCAGCGTGTCGTTCGCGTTCCGCTGCGACGACCCGGCCGCGGTCGACGCCACCCACGCCGACCTCACCGGCGCCGGCTACCGGAACAAGCTCGAGCCCTTCGACGCGTTCTGGGGGCAGCGCTTCGCCACCGTGCTCGACCCCGACGGCAACCCCGTGGACCTCTACGCGCCGCTGGGCTGACCCTCCAGGAGCCGGACCAGGGCGGCCACGTCCGGGAGTCGGGGGTGGTCGTGGTCGGTGTGGAGGTCGTGGGGGTCGAGCTGCACCACCTGCATCCCGGCGTCGGTGGCTCCGCGCACGTCGGCGTGGACGGTGTCTCCCACATACAGCATGCGATCGGCGGCGATGTGCGGCAGCGCCTCCTTCACCGGGTCGAAGATCGCCGGGTCGGGCTTGGCGACACCGACGATCGTGGAGTCGACCAGGGCCACCACCTCGGGGAGCGGCCCGGGACCGAGCTGGCAGACGCCGTGCTCGCGCATCTCGGCGGGCGCCGACCCGTCGTTGTTGGAGACGATGGCCAGCGGGCGGGGCCCGGCGGCGAGCAGGTGGAAGGCGTCGATGTTGTGCTGCAACCGGTGCACCCACACGCCCGAGACCCCCTGGCGGCGCTGGCGGGCCCGGACCGCGGCGGCCCGGCCCACGTCGTCGCTACCCACGCCGAGGGTGGCGAAGTAGGCCTCGTCGTAGCACGTCCACACGATTTCGGCGCCGTCCCGGTCGAGGTCGGCCCCATCGGCCACGGCATCGGCGATGGCGCGGACGCCCCGGTGGTGGGCCAGGTGGAAGACCGCTTCGTCGGCGCGCACATCGATGCCCTCCTCTGCGAGGGCCCGGCGGATGGGCGCCGGGTGCGGGATCAGGAACACCCCACCGATGTCGAAGATCACCGCGTCGATGGTGGCCGGGTCGAGCATCACGATTCCGGGCGCAGCCGGACCAGCTCGTACTCGATGCCCGGCTTCGCGGGCAGCCCGCCCGGGGCCCGACAGGAGATGGTCGGCACCTCCCGGCGGGCTCGCACCTCGGCGAGCCAGCTCCGTGCCGGGCCCTCCCCGGCGCTGATCCGCACCGTGGTGACCCCGTCGGCCTCACCCAGCACCTCGACCGTCCGCGGCGCCGACTCCCAGGCCCAGCCGTCGACCGTGAGAAGTGCCCGCTCGGCCACCTGGGCCGGGCCCACGGCCGCACCCCACCAGCCTCGGCACCGGTCGGCCAGCGCCGCCGGGTCACCGGTGCGGGTGAGGATGGCCTCCAGCGCCGCCAGGTCGAGGTAGCCCCACATGCGGCCGTCCGGAAGCGTCACCCCGGTGGGGGCGAAGCGGTGGCCGCCGGTGTGGCTGACCCGCCGCACCGTCACGTCGACCCAGCGATCGGTCACCTCCTGCGCCAGCCGGGTGCCGTCGGCGCCACAGCACATGTCGTGGCTGCCCTGGGTGCAGATCCAGACTTCGGCGGACATACCACCCGCCACTGGCTCTGCGTACGCGGGCTCCTCGCCACCGACGATCGCGGTGACCGTGGCCGTCAGGCCCTCCTGGTCGGTGCGCCACTCCGCCCGTTCGACCCCGGTCGGGCACCGCCGGTAGCTCACCACCTTGAGCGCGTCGGCACTGCTCGGGACCGCGGCCAGGACCCGCACGGGCACCGGCGCCGCCGCCACGGCTGCTGGGACCGGCGCGAGCAGCGGGTGGTCGAACGCCGGCTTGGGCCACGGCAGCGGGGTCTCCGCCGCCACCAGCACATCCGCCCGGATGGCGGTGCCCCCCGGATCGACCCGCAGCCGCCGGGTGAAGTCGGCGCAGCGCACCGCCTCGTCGGCGGCGGGGAGGACCGAGACCTGCTCCACGGGGAGCAATGTACCGGCGCCGGCCCGGGCTCCCGGTCCACGCGGCGACGTGCCCCGCGGTCGCGGCGTCTGCGACCATGGCTCATGGCCCCGCCCCCGTTGGTCGCCGAGCCCGAGGAGGTCACCCCCGCCTGGCTCGACGCGGTGCTGACCGCTGCGGGGATCGAGAGCGGGGCCGCCGCCGGCAGACTCACCTACGAGCCGGTGGGCGTGGGGCTCATGGCCCGCAGCTACCGGTTCCGCCTCGACGGGTCCGGTGGGCCGGCGTCGGTGGTGGTGAAGCTCCCCTCGACCGATCAGGCGACGCGCCAGCTCGGTGCCGGCGCATACCGGCGTGAGGTCGGCTTCTACCGCGACATCGCAGCCTCGGTGGACGGGTCCGTGCCCGGCTGCTACCACGCGGACGTGTCGCCGTCGGGCGAGCAGTTCGTCCTGGTGCTCGAGGACATCACCCCCGCCGAGCCCGGTGACCAGGTGGCCGGCTGCAGCATCACCGACGCCCGGCGGGCCCTCACCAGCCTGGCTCGCATCCACGCGGCCACCTGGCTCGACGAGCGGATCGCCAGGCTCCCGTGGCTGGCCGAACGGGCCGGGTTCGCCCTCGACGACCTCATGGCGATCGCGCTCGGTGCGTTCGAGGAGCGCTTCGCCGACCGGCTGGCCCCCACGACGTGGCCGATTCTGCGGGCCTTCGCGGTGCGGGCCGGCGCGTGGCGAGCCAGCGAGGGCTCGCAACGCGCCGCGGTGCACGGGGACTACCGGCTCGACAACCTGCTGTTCCCGGCGGGCGGCCACCCGGCGATCGCGGTCGACTGGCAGACCGTCGACTACGTCTCGCCCGGGCGCGACGTCGCCTACTTCCTGGGCAACAGCCTTTCGACCGCCGATCGCCGGGACGCGGAGGCGGAGCTGGTCGAGGGGTACCTGACCGAGCTGGCCCGACAGGGGATCGAGGACTACACCTCCGACCAGTGCTGGGAGGACATCCGTCACGGGTCCTTCCAGGGGCCGCTGACCACCGTGCTGGGCGCCTTCGTCACCCGGCCGACCGGGCGCAGCGAGCAGATGTTCACCGTCATGGCCGACCGGTCCGCTGCCCAGATCCGAGATCTCGACGCCCTGGACGTGCTCCCGTGAGCAGCAGCGTCCGGGTGCGCGATCTGGTGGTGCGCTACGGCCGGCAGCTGGCCCTGGACGAGGTGAGCTTCGACCTGGACCCGGGCACCGCCACCGCCCTCGTCGGCGCCAACGGGTCGGGCAAGTCCACGCTGCTGCACGTGCTGGCGGGGCTGGTCCCACCGTCCGCCGGTCGAGTCGAGCTCCCGCCCGGCGACATCGCCTACGTCCTCCAGTACGGCGGGCGGGGGGCCTGGATGCCCCTCACGGTGGACGAGGTGCTCCGCATGGGCCGCTATCCGGGGAAGCGCACGTGGCAGCGCCTCGGGCCCGCGGACCACCGGGCCATCACCGAGGCCGCCGGGCGGCTCGACGTGGAGGCGCTCGGGAGACGCCAGTTCGGGGAGCTCTCCGGCGGCCAGCGCCAGCGGGTCCTGGTGGCCCAGGCCCTGGCCCAGCAAGCACCGCTGCTCCTCATGGACGAGCCGATCACCGGCCTCGACCTGCCGAGCCAGGAGCGCATCCTCGACGTGGTCGACCAGGAGGCGGCGCGGGGTCACATCGTCGTGCTGTCGACCCATCATCTCGACGAGGCCCACCACTGCCACCAGGTGCTGCTGCTCGCCAACCGCCTCGTGGCCGCGGGGCCACCGGACGACGTGCTGGTCCCGGAACTGCTCCGCGACGCGTACGAGGTGCCGATGTTCGGCGCCCATGCCGACCACGACCACCCCAGTGGCCCGCTCCTGCTCGACGAGCATCGGCACGATCAGCCCGACTGACGGCCACCCGGTGCGCTCAGGCGGATCGGGCCCGGTCCTGCTCGGCCCGGAAGAAGCGCCGCAACAGCCGGCGGTAGGCGAGGTCGAACTCCTCGTAGGCCTGGCGGAGCCCGGCCGCGGGCCAGTCGGGTGGGGTCAGCTGCTCGGGCAGCTCGGGATCGGCGACGAAGTGGCGGAGCACCGCGGCGGACAGGTCGAAGCCGGGGGCGAGCATGTCGTCGTCGTCGGCGTCGAGGCCCTGGCTGGTGGCCCCGATCGCATCGGTGAGGTCGCGAGCCCGGTGGGCCCAGGCGTCGAGGTCCCAGAGCTCGGCGGCCAGCCGCGCCGGATCGGTCCGGGGCCGGGTCGTGGCCCACAGCACGTCGGCCCCGAGGCTCAGCTCGTCGCCCAACCGCGCCGGGTCGAGGTTGGCGGGCCGCAGCCACACCCCTTCGCGGAGCTCGGCCAGCTTGAGGCCGACCAGCGCGGACCGCCGCTCCTGGCGGCGCGCCCCGCTGGCGCCGCTGCCGACGACGACGGCCTGCTCCCAGTCACCGTCCCAGCTCCTGGTCCGGGGGGCCCGGGCCCGGTCCTGGCGTTGCTGGCGCTGCAGGAGGTGCCCGGCGAGGGAGTAGGTGCCCCCGTCGTTGTGGAGCTCACCCCGCTCGACCATCCGTGACATCGCCACCCGGGCCGTTCCCTCGGCGACGCCGAACCGGCCGGCCAGGGCCACGAGGAGGCGCCCGGGCATGGCTGGCGGGTGGGTTCCCAGCAACGTGGACGCGATGATGCTGCGGGCCGACAGCGCCCGTGCGGGCTCGGTCAACGGAACAGGGTTCGCCAGAAGGCCCGGTAGGAGGAATGGACGGTGACGCCGTCGAGGTAGCCGTCGGCCTCGAGCACCTGGTGCAGCCGCGGCAGGTTGCGCCAGGGCACGCCCGAGTCGACGTGGTGCGCCAGGTGGTAGCCGGTGTTGAAGGGCACGAACAGCGTGGAAGGCAACCAGTGCTGGCGGATGTGGTGGGTGGTTCGGCGACGGTCATCGCTGCGAGTCATGCCCGCGTGCTCGGCCAGCGCCCGGAGCCGGTTGACCACCCGCCAGTAGGTCATGTACGGCAGGAACCAGACCAGCAGGTAGAGCCAGGGGTGGCCGGCCAGCCA
>JBFKRY010000140.1:0-10704 GCA_041636995.1 Acidimicrobiales bacterium | reverse complement strand
CTGGTCGCAGCCGAGACCGGCGTCGCTGGCAAGGCGCGGCGCCGAAGGCATAGCCGCAGCCCTACGCCGAGGTGACGCAACGCAGCCAGCGGCGTCGGGTGACGGCGAGACCGGTTCATGATTTGTGCGACACACCACTAGCTAGCCACGGCCGCCTGAAGAGGCTGGTCTGCGGCATGGCCCGCGGGAGCCGACACGGTCGCATCGGCCCGGCTCCGCCGGGGCTCAACCCGTTCCCGCAGGTCAGGCTGCTGCGCAGCGACCAGCGGGGTTCCTCACCGATGGCTCGCTCACGCTCGCAATCGGCGACGAACCGAACGAGGCGCCGGTGGGGAGGCCGAGGCTCGGGCTCAGAGCAGTGGCGCGGGGTCGATGGCGACGCCGTCGAGGCGGATCTCGAAATGCAGGTGCGGGCCGGTGCTGAGCCCGGTGCTGCCGACGAAGCCGACGGTCTCCCCCTGGCTGACCGACGCACCGGTGCGGGTGTCGTAGCCGGACATGTGGGCGTAGAGGGTGCTGTAGCCGTTGCCGTGCTCCACGATGACCGTGTTCCCGTAGCCCGAGAACGAGCCCACGAAGATGACGGTGCCGTTCGCCGATGCCCGGATGGGGGCCCCGAACGGCGAGTTGAAGTCGATGCCGGTGTGGAGCCGGACGGTGCCGTAGATGGGGTGGGTGCGGTAGCCGTAGGGGGAGCTGATGGCGCCGTCCACCGGGCGGGCGAAGCTGGGCACCCCATCCCGGGGTTGAGGCTCGGGTTCGGGCTCCGGCTCCGGCTCCGGCTCGGTGCCGTCCTCGGCGTCGGGCGGGGCCTCGCCGTCGGGCTGGGCCTCGGCGTCGGGCTGGGCCTCGGCGTCGGGCGGGGAGTCACCGTCGGGCGGGGTCTCCTCGGCCTGGCGTTGGGCCTCCTCCTCGGCCTGGCGTTGGGCCTCCTCCTCGGCGAGGCGTTGGGCCTCCTCCTCGGCGAGGCGTTGGGCCTCCTCCTCGGCCCGGCGCTGGGCCTCTTCCGCCTCGCGCCGGATGCGCTCCTCCTCGGCGCGGATGAACTCGGTGATCTGGGTGTCCTCGTCGGCGAGGATCGCGGCCTCGTCCTCGAGGGCGGCGATGCGCTGGGCCACCTCGGCCCGCAGCTGCTCCTGGACCACCCGGCTGGCCTCGAGGTCGGCGATGCGACCCTCGATCTCGTCGCGGAGGTCCTCGGCCTCCCGTCGGGCCTGCTCGGCCTCCGCGATGGCGTCGGCCTGCTGGTCCTGGGCCAGCCGCAGCAGGTCGGTGGTGGCCGCGGTGGCGCCGCTGGTCTCGTCGATGACGAAGCGCAGGAGGGGCACCGAATTGAGGTCCTCGGTGTCGAGCAGGAGCCCGTCGTCGTTGCGGAAGCCCTGCACGTAGCCGTCCACCAGCTGCGCGGCCAGCTCGAGCTGCAGCTCCCCGATCCGGGCGGCCAGGGCATCGGCTCGGGCCCAGGCCTCGGCCTCGACCTCCACGGTGGCGGCCAGCTCCTGACGGGCCCGGTCGAGGCGGGCCTCCTGGATGGCGATCCAGGTGTCGATCTCCTCGAGGGCGGCCACGATCTCGGCGTCCTCGGCTTCGAGGGCGTCGATCCTGCTGGCGTTGTCCGCGGCCTCCTCGGCGATGGTCTCACGGCGGGCGCGCGCGTCCTCGAGGGTCTCCTGGGCGCTGGCCGGCATCATGCCGGAGAGGGTCAGGAGCGCGAGAGCGGCGAGAAGGGGACGACGCATCGAGGGTGGGGCGGCAGATCGTGACGAGCTCGCCACATCGTAACCTGTTCGTCACCTGGCAGCGATCACGGCACCGGCGTCGGGCTCAGACCTGCTCGACTTCGATGAGGGCCTCGTCGAAGACCCGCTGGAGCTCCTCGCCCAGGGCCGAGGTGTAGGCCCGGCGCTCCCGCAGGGTCACCCGTTCCCCTCCGGCGGCGGGAGGATCGAGGGGCTCACCGGCCACGATCGCCACCTTCGTCCTCCGGGGGAAGCGGGCCCCCGAGGGCATGGCGGCCTCGGTGCCGGCCACCCCGATCGGGACCACCCGGGCCCCGCTGCGGGCGGCGAGGAAGGCGGCGCCGTCGAACACCGGCGCCACCTGTTCACCACTCTGGCGGGTGCCCTCGGGGAAGACCAGGACGGCCTCGCCCGCGTCGAGCAGCTCCTGGGCCGCCCGGAGGGCATGCCGGTCCGCCGCACCGCGGGTGACCGGGAAGCCCCCCAACGCGGCCATGAACCAGCCCAGCGGTGCCGGCGAGAACAGCTCGTCCTTCGCCAGGGACCGCACCCGCCTGGAGCTCAGCGCCGCCACCAGGGGAGCGTCGAGGTTGGAGCGGTGCACGGGCGCCAGCACCAGCGGGCCGTCGACATCGAGGTGCTCCCGGCCCCGGGCGATCAGGTGGAAGTGGCGGAACAGCACGGCGCGGATCAGGGCGCGCACGGCGAGGTACACGGCGCGTCCGAGCCGGGAGACCGCGACTCGTTGCGCGCGCTGCTGGCGGGCATCGGACACGGGACAACTCCAGCACAGGAGGTCGGCGCGAACCAGCGAGGAACCCGACCGGCAGGGGGTCTGACCCCAGGAGACGCCTGCCGGTAGCCTGGGCCCGATGTCCGATGCGGTCGACGCCCTGCGCCAGGCGATCTACTACCTCGATCGCGAGCTGGCCCCCACCCAGAAGGTCCGGGCGTTCCTGCGGGCGATCGACATCGTGGACGGCCTCGAACCGGGGGAGCTGGAGCAACGGGTGGCCGACGGCTCCCTGACCGACCTCGGCGGGATCGGGAAGAGCACCGGCTCGGTGATCGAGGCCGCGGTCCGCGGCGAGCCCAGCAGCTACCTCGCCGAGCTGGAACGACGGTCCCGCATCCCCATCGGCGAGGGCGGGGAGATCCGGGCGGCGCTGCGGGGCGACTGCCACAGCCACAGCACCTGGTCCGACGGTGGCGCCTCGATCCGGGAGATGGCGCTCACCGCCCGCGCCCTGGGCCACGACTACCTGGTGGTCACCGACCACTCCGCCCGGCTGACCGTGGCCCACGGGCTCTCCGAGGAGCGCCTCCGCGACCAGCTGGCCGAGATCGCCCAGCTCAACGAGGAGCTCTCGCCGTTCCGCATCCTCACCGGCATGGAGGTCGACATCCTGGTGGACGGGTCGCTCGATCTGTCCGAGGAGATGCTCGCCGAGCTCGACGTGGTCGTGGGCAGCGTGCACTCCAAGTTCCGTATGCCGCGCGAGGAAATGACCCGCAGGATCGTCATGGCCGTGGCCAACCCCCATGTCGACATCCTGGGCCACATGACCAACCGGAAGGTGGTCGGGGCCGGCCGGCCGCCGTCGGACTTCGATCCCGAGATCGTGTTCGCGGCCTGCGCTCGCTTCGACACCGCGGTGGAGATCAACTGCCGTCCCGAGCGCCAGGACCCGCCCGAGGAGCTGGTGGCGCTGGCGCTGGAGTGGGGCTGCCGGCTCTCGATCGACACCGACGCCCACGCCCCCGGCCAGCTGGAGTGGCAGGCCTACGGCTGTGACAAGGCGGCCCGCCTCGGGGCCGAGCTCGACCAGATCGTGAACACGATGTCCGCCGACGACCTCGTCGCCTGGGCTGGGTCCCACCCGGCTGCCTGAGCGGCGGGCCGTTGCCCGCCGACGACCTCGTCGCCTGGGCTGGGTCCCACCCGGCTGCCTGAGCGGCGGGCCGTCCGCCGACGACCTCGTCGCCTGGGCCGCCTCGCACCCCTCCGCCTCGTGGTGCCAGCCTCGTGCTCGGCACCGATCTCGGGTCTACAGCGTGGAATGGGGCAGGTTCTCCCGCTGGCCCGCAGGGGTGACCCGCATGAACTCGGCGTTGGCCCACATCTCGGGGATGGTGCGGGCGTCGCTGTAGCTCATGCCGCTCTTGAGCCCGGCCACCAGGCTGGCCACCACCTTGGCCACCTCGCCCTTGTAGGGCACCGTGCCCTCGATGCCCTCGGGGGCCCGCTGTTCGAAGTACTCGTCGTCGACGGTCTCGCCGGCCCGATGGGCCCGGGCCTCGAGGGCCTCGAAGCTGGCCATGCCCCTGACCCGCTTGACCAGTCCCCGGGCGGAGGACTCCACGTCGCCCGGGCTCTCCTTGGTTCCCGCGAACAGCGACCCGATCATCACCGTGTCGGCGCCGGCGGCGATGGCCTTGACGATGTCGCCCGAGCTCCTGACCCCACCGTCGGCGATGATGGGCACCTCGATGCCGTGGCAGTCGGCGATGGCGGTGAGCTGGGGCACGCCCACCCCCGCGACCAGCCGGGTGGTGCAGACCCCGCCGGGGCCCACGCCGACCTTGACCGCGTCGGCACCCGCCGACACCAGGTCCTCGGCGCCGGCCCGGGTGGCCACGTTGCCGGCGATCACGTCGACGTCGGGGAACGCCTCCTTGAGCGACTCGCAGGCGCTGAGCGCGTGGTCGGCGTGGCCGTGGGCGATGTCGAGCACCAGGATGTCGACGCCGGCGTCGACCAGCACCCGGCTGCGCTCGACCGCGTCGTGATCGGTTCCCACCGCGGCGCCCACCACGTATTCCGACGACTCACGCTTGACCTTCTCGACCATCGTGGCCTGCGCCGCGGCGGGCAGGAACCGGTGGACGACGCCGACTGCGCCCAGCCGGGCCATGGCCAGCGCCATGTCCTGCTCGCACACCGTGTCCATGTTGGCGGCGACGATCGGGATGTCGATGCTGACGTTGCGGCTCAGCCGGGAGCGGAGGCACACGTCCTGGCGGCTGCGGACGCTCGAGCGTCGGGGCACGAGGAGGACGTCGTCGAAGGTCAACCCCGTCCGGACCACGTCGAGGGCATGCTTGGCTGGTGACACGACTTCACGCTCCGACCCCCTCTCACGCGGTCGGCGAGCGGGCCGTGGACCGAGGGTAGCGGGATTTTCCGCCGGCCGGCTCAGGTGTCGGTGGGCCGGGGTGGCTGGCTCCAGGCCGGGTCGGTCCCGGTCCCGAAGACCCGGACGGCCTCGCGGTAGTCCGGCTGGGTGACCATCACGTCGAGCAGCTGCTGGGCCCGGCGGATCGACGCACCCGGGTCGCGGTGGAGCAGGTCCAGCGCGACCTGGCGCTTGGTGGTGGCGAGCGACGCGGGTGAGACCGTCCGGACCAGCTCCCGGGCATAGGCGGTGGCCTCGTCCAGGACGGCCTCGGCCGGCACCACCCGGTTCACCAGGCCCATGGTCGCGGCCTCCTCGGCCAGGACCACCCGGCTCGACAGCAGCAGGTCGTTGGCGTGGGCGAGCCCGATCAGCCGGGGCAGCAGCCACGACAGGCCGTACTCGGCGGGCAGGTTGAGCCGGCCGTGGGCCGTGGTCAGCTTGGCGCCCGCCGCCGCGAAGCGGAGATCGCAGTAGCAGGCGAGCACCAGGCCCACCCCCGCTGCCGGCCCGTTGATCGCGGCGACGGTCACGGTGTCGAGGGCCAGCAACCACGCGAAGTCGGCGTCCAGCTCGTCGCGCACCCCGTAGCCCGGCGTGGCCAGGTCGTCGGGGGTGCCGGCGTCGTAGCCGCCCCGCTCGACGTGCGATCCCAGGGCGGCGCTGTCGGCCCCGGCGCAGAAGCCCCGCCCGCTGCCGGTGACGATGATCACCCGCACCTCGTCGTCGGCGTCCAGCTGGTCCACCAGCCAGCGGAGCTCGGTGTGCATCCGTCCGGTCCAGGCGTTCAGCCGGTCCGGTCGATCGAGCCAGACGGTGGCGATTCCCGGCTCTCGTGCCACCCGCAGGGTCTTCAGCTCCACGGCGCCGACGCTACCCGGCTCCCGACGGGGCCGATCGGTGCCCTCGGGCTACCGGTCCCCGCGCTTGCCCCTGCGGGTCGGTCCCCCGCCGGGACGCCCGACCCCGGGACCGCCCCCACCGCCGTCGGTGTGCCCGGCACGCCCGGCGGCGCGCCCGGTGCCTTCGAACCGGCGCAGCTTCGGGTGCGGCTCCACCCCCTCCTCGTCCAGCTCGTCGGCATCCACCAGCGGCCGCATCGTGGGGGCCACGTGGCCGATCACCTGGTTCCACACCCGCTGCTGGTCCTCGAGCTCGGTCAGGGTGGGGCCGAAGCGGAGGACGTCGATGATGTGGAGCCGGCCGTCGGTCTCGACCAGCGCGGTCGGACCCTCGCCGCCGTGCTGATCCAGGAGCCAGTACCTGCGCACCGCTGGACCTCCTCCCCTCTCGCCGTTCGCGTTCTCCCACCCTAGTGGGTGTCCGGGGCGCCGGGCCGCGGTCCTCGGGGCCCCCGACGACGATTGGTACCGTGCGGGTCGTGTTGCGGTCGCTCCCACTGTCCCCGCGCCGTCTGGCGCTGCTCCTGGCCGTGAGCCTGACCCTCGGCGCCGCCGGGTGCGGGAGCGAGGAGGCCACCGTCGCGGGTCAGCCGGCCTCCTCGGCCGCTGCTGACGCCTACTGCGCCGCGATGGCCGAGATGGCCGCGCTCCAGCCGGCCGGGTCGATGACCGAGGCCGAGCTCGAGACGGCCATGACCGACTATGCCGACGCCGTCGAGCGCGCCGCCGGGGTGACGCCCGAGGAGGAGGCGGAGACCTTGCGCCGGCTCGCCGAGGCGCTGCGCATCGTTGCGGTCGATCCCACGGCGCCAGGTCTCGCCGAGGAGATGGGATCCCTCGCGGAACCGATGGCGGGGATCGCGCTCCGCGCCTCGCGCGAGTGCGGCATCGACTTCGGTCCGGCGACGAGCTGAGCGGCCGATCCGTCACCGGCCGCGCCGCCACATGCCACAGTGTGGACCGTGCCCGATCCCGCATCGCTGTTCGACGTGTCCGACAGGGTGGCGATCGTCACCGGGGCGTCGAGCGGGTTCGGGGCTCGGTTCTGCCGACTGCTGGCCGGCCACGGAGCCCGGGTCGTGGCGGCGGCGCGGCGCGCTGATCGCCTCGAGGCCCTGGCGGCCGACCACGACCGGGTGACCCCGGTGGTCTGCGACGTGACCGACGACGCCGCCAGCGATGCGCTCGTCGCCGACACCGTCGACCGCCTGGGCCGGGTCGACATCTTGGTCAACAACGCCGGGGCCAGCGACAGCCAGCCCGCCATCGACGAGCCCATCGACGACTTCCGGGCCGTGGTCGACCTCAACCTCAACGCCTGCTTCCTGCTGTCGAAGCTGGTCGCGGCGCCCATGCGCGATCAGGGGTCGGGCAGCATCGTCAACATCGCCTCCGTACACGGGCTGGTGGGCGCCGCGCCCAACGACCAGGCCGCTTACGTGGCCTCGAAGGGGGGTCTGGTCACCCTCACCCGCGAGCTGGCACTGCAGTGGGTCCGCCACGGCATCCGGGTCAACGCCATCGCCCCCGGCTACTTCGAGACCGAGCTGACCGAGGCCATGATCGCCGACGAGAGCGGGGACCGCTGGATTCGGCGCAACACCCCCATGCGCCGCCCTGGTGAGCTCCACGAGCTGGACGGCCCTCTGCTCCTGCTGGCCTCCGACGCCGGCTCCTACATCACCGGCCACACCCTGGTCGTGGACGGGGGCTGGACGGCCCGCTGACCGGGGGTTGTTGCACGTTTCCGCTCTCGCTGGCGTACCATCGCGGGTGGATGTAGGAGGGAAACACGTGGGGCACCTGAATCGCACCACGGTCGAGGACGCGCTCGCGGAGGTGGTGGCCGCGCGTCGGGACCTGCTCGACGTTCTCGAGCGCCTCGACCCCAACGACTGGGACAAGGACACCCTGTGCCAGGGCTGGTCCGTGCGGGACGTGGCGTCCCATGTCGCCGAGGCGCCCGACCTCACCATGCGCAAGGTGGCACCGCGGCTGTTCCGCTCCGAAGGCAAGGTGGACAAGCTCATCGACGAGGCGGCCCGCGCCGGCGGGCGCCGCGACATCGAGGTCATCCTCGAGCACCTGCGCTCGAACCTCGACTCCCGCCGGGTCCCGCCCCGCACCAGCGCGCTGCAGATGCTCACCGACGTGGTGATCCACAGCCTGGACATCTGCTACCCCAACGGCTGGGACCTACCCCTGCCGGCCGACCGGGCCCGCATGGTGCTGTCCACCCTGGTGACGCTGGGCGGCACCGTCCGCGGGAAGCAGCGAGCCGAGGGTCTGCGCCTCGAGACCACCGACATCGACTGGCGCGCTGGCCAGGGCGAGCACGTGCGAGGCCCGGCAGCGGTCATGCTGCTGGCCCTCGCCGGTCGCCCAGTGTGCACCCGACTGGACGGCGAGGGGGTCCAGCAGCTCGCGGGCACCGCCTAGGCGGGGCTAGGGAACGGGGTCGCCCGCAATGTAGGGGCGCACCTCCACCACCGCGTCCCGCAGGAGGGGGGCGTAGAGGTGGGGGTAGGTCCCGGTGCCGGCCATGTCCTCCCACCGGAGATCCGGCGCCACCGCGTCCACGGGCACCGTCACCAGCAACAGATCGTCGGCGCCCGCGTAGTAGCGCAACGACGTCGCCGGAACCTGCTCGGAGGCCGAGAAGTGGATGAACCCCTCGGTCGCCAGCGACGCCGGCGAGTAAGGATCGTCGCCGCGCTCCCACTCTGCCCTGCGCACCAGATGGTGGATGACCTGCGTCATACCAGCCGCCGGGCCCCCGGGATACCCGCATCGATGACGAAGGTGGCGATGGGCAGCACGTCCGAGCCCGGATCGGCGATGTCGGTGACCGCCAGGTAGGTGGCGGTGCAGCTCGTCGCGGTGATCTCGCACACCGTGGCTCCCTTGCGGGGATCGAAGAACCCGATCTGGGGGTTGAACGCGAGGATGAGCGGTGCGGCCTCGGTGCCTGCCTCGGGGAAGCTCGAGCTGATGGCGGTGGCCATGAGCTCGGTGCCCACGAGCGGCGAGGTCTCGGAGTAGGGATCGGGGCGCAGCTCGGCGACGGTCGCGGCGTGGAAGTCGCCGGTGAGAACCACCAGGTTCTCCACCCCGGCGTCGGCGAACCCCTGCAGGATGTCCCGCCGGTTGGCGAAGTAGCCGTCCCAGGTGTCGGTGATGGTGACCGGCGACTCCTGGCCGGGCACCACGTTCAGGCCGTGCATGAACACCTGCTGGCCGACCAGCTTCCAGGTGCTGGTGGACCCGGCCACGCCTTCCCGGAACCACGACTCCTGCTCGGCGCCGAGCATTCGCTGCTCGGGATCGAGCGCGGTCGGGCCCAGGGTGCGCAGTGGCAGCTCCTGATCCTCGAAGCCGGGTATCGAAGCCAGCCTGCCGTCGGTGGGCTGGTCGTCGCGGTACTGGCGGCCGTCGAGCACCCACAGCTGGGCGAGGGACCCCCACGACAGCTCCCGATGGATCTCGTAGTCGGGCCCCTCGGGAGGGTCCAGCCGGACCGGCATGTGCTCGTACCATGCCTGGTACGCCGCAGCCCGGCGGGCCAGGAAGGCCTCCGGCGCCTCGCCGGTGTCGCTGGCGGCGCCGGCGTAGTCGTTGGCCACCTCGTGGTCGTCCCAGGTGATCACCCAGGGTCGAGCCGCATGGTGGGCCGGGAGGTGGGGATCGCTGCGGTACAGGGCGTAGCGGCTGCGGTAGCCGGCCAGATCGGTGACCTCGGGGCTGTCGTGGATCCGGACCCGCCCCTCGGTGGGTCCGCTCTCGTAGATGTAGTCGCCCAACCAGACGAAGAGGTCCAGATCCTCCGCGGCCAGGTGCCGGTGCGCCGCGTAGGACCCGGTCTCCCAGTGCTGGCACGATGCGAAGGCCAGTCGCAGGCGGGTCGGCGACGAGTCGGCCGCCGGCGCCGTCCTGGTGCGCCCGGCGGGGCTGTGCCACGACCCGACCCGGAACCGGTAGGCGTACCAGGTGTCGGGCTCGAGGCCGCTGGCGTCGACGTGCACGCTGTGGCCGAGCTTGGGTGAGGCCGGGGCCGTGCCCGAGGCGACGAGGTCCTCGAACGTGTCGTCCAGGGCCAGCTCCCAGCCGACATCGACCGTCGTCTCCGGCACGGTGCCGCCGGCCAGCTCCGGCGCCAGGCGGGTCCAGAGGATGACCGAGCCCGGGGTCGGGTCACCCGAGGCCACGCCCAACGTGAACGGGTCGGTGGTGAGCTCGCCGGCCGGCGTCGCGGTGGGTGCCGGCGTCGCGGTCGGTGCCGGCGTCGCGGTCGGAGTGGGTGTGGGGGCCGGGGTCGGGTTCGGTTCGGGCGCTGCGGTGGGCGTGGACGCCGGGGCCGAGGCTTCGTCGTCGCTGCAGGCGGCCAGGGCCGCCGCCACGGTCGCGGCCAGGAACGCTCGGCGCGACATCGGTCGGTGGGCGGCGCTCACGACGCCATTGTGGCTCCCGGACGCATCCGGAGTTGTCCGGGCCGCTCGTCCGGTGGAGACGAGCGGCCCGTTCACCCCCCTGGGGGCTGCTGGCGGGCCGACGACCGATCAGTCGTCGTCGTCGCCGTCATCATCGACGCCGTCCGGGAAGAAACCAGCGCCCGGCGTCAGCACGTTGTCGGGGTCCCAGCGCCGCTTGGCCTGCACCAGTCGTCCCCACGAAGGGGGTGATCCGGAAGATCCACTCGAAGTACGTGACATCGAGGACCTCGAGCTCGTCGCGATGGTCGCTCAACCCGGCCAGCAGGACGTCGACGTCGGGCTCGTCCGGTGGGGTGTAGTAGGCCAACGCCTCGATCGGGTACCGCCAGCCCGAGTCGTCGGACTTGCGCGCGATCTCGCCCTCGATGTGCTCGATCCGGGCCTCACCGACGATGCT
>JBFKRY010000139.1:0-10721 GCA_041636995.1 Acidimicrobiales bacterium | reverse complement strand
GGCCCGGGCATTGACCTCGACCGCCCACACCCGGGCCGCCGGCGCCCGGGGGGCCAGCACCCGGGCGATGGGCCCGTAGCCACAGCCCAGATCCAGGACGTGGCGGGCGTCGGGCGGTACCGGAGGGGCCTCCAGCAGCAGGAGCCGGGTGCCCGGATCGACTCCGTCCGCGGCGAAGACCCCGGTGTCGGTCGCCAGATCGACCGTGAGATCCGGCAGCGCCAGCTCGATGGTGCGCCGAGCCGACGGCGCGGCCGGCTCCTCGTCGAAGTAGTGACCCTGGGGCGCCACGGCCCCGACGGTACCGTCACTCGGGCGGCCCCCGATCGATGCGACGACTCGCCGGTATCCTGGCTCGATGGCCAAGTACGAGATCCGGGTGTTCGGCGACCCCGTCCTGAAGCGGAAGACCGAGGCCGTCACCGACATCGACGGGCTCCTCGTCGACATCTGCAACGACATGCTCGACGCCATGTACGAGGCCCCCGGGATCGGGTTGGCTGCGCCCCAGGTGGGCATCGGCAAGCGCTTCTTCGTCTACGACTTCGGTGAGGGACCCGGGGTGCTGGTCAACCCCACCATCACCGAGACCGACGGCGAGTGGGAGTTCGAGGAGGGCTGCCTCTCCATCCCGGGGTTGTCGTGGCAGGTGGTCCGGCCCAAGCGCATCCACCTGGTCGGCTACGACCTCGACGGCAACGAGGTCTCGATCGAGGCCGACGAGCTCGAGGCCCGGCTCTACCAGCACGAGCTCGACCACCTCGACGGAACCCTGCTGTTCGACCACCTCGACGCTGACCAGGTGCGCGAGGCCAAGCGCATCCTCCGTGAGCGGGCCATGGACCAGCGAGAGGGCCCGTCGGGTCTGCACCTGCCTTGAAGGCGCCGCCCGTCGACATCGAGCGCATCGTCTACCTGGGCACCCCGGCGCTGGCGGTGCCCCCACTGCGAGCCCTGCACCGGGCGGGCTACGACATCCCGCTCGTGGTCACCGGCGCCGACGCCAAGCGGGGCCGGGGCGGGGCCGTGAGCCCGAGCCCGGTCAAGAAGGCGGCCTCGGAGCTGGGGTTGCCGGTGTCACATCGGGTCGACGACACCCTCGACGTCGCCGCCGACCTGGGGGTGGTGGTGGCCTACGGCCGGCTGATCAAGCCGCACGTGCTGGACCGGCTGGCCATGGTGAACATGCACTTCTCGCTGCTGCCCCGCTGGCGGGGCGCGGCGCCGGTGGAGCGGGCCCTGCTCGCGGGTGACGAGGTGACCGGGGTGTGCCTCATGGTGCTCGACGTCGAGCTCGACGTCGGCGACCTGTACCGTTGCGCCGAGGTTCCCATCGGGCCCGACGCCACCCTCGAGAGCCTGCGCGCCGAGCTGGTGGAGGTCGGGACCGACCTGCTGCTGGAGGCCCTCGACGAGGGACTGGGGGAGCCGGTGCCCCAGCAGGGCGAGGTCACCTGGGCCTCCAAGATCGACCCAGCCGAGCTGGAGCTGGACTGGTCCCGGCCCGCGGCGCAGCTCGACAGGGTCGTGCGGGTCGGCAACGCCTGGACCACCTTGCGCGGGAGCCGCCTCAAGATCTGGAGGGTGGCGGCGCACCCGGGCGGCGAGCTGGCACCGGGGCAGGTCGACGGGATCATGGTGGGCACCGGCGACGGCCTGATCGAGCTGGTCGAGGTGCAGCCCGAGGGTCGGCCCCGGCGGTCGGCGTGGGACTGGGCTCGTGGCGCCCGGCTCGATCCCACGGATCGTCTCGGCTCGTGAGCGCCGGGGGAGGTGAGGGCACCGAGGCGCGGAGGCTGGCGATCGAAGCCGTCCGACGCATCGCCGACGACGGGGCCTACGCCAACCTGCTGGTGCCCGAGCTCCTGGCCCGGGCGGACCTCGACCGCCGCGACCGCAACCTGGTCACCGAGCTGGCCTACGGCACCACCCGGATGCGCCGGGCCTGCGATTGGCTGGTCGATCGCTTCCTGGTCTCGCCACCACCCCCGGGGCTGCGGGCTGCGCTCCGACTCGGCGCCTACCAGCTGGCCTTCACCCGGATCCCGCCGCACGCGGCGGTGAGCGCCACCGTCGGCGCCAGCGCCAAGCGACATCGCCCGGTGGTCAATGCCATCCTGCGCCGGGTCGCCGACGGGTTGCCGCCGGAGTGGCCCAGCCCGCAGGTGGCGCTGAGCTACCCGGACTGGCTCGTCGACCGGCTGGTGGAGGACCTGGGGGAACCGGCGGCGCTGGCGATGCTCGAGACCATGAACCGGGCCCCGACGGTGACCGAACGGCCCGACGGCTACGTCCAGGACGAGGCCTCACAATGGGTCACGGACCTGGTCGGCGCCGGTCCCGGCGAGCGGGTGCTCGACCTGTGCGCCGGGCCCGGCGGCAAGGCCACGGGCCTGGCCCGGACCGGCGCCGGGGTGGTGGCCATGGACCTGCGCCGGCACCGGGCCAGGCTGGTCGTCGACAACGCCAGCCGACTCGGCCTCGACGACATCTGGGTCGTCGCCGGTGACGGCACTCGACCACCGTTGGCCGCCGCCAGCTTCGACCGGGTGCTCGTGGATGCGCCCTGCTCGGGCCTGGGCGTGTTGCGCCGGCGACCCGACGCCCGGTGGCGCATCCGCCCCGAGGACGTGGACCAGCTGGCGGCGCTGCAGGTGCGGCTGCTCGATGCCGCCGCGAACCTGGTTCGCCCCGGGGGCGTCCTCGTCTACAGCGTGTGCACGGTGACCCGGGCCGAGACCGTCGACGTGGTCGCCGAGATCGAGCGGCGCCGGGTCTCGCTGGTGCCGGACCCGGTGCCCGCCGACCCGTGGACGCCGCTCGGCAACGGTGCCCGGATCCTCCCCCAGGACGCGGGCACCGACGGCATGGTGGCGTTCCGCTGGACCGTGGTCGGGGGCCCGGCGGCTGCGCCGGCGTAGCATCGGGCGATGGCAGACGACGAGCTCCGAGCCAAAGTGCTGACCGTGTCCGACGGCGTCGTCCACGGCACCCGCGAGGACAAGTCGGGCGCGGCTCTCGAGGCCCGCCTGGCCGAGGCCGGCTGGACCGTCGTCGAGCGCGCCGTCGTGGCCGACGGCACCGATGCCGTCGCCGGCGCCCTCAGCCGCCTCGCCGAGGGCTTCCACGGCCTCATCGTCACCACCGGGGGAACCGGCTTCGGGCCCCGGGACCGCACCCCGGAGGGCACCCGGATGGTCGTCGACCGCCAGGCGCCGGGCCTGGCCGAGGCCATGCGGCTGGTCAACCCCCTGGGTCGCCTGTCCCGTGGCATCGCGGGCACCCTCGACACCGCCCTGATCGTCAACACCCCCGGCTCGGCGACCGGGGCCGTGGAGTGCTTCGACGCGGTGGCCGATGTGCTGGGCCACGCAGTCCGCCTGCTGGTGGACAGCACCGACCCGCACCCGCATTCCTGAGCCGCGCCCGCGGTAGCGTTGAGCGTCATGCTGCAGCTGGTGCTGCCCAAGGGTTCGCTCGAGAAGGCCACCCTCGAGCTCTTCGAGGAGGCCGACCTGCCGGTCGGTCGCGGGTCGGACGTGGACTACAAGGGCCAGATCGACGACCCTCGGGTCACCGAGGTGCGGATCCTCCGCCCCCAGGAGATCCCGCGCTACGTCGCCGACGGGTTGTTCGATCTCGGCATCACCGGGCGCGACTGGATCGAGGAGACCAACAGCGACGTGGTCTCCCTCGGTGAGCTGCACTACTCCAAGAACACCGCCCGTCCCGTGCGCATCGTGGTGGCGGTGCCGATGTCGTCGCCGTGGGGCGCGGTGGCCGAGCTACCCCAGGGGGTCCGGGTCTCCACCGAGTACCCCGAGCTCACCCGGCGCTTCTTCGAGAAGGCTGGTGTCGAGGCCGAGATCCAGCTCTCCTACGGCGCCACCGAGGCCAAGGCCCCAGAGATCGTCGATGCCGTGGTGGACATCACCGAGACCGGCCGGGCGCTGCGGGCCGCGGGGCTCAAGATCGTCGACACCATCCTCACCTCCTACACGGAGCTGATCGCCAACCCGGCCGCCTACCACGACGACGCCAAGCGCCAGGCCATGGCCGAGATCCACACCCTGCTGCAAGGGGTGCTCGAGGCCCGGGGAAAGGTGCTCGTGAAACTCAACGTGTCGAGGGACAACCTCGATGCGGTGATCGCCCAGCTGCCGGCGATGAAGTCGCCCACCGTGAACGAGCTGCACGGCGGGACTGGCTACGCCGTCGAGACCGTGGTCCCCAAGCGCGAGATCAACATCCTGATCCCCGATCTGCGAGGCGCCGGCGCCACCGACATCGTCGAGCTCCCCATCTCCAAGATCGTCCACTGACGCGGCTACGCCGGGGACCGCTCATCGTCGTTCCGGCGGGCAGCGCAGGAGCCGCGGCCCGCCGGGGTGCGTCGGACTCAGCGGGGGGTCAGGTCGGTGGCCTCCCAGCGGCCCTGGCGTCCGGGGACGACGCGCACCCGCACCAGGGTGCCGACCTCGATGGTGCGGGACCCGTCGGTGATCGCGGTGCAGTGGAACGGGTGCTCCTCGCCGGTGTCGAGGCGGACGGTGCCCCAGCCGTCCTCGCCGAAGGCGACGACCTGGCCCGCGGTGCCGGCCGCGGTCATCCCCAGGCCACCGGCAGTGTCCGCCGGCCCCACAGCAGGTAGGCCTCGACCCGCTCGGGCTCGCCGGCGAGACGCAGGTCGGGAAAGCGCTCGACCGTCCGCCGGAGCGCGATGCGCGCCTCGAGGCGCGACAGGTGAGCGCCGGGGCAGAAGTGGTGGCCGAGCCCGAACCCCAGGTGCCTGCGGAGCTCGGCCGGATCGCGGTCGAGGCGGAACCGGTCCGGGTCGTCGAAGACCGCGGGGTCCCGGTTGGCTGCCCCGTAGGTGGCCATCACCTTCGAGCGCTCGGGAACGACGACGCCGTGGCGCTCCAGTGCGACCGTGTTCGTCCGGTAGAGCCCCAGGACCGGCGCGTCGAGCCGCAGGCTCTCCTCGACCGCGACGGCATCCAGCGACGGGTCGTCGCGCACCTGCTGGTAGCGGCGCGGGTCCTCGAGCAGGCGCCAGAACAGGTTGGTGATCAGCGATGTGGTCGTCTCGTTCCCGCCCACCAGCAGCTGGTTGAGCATGGTGAGCCGCTCGGCGTCGTCGAGCCGCCGGCCGTCGACCTCGGCCAGCAGGATGCCGCTGGTCACGTCGTCGGGGATCACCTCGCCCAGCGCCGACTGGGGGGCGGTCTCGGGATCGAGGGCGGCGGCGCGCAGCTGGGCCCGGCGAGCGTCGAGCTGGCCGCGCAGGTAGCCGGCCATGGCCTCCCGGGGGGCCCTCGACGCGTCGGCGTCGCTGGCGCGCGCCGCGGCGAGCTGCTGGTCGCTCCAGGCCTTGAACTGCTCGATGTCGCCGGTGGGAACGCCGAGGATGCGGGCGATCACCAGGACGGGCAGCGGGCAGGCCAGGGCGTCGTGGAGATCGCCGCGCCGGTCACGCTCCATCTCGTCGAGCAGCTCCGACACCAGGGCGTCGATCTCGGCCTCCATCGCGGCCACGTGGCGGGGCGCGAAGCTCTTCTGGACCAGCTGGCGGTACCAGGTGTGGGTGGGGGGATCGCTGAACAGGCACCCCTGCTGGGTGTAGCGGGGCATCTGGCCGTACCGGCTCGACCAGGTCTCGACGTCGGTCAGCAGCTCCACCACGTCGTCGTACCGGGTCACGGTGTACAGCGGATGCGCGTAGTCGTCGAAGCGGTGCATCGGGCACGACGCCCGCAGCGCCGCGTACGCAGGAAACGGATCGGCGAGGGTCGCGGGAGCGAACGGGTCGTACCTGGTCGGGTCGGCCACCTGCCGATGGTAACGATGCAACAGGGTCCGGGACATGGTGGAGCACGCCCCCGGATGGTTCACCCGTGCCCTGGCCGTGCCCCACGAGACCCTGCCGGAGGCAGGCTGCCGCTGGAGACGTACCACCGGGAGTATGCAACTGTCGGAAGCGACAGGCTCCCAGCGGGGTCCCACACCCCGACACGACGAATCGAGCTGCGTGTGGAGGCTTTATGGCACAGGTACCAGCTCGCCGGCGGTGACCGTGAGGATCACGAAGCCCGTCTGTCCGCAGTCTCCGAGCAGATCGCAGGTGATCGTTCCGGTCAGGCCGGCAAAGCCCGCAGTGGCGAACAGGGCGTCTCGGAGCGCCTGGCGCCCGATGTGCAATGTCCCGGCGCCATCGACGATGCCCACGCCTTCGATGCCGTCGAGGATGACGTTTGTCGCGTCGAACGCAAACGCGCTGAACACCGTCAGCGGATTTTCGTCGAACTCGTCGAAATACGCGGCGGCGAAGTCCGCGTACTCGGGAGAGCCAGTGAACGACAGGTCCGGAACGGTGAACAGCATGCCCTCGGCGTCGGCCCCCAGCCCATCGACGAAGCCCTGGGAGGCCAGACCGTCGCTCGCGGCGAGCTGCGTGCCGTCGAGCGCCGGCATCGCCCGAGCCTCGGCCACCAGCGCCGAGCCGAGCGGGTCGAAGACCGGGAAATACAGCACATCGGGTATTCCGGCCCCGACGACTGCCGCGACCACAGCAGCGACATCGCTGCCATCGGGCTCGGCGACCTCGACGGCCAGGACGGTGCCCCCGGATCCCTCGAACGACTCCACGAACGCCTCACCCAAAGCAACCGAGTACGGGTCACCATCAACGACCACTGCCGACGTCATCGCACCTTCGCCGGTCACGAACCCCGCCATGGCAACGGCCTGGTCACGGTCGTTCCATGACACCCGCAGGTACCCCGCAGCGTGGGTGTCGGGTTCGGTCAGTATGGGGCTCGTGTTCGATGGAGAAACCATGCTGAGACCGGCATCAGAGATGATCGGCGCCGCCGCCAGAGCAGCGCCCGAGCACGTCGTGCCCACAACCGCGGAGACGGTTGGGTCGGCCCCGATGGCATCAGCCGCTGCTGCGCCTCCCTCTGCGCTGCACATCGAATCCTCGTTACGCAGCTCCACGGCATGGCTCAGGACTGGTCCACGGGCGCCGAGGGCGATCTCCACGCCCCGAAGCTCATCCACCCCCAGGAACGCGACCGGCCCGCTGGTCACCAGAGCCGTGGCGAGTCGAAGCGGATCCTCTGTGGCGTAGCTCACGCATCCCAGTGGGTCTCGACACGTGAACACCCCGGTCTCGACGAAACGGACGCAGTCCCCCTGATTTCGAAAGCCCGCGTTGGCGAAGTCCTGCCAACCTTCCATCTTGCACTCGGCCTTCGTGGCCGGCTGGCCCGGGTCAGCTCCCACCGCCTTCGTGGCCGGGACCAGCGCCGCCACCAGCAAGACGATCAAGAACAACGGCGTGTGTCGCAACCGTCTCCCCATGATGCCCCTCCCTCACCCGCCATTGCGTCTCTCCTGGGAACCCTAACCCACACAAGGACGAGCCGACCCGGCCAACCGCCTCACATCGGCGCGCCGCGAGCGACGGTTCTGAGCGATAATGCCTGCGCTACGGTCCTGCTCGAGACGGCACGATTGCGTGCGGCTAGGCAAGGCTCCTGATTCGGAGACCTCGCACCTGTTCGAAGTCGGCTCGGTTGCGGGTTGCCAACCCAGCCTTGAGCTGGAGGGCAGTCGCTGCGATCAGTGCATCTGGGAGTCGGATGCCTGCCTCTCGGCGGATTCGACCGGCACGTTCTGCGATCGCACGGTCTACCGGAACCTCTCGGAACGGGGCGAGCAGCGTGCTGACGAGGTCGGTAGCGGTGTTGCCAGCGAACAGCTCGGCACGGGTGATCACCGAGTAGTGAATGCGGTGGCGTTTCGGCTCGAGCTGCTCGGCGCCGCGGAGGTGGTCGACGAACACGTCGGTGTCTACGAGGACGTCAGCCACGGTCCCATTCGTCTCGGCCGGGAGTGGCGGCGTCGGGAGCCGCTCCGAAGGTGGCAGCGAGTGCGAGCTCAGCATCGGGAAGCTCGCCCTGCAGGTAGGCGTCGAGGGCCCGTCGGACGATTTCGGCCATGGTCACACCTTCGGCTTCGGCGAGCGCGTCGATGCGTTGGCGCTGATCGTGGGTGAGGTAGACCTGGGTACGAGTCGCTGACATACAGCATAATATACAGCACTGCTCCACCCAGACCAACGGTTCGGTTGGAGAACCTCGGCGGCGAGCTCGCAGTCCGAGAGGTGATCTCGGAGGCCGCCAGGCTTCATGATCCGCTCGTACGAGGGCAGGCCCCGTCACACTCGGCGCCGATCATCGGGGCTCGACCTGAAGGCGACGAGCCCGCGGCGTCGTCGCTGCGGTCGACAGGCTCAGTCGCGGGCCCGGCCGCTGACCCCCACCACCGCGTCGGCGATCTGGGGCCAGTAGACCGCAGGCAGATCGTGGCCCATCTCGCCGAGGACCATCAGGTCGGCCGAGGGCACCGCCTCGGCGGTGGCGACCCCGCCCGAGAGGGTCACCAGGGGATCGACCCGGCCGTGGATGACCAGGGTGGGGCAGCGGACCTCGGCGAGGCGCTCGGTGCGCTCGCCGCTGGCCCCCATTGCCGCCAGCTGGAACGCGGCCGCCGCCGGACGGAACGCCCGGTCGTAGCTCTCCGTGGCCCGCTCGAGGGCCTCGTCCTCGTCGAAGTGGGGCCCGCTGATGACCTTGCCCACCGCCACCGTGTGGGCGATGGCCGCCTCGCGCTCCGGAGGGGGCGGGCTGAGCAGGGCTTCCAGGGCCTGGGGCTCGGGCTGACCCACCTCGGGGTTGCCGGTGGTCGACATGATCGATGTCAGCGTCGCCACCCGATCCGCGTGCTCCACGGCGACGGTCTGGGCGATCATCCCACCGAGGGACGCGCCCACCACGTGAGCCGCCACTACGCCCAGGTGGTCGAGCAGCCCGACCGCGTCGGCGGCCATGTCGGAGAAGGTGTAGGGGGCCTCGACGGGCTGGCCCGCAGCGGCCGCGGCCATGAGCGCCATGACGTCTGGTGGGGGACCGGGGGTGGCGCTCGACAGTCCCACGTCGCGGTTGTCGAAGCGCACCACGCGGAATCCCCGGGCCAGGAGCTCGCTGACCAGGCCGTCGGGCCAGACGATCATCTGTGCGCCCAGCCCCATCACCATCAGGCACGTGGGGGCCGACGCCGGCCCCAACGACTGGTAGCAGATCTCGATCCCGTTGACGCGCGCGGTCGGCATGGGCCGCCAGGCTAACGGGCCCGGCCCCCGGTCCGGCTCAGCTGTCGTGGGGCTCGGTCTCGTCGTCGGGCTCGGCCTCGCTCGGCTCCGCCGCCCCGGCCGACGGCTCGGGCTGGGCGGCAGCCTGCTTCAGCTGCACAAAGGCCATCTGCAGCTGCCCCAGCGCGTCTCGCAGGGTCTTCTCGTTGGTGCCGAGCCGGCCCTCCAGCGCCTGCACGACCGCGGCCATGGCGTCGATGGCCACCTGGGCCTCGCCCAGGGCCGGGGGCTGGTCGCTGAGATGGATGGCCGCGAGCTCGTAGAGACCCATGACGTGGTTGGCCACCACCTCGACCGCGGGTGTCTCGGCGATGCGCTGGCGGGCCTCGGCCAGCTCCCGCGCCATCTGCTTGGCCTGCTCCTGTTGTTCGGGGGTCAGCTCGTCGTAGCCGGGGATGTCGGACAGGTCGCCGACCGGTTCATCGCCGCTCTCGGCTGCCTCACGTGGTTCGCGGGGCACCTCGTGCTCGCCGCCCGGTGTCCACAAGCTGCTCATCGTCGCTCCTCGGCCGTCTCGTCCGTCTGGGGACGGAGTGGACCCCGTCCGGCCACGGTGCCGGATCACGATCACCCGCTGCTACTCTAGGCATTCGGTCCGGGTCGGCAGCCCGGGGAACGGAAAGTGTCGTCGAGAGGCGGCCGCCCGGCCACCAGCTCCAGATGGAGATCCGTGCGTCCGGGTGCGACATCGGCCACGCCCCGGTCCGCCGGGGGAGCTCTGGCGGGTGCTGGCTCTCCGGCACCCGCGTCGTCGTTTTCACCCGGCCCCGCACCGATTACGGTGCGGATCAACCCACCCGACAGGAGAACATGACTTGATCTGGAGCTTGCCATAGCTGGGAACCAAGAGCCTCGCATCAACGACCGGATACGGGCCCGAGAGGTCCGCCTGGTCGGCGCCGATGGCGAGCAGGTGGGCATCAAACCCCTGCCCGAGGCTCTTGCCGCCGCCCGCCAGCAGGGCCTCGACCTGGTGGAGGTGGCCGACAAGGCCACTCCTCCCGTCTGCCGGATCATGGATTACGGCAAGTACAAGTACGAGGCGGCGCAGCGGGCCAAGGACTCCCGACGCAAGAGCACGAACATCGTCGTCAAGGAGATGAAGTACCGGCCCAAGATCGGTCAGGGCGACTTCGCCACCAAGACCCGCAAGGTCAAGGCCTTCCTCGAGGAGGGCCACAAGGTGAAGCTGACCATCATGTTCCGGGGTCGAGAGGTCCAGCACCCGGAGCTGGGACGCAGGATTCTCGACGATGTGGCCGAGGTGGTGGAGGGCATCGCCAAGATCGAGGCGTACCCCCGCCTCGACGGCCGCAACATGACGATGGTGCTCGCGCCCGACAAGCGGGCCATCGAGGCTGCGAAGAAGGCTCGGGAACAGGAGCGCCAGCGCCTCGAGGCCGAGGCCCAGGCCGCCGAAGCCGCCGAGGCCCAGGCCGCCGAAGCCGCCGAGGCCCAGGCCGCCGAAGCCGCCGAGGCCCAGGCCGCCGAAGCCGCCGAGGCCCAG
>JBFKRY010000138.1:0-10725 GCA_041636995.1 Acidimicrobiales bacterium | reverse complement strand
GTGTGCCGCTACCCCCATGTGTTTCGCCACGCCATCTGCATGAGCGGCACCTTCGACCTCGAGCCGATGATGCACGGGCCCCTCGACGACAACTTCGCGTGGGCGTCACCTCTCCACTTCCTGCCCACGCTCGACGAGGGCCACATGGCCAGGCTGCGGGAGCGATCGGTGGTACTGGCCTCGGGCGAAGGGGCCCACGAGGACATCGGCGAATCGTGGCACGTCGCCCACGTGCTCGGCCTGGCCGGGGTCCCGAATCGCGTCGATCCCTGGGGGCCCGAATGGCCGCACGACTGGCCGCTCTGGAGAGCGATGCTGCCTCGCTACCTCCACGACGTGGTCTGAGTGGGCCCGGTGGTCAGGGCGACGCTGCGGGCAGCAGCGACGGCTCGAACGGGAACCGCGACAGCACCTCCAGGCCGGCCTCCGTGACCAGGCAGTGCTGCTCGAGCTTCACCCCCTCACCGCCGGACTCCTCGCCGATGAAGCTCTCGACGCAGATGGTCATGTTCGGCTCGAAGACGCCGTCGTAGCCGGCGTCGGCGTAGTCGAGGCGGTGGTAGAGGTACGGGTACTCGCCGGTCATGCCGACGCCGTGGGCGGAGAGGTAGTAGCGGTTCGCCTGGTACCGGGCCGGGATGTCCCACGCCCGCTCGGAGTACTCCTCGAACGTGACGCCCGGCTCGATGATCGACATGTTGTGGTGGACCTGCTCGTGGGCCATCGCGTAGAGCTCGCGTTGCGTCGCAGTGGGGTCGTCCGGTCCGGCATGGAAGGTCCGGGAGAAGTCCGCGTAGTAGCCGAAGCACCCGACGACATCGGTGTCCAGCGCCACCAGCTCGTTCGGCTGGATCACCCGATGGCTGGCCTCCTGGAACCAGGGATTGGTGCGCTCTCCCGAATTCAGCAGGCGGGTCTCCACGTAATCCCCGCCCTGGGCGATGATGGCCTGGTGGAGCACGCTCCACAGCTGCTGCTCGGTCAGCCCCGGGGTGAGCGCGTCGCGCACCCGGGCCACGGCGCGTTCGGTGGCGCGCAGCGACGATCTGATGCACTCCAGCTCTTCGTCGGACTTGCGGGCCCGGGCCCGCTCGACCGGCTGTTGAGCGTCGACGATCGTGAACCCCTCTGCTGCCAGGGCCATGGCCGCGCCCGCGTTCACCCGCTCGATGCCCACGGTCGCGTCGGCGCCGCAATGCTGCCGGATGACAGCCGCCGCCTCACGAGCCCACAAAGCCTCCCGGCCGCTGATCCCGTCACCCGCGGCGACGAAGCTGGCCGTGATCGAGGGACGGATGTCGTCGATGGTCTCCAGCCCGGCGGCGAGGTGCTCGCAGCCCGTGAACTCGTAGAGGATGACCGGTCCGTCCAGGGGCAGGAAGACGTACCGGGCGGGGTTGCGGGACGTGAACACCTGCATGTTGCGGGAGTCCGTCGCGTAGCGGATGTTCACGGGGTCGAAGAGGATGCAGGCGTCCACCCGGTACCTCGCCATCTCCTCGCGGACCCGCGCCAGCCGGTACCGGCGGACCGAGCGCAGGTCGATGAGGTCGTCGGCGGGATCGCGGTCGAGCAGCCGCAGGTCACCGAACGCCGTGTTGTCGCCGTGCCAACGCAGCTGCACTCCGAGCCTCCCGTCCAGACGGTATCCGGCAGCGGCTTCCTCTCGCCCGCGCTCGACCCTCCGGGGTCGGCGGGGCGCGCCCGGTCCGGGTGAGGGAGACTGCGAGTCCTGGCCACCGAGCCCGGCACGACAGCGAGGAGACCGCCGCATGCCCCGAGCGGGTGCGACCACCATGGAGCCGGTGCCCAGCTACGGCCGGGTCTTCCGGCAGCCAGCCCGGGTGACCCACGCCGACGCCGACCCGTCGGGGCGCTGCCGCCTCGACGCCCTGGCCCGACTGGCCCAGGACGTGGCCTCCCAGGACTGGGAGGACAGCGGTCTCGCCGGGGCCACCGCCTGGGTGGCCCGCCGCACCATGATCGACGTCCACCGCTGGCTCGAGCTGGGCGAGGACGTCGAGCGTTGGACGTGGTGCAGCGGCTACGGCGCCCGCTGGGCCGAGCGCCGGACCACGTTCGTCGACGGCCACGGGTCGGTCGTCGACATGGTGACCCTCTGGGTCCAGCTGGCCCTCGACAGCGGCCGGCCCGTCCGGCTGGGCGAGGACTTCGTGGCCGCCTACGGGGAAGCGGCCGATCACCGCAAGGTCTCGGTCCGGGGGAACCTCGCGAAGGCCTGGCCCGAGCAGGCCCGGTCGGCGCCGTGGCACGTGCGCTTCGCCGACCTCGACATCGTCGGGCACATGAACAACGCGGCGCAGTGGGCCGCGGTCGAGGAGTTGATGGACGTCGCGGCTCTGGCCGAGGCCCCACTGCGCGCCGAGCTCGAGCACGGCACCGACCTGCACCGGGCGAGCGACGTGGAGCTGCACTGGCTGGCCCTGGACGGCGGCGTGGATCTGTGGCTGGGCCGCCCGGGCCACGACGGCAGCGTGGGTCGGGTGAGGCCCACGACGGCTGACGCCGGCTGATCGGTGGTGGGCGCCCGGCTGGCTGTGCCAGCCTCGTCGCCATGGATCCGAACGAGGTACCGGTACTCGACGCGTTGGAGCTGACCGTGGTGGTCGACAACGAGACCGACACCCTCTCGAGCGTCGACCCGGGCGTGGACCAGATCCCCGAGATGGCGTCGCTGCTGAGCCGCATCCCCCCGAGCCGACACCACGACGGGCAGCCCTGCATCAGCGTCTTCGATCACCTCTGCGTGGCCTGCCACGGCCTCTCGGTGCTGGTCACCGGGCGGCGGGAGGATCAGGAGCGCACCGTGCTCTTCGACGTCGGCCCCGATGCGACGGTGTGGCTGCAGAACGCGGCCCGGCTCGGGGTGAACCTGACCGGGATCGAGGTGCTCTTCCTGTCGCACTGGCACGCCGACCACTCGGGCGGGTTCCCGGGCGTCGTGGAGGCGGTGGCCGCAGCCAGATCGGCGGCCGGGCTGCCGGCCCCGGTGGTCGACCTGCAGCCCGACCGGCCCGACCAGCGGGGCATCCGACTGCCGTCGGGGGTGTTCGCCATGCTGCCCCCCGAACCCACGCTGGCCGAGATCGAGTCCGCCGGCGGCGTGGTGGAGCTGCGGGCCGACCCCCACGTGGTGGCCGGGTCGTTCGTGGCCAGCGGCGTCATCGAGCGGGTGACCGAGTACGAGACCGGCCTGGTGGGCCACCACACGTTCATCGGCGACGAGGCCCGAGCCGACCCGCTGATCCTCGACGAGCGGTTCCTGGCCGCCCACGTCCGCGCTCGGGGGATCTCGGTGCTCTCGGCCTGCTCGCACGCCGGGGTGGTCAACGCCTGCCTCGGGGCCATGCGCCTCCTCCCCGACCTCGACGTGGACCTGGTCCTCGGCGGCTACCACCTCGCGGGGAGCGCCATGGAGCCACGCATCGGCGAGACCGTGCGGGACCTCCGCGAGGTGATCCGCCCCCGCCTGGTGGCCCCGGGCCACTGCACCGGCTGGCGGGCCAAGGCCGCGCTGGCGGCGGCGTTCGCGCCTGGCCGGTACGGGCCCAGCGTGGTGGGCTCGCGGTACCGGCTGGTCGCCGGCACCTGAGGGCGGCTTCAGCTGGTCGCGGCTGCGGCCAGGTCGGCGACCTGCAGGGCGCACCCCCACGACAGGATGAAGCCGGCCCCGCCGTGGCCGTAGTTGTGGACCACGGGCCGGCCGTCGGGCAGCCGATCACCCTCCACCCGCACCTGGGGGCGGCCGGGACGGAAGCCGACCCGGACGTCGAGCACGTCGACGCCGGCCACCCGCGGCTCGAGCCGGCCGCAGTCGGCGAGGATCCGCTCGGTGATCGCGGGATCGGGGGCGGGGTCGGTTCGGCCGGCATCGCGGGTGCCGCCGAGGATGACCTCTCGCGACCTCGGGTAGACGTAGGCGATCCGGTCGGGATCGGACTCGTCGGCGGTCGCGTCGCGGACACCGGGGTTGGCCACCACGACCACCTGGCCCCGGATCGGGTACATGGTGGCGTCGCCCACCAGCGCTGCCGCGCCGAGGCCGGTGCAGTTGACCACGACGTCGCCGTCGACGTCGTCGAGGCGCCCGACCTCGGCGACGGTGACCGTCCCCCCGAGCGCCGAGAGCCGGTCGGTGAGCCATCCCAGGTAGATGGGCGGCTCGATCATGAAGCCGTCCACCAGCACGCCGGTCGAGTAGCCGGCCGGGAGCTCGCTGGCGGCCATGCGCCGGACGTAGGGGGTGCTCTCCCACCAGCTCGCCCCCGGGTCCGGGCGCCCCAGCTCTCGGTGGCGCAACGGCACCACGCCGCTCGCAGGGTCCTCGGCGATGGCCTCGAACCGCTCCCGGCTGGCGAGGGCCCACCGCCGCGTCGAGGCCTGGGGCTCGGCGACGGTGTAGGTCCAGGCCGCTGCCGCGACCACCGACACCGTCGACTCGTGGGTCTCCCGGGCCACCACGTGGGCGTCCCGACCCGCCTCGCGCAGCGCCACTGCGGTGGTCAGACCCGAGACCCCGGCACCGACGATCGTCGCGCGCATGGCAGACGGCCGCAGCGCCGACCGCGTCAGATGTCGAGCCCGAGGCCGGCGATCGGGGTGGTGGCCGACATCTGGGGCGGGGACGCGAGCAGCTCACCGAACCCCGCCATGGCCGCCTGCATGGCCTCGGACTGGCCGTGGGACCGCATCGACTCCTCGTCGGCCATCAGCCCGAAGAACCAGTAGGTGCTCCCCTCCCCCCGGTGGTAGGAGTAGATCTCCACGCCGGGCTCACCTCGCGCCGCCTCGACCATGGCACCGAGCGCAGCCTCCACCTCGTCGGCCTTGCCCTCCTTGCAGGCGAAGCTGCCGATCATCGCCACCTTGCTCATCCCCGACCTCCTTGGTCTTCCGGAAGGCCATCCCTACCACGCCGAGGTCCGGCGCGCTGCCGGGCCGACGTCCGGGGGGCCGTGCGGTCAGCGGACGGGCTCGACCCGGTACACCTGCCCGCCGAGGGTGGAGATGTAGAGCTCGCCGTCGGCGTCGAGCCCGAACGAGGTGGGTGATCCCGGCGGCAGCGAGTTCGGGCCGGGATCGTGGACCGCCCGGGGGACGCCCCGCCCGGCCGAGACCGTCAGCCACCGGGTCCGCTGGGTGGCGGCGCCGCGGTCGAGCAGGAAGCTGTCGACCGCCTGGGTGCAGAAGTCGGTGTGGAAGTAGTGCCCGTCGAGCTCGGGGATGGCCTGGCCCCGGTACACGTACCCCCCGATCACCGAGCAGGCGCCGGTGGTGTGGGGGATGTCGAGCTTCGCGGGTCGGATCCCGGAGCGGTCACAGCCCCGGGACGGCCGGTAGCAGACCGGCCCCTCCACGACGCTCCATCCGTAGTTGATCCCGCCCCGGCCGGCAGGGGCCACGTTGACCTCCTCCCAGTTGTACTGGCCCACATCGCCGATGTAGAGCCGCTCGCTCTCTGCGTCGAACGAGAACCGCCACGGGTTGCGCAGCCCGTAGGCCCAGATCTCGTCGGCCCCCTCGCGTCCGACGAAGGGGTTGTCCGCGGGGATCTCGTAGGGCCGGTCGCCGTCGACGTCGATGCGCAGCAGCGCGGCCAGCAGGCTGTCGGTGTCCTGGCCGTGCCCGTTCGGGTCGTCGGCTGGTCCACCGTCGCCGGTGGAGATGTACAGGTAGCCGTCGGGGCCGAAGGCGAGCATGCCGCCGTTGTGCCACCGGTGGGGCTGGTCGATGTCGAGGATCAGGCGGCCGCTGCTCTTGCTGGCTCGATCGGGGTCCGACCGCCGGGCCCGGTACTCCTTGACCTTGGTGTCGCCGCCGCGGGCGATGTAGTTGACGTAGAAACGCCGGTTCTCCGCGTAGTCCGGGTGGAACGCCAGCCCGAGCACGCCCTGCTCGTTGCCGGTGGCCACCTCGTCCTCGAGGTCCAGGAACGGGGTGTCGAGCAGCTCACCGTCCTCGATCAGGCGGATTCCGTGGTACTGCTCGATCACGAACAGGCGATCGTCCCCGGGGGGTGAGACCACGATCCCGGCCCGATCGCCGAGGTCGGCCACCAGCGTCAGCCGCAACCCCTCCAGGCAGTCCACGTCCTCGGTGACCCCCTGGCCGTTCAGGCAGGTGTCGGGGCCCCGCCCCCCGTCGAGCTGATCGCTCCCGGGGCCACCGTCGAGCCGGTCGGCTCCACGGCCGCCGCCGATGGTGTCGTGGCCCCCGCCGCCCGTCAGGACGTCGGCGCCGGACCGGCCCTCGAGCGCGTCGCCCCGTGGACCTCCGTCGATGACGTCGGGCCCGCTCCCGCCGCGCACGGTGTCGTGACCGCCGTTCCCCTCGATGGTGTCGGCCTTCGGCCCCCCTCTGATGGTGTCGTCGCCGGTGCCCCCGCGGAGGTCGTCGCGACCGTCGTTGCCCGAGATGGTGTCGTCGCCGCCGTTCCCCTCGATGGTGTCGGCCCCGGGGCCTCCACCGATGGTGTCGGCTCCGGCACCCCCGCGGATGTGGTCGCCACCCTTGTTGCCCGAGATGGCGTCGCCGCCGGAGTTGCCGGACAGGTCGTCGTCGCCGCTGCTGCCGACGATGACGTCGCGTCCCCGGCCCCCGGTCACGGTGTCGTGGCCGCCGCCGGCGTTGATCCGATCGCGACCGTGGTTGCCGCGGATCACGTCGGCACCTGCCAGGCCGCAGATGGTGTCGTCGCCGGCGCCACCACGGATGTCGTCGGAGCCGGAGGTCCCGACGATGACGTCGTCGCCGTCGGTGCCGACGGTCGGGATACCCGGCTGGGCGACGATGGTGGCCACCTCGCCGAAGCAGGTCGGGGGCTGGGCCCCCGACGCCGCCACCGGGAGCAGGGTCGTGGCAACCAGCGCCGCCGCCAATGCTGCAGGTCGCGCGCGATCCGTGCTCATCGGCCTCCTCGGGCGGGTGTGAGGGCGCCGGGACCGGCCCAGCAGCTCCACGCAGGATTCCACACCGCGGGGCCTCTTGTCCGGGACCGGGCGGGAGGGCCGGTGGGCGCACGAGCCCTCGGTCGGCAAGACTCGGCTGGTGGCTTCGGTGGATCCCACGCGCCCGACCGATCCGGAGCGGGCGAGCCGACCCCACGTGGTCATCGTGGGTGGCGGCTTCGGCGGCCTGGCCGCGGCCCGGGCCCTGGCCCGCGAGCCGGTGCGGCTGACCCTCGTCGACCGGCGCAACCACCACCTCTTCCAGCCGCTGCTGTACCAGGTGGCGACCGCGGGGCTGAACCCCGCCGACATCGCGGCACCGCTGCGGTCGGTCCTGCGGTCGCAGGGCAACGTCTCGGTCCTGCTCGCCGAGGTGGTCGACGTCGAGGTCGACCGCCAGGCGGTCCTCCTCGCCAACGGCGAGCGGCTGGGTTACGACCACCTGGTGCTCGCTGCGGGGGCGACGCACTCCTACTTCGGCAACGACGGCTGGGAACGCCACGCGCCGGGCCTGAAGACGGTGGAGGACGCCCTGGAGATCCGCCGCCGGGTGCTGCTCGCCTTCGAGCTCGCCGAGCGCTCCGAGGACCCGGTCGAGCGGGCCGAGCTGCTCACCTTCGTCGTCGTCGGGGGCGGCCCGACCGGCGTCGAGCTGGCCGGTGCCATCGCCGAGATCGCCACCAAGACCATGACCCGGGACTTCCGACGGATCGATCCCACCGCGGCGCGGGTCGTGCTGGTGGAGGGTACCGACCGGGTGCTGGGTACCTACCCCGAGAAGCTGTCGCGACGGGCTCGCCGGCAGCTCGAGGACCTGGGGGTCGAGGTCTGGCTCGACGCGCTGGTCGACGACATCGACGAGCGCGGGGCGTCGACGACCGCCGGGTTCATCGCGGCGCGGACGGTCCTGTGGGGGGCCGGCGTGGCCGCCTCCCCGCTGGGCCGAGCGCTGGGCGCCCGCACCGACGAGGCCGGGCGGGTGGTCGTCGACCCGTCGCTCGCGGTGCCGGATCACCCGGAGGTGCTGGTCATCGGGGACCTGGCCGCAGTGACGTCGGACGGCCAGCAGGTGCCCGGTGTGGCCCAGGGGGCGATCCAGGGCGGACGACACGCCGCTGCCGTCATTGCCGCTGACCTCGCCGGGCGTCCCCGACCGGTGTTCCGCTACCGCGACAAGGGCGAGCTCGCCACCATCGGCCGCTCGTCCGCGGTCGGGGTCATCGGCCCCCTGCGGATCTCGGGCTGGCCGGCCTGGATGGCCTGGTGGATGGTCCACATCGCGTTCCTGATCGGCTTCCGCAACCGCATCCAGGTGCTGATCGGCTGGGCCTGGAACTACGTCACCTTCCAGCGGGGGGCCCGGCTGATCACCTCCCCGTGGCGGCCCCGGTCCGGCTCCCCCGGGGACAGCCGAAGGACCTCGGACCCTGCCTGAGCGCCTCGACGCGAGGCAGAATTCGGCGATGAGCGAGAACCTCCACCATCGGATCGTCATCGTCGGTGGGGGCACCGCCGGCATCACCGTCGCCGCGCGGCTGCGGCGCGCCGGGCAGGATGACGTCGCCGTCATCGAGCCCTCGGCCGTGCACCGCTACCAGCCCCTCTGGACGCTGGTCGGATCCGGCCACGCCACCGCGGCCAGCACCATGCGGCCCGAGGCGGACGTCATGCCCAAGGGGGTGCACTGGATCCAGGGCCAGGTGGCCCACGTCGATCCGGACGAGCAGCTGGTGGTCACCGACCGCGACCTGACCATCGGCTACGACGCGTGCATCCTCGCCCCCGGCCTCGAGCTGCACTGGGATGCGATCCCGGGGCTGACCGAGACCCTGGGCAAGAACGGGGTGGTCTCGAACTACCTGGCCGAGACCGCGGAGCGCACCTGGGCCGAGGTGCAGGCGTTCGACGGCGGGGTGGCCCTGTTCACCCAGCCCGACGGACCCATCAAGTGTGGCGGCGCCCCCCAGAAGGCCGCCTACATGACGGCCGATCACCTGCGCCGGCACGGCCGCCTCGACGCCACCGACATGATGTTCTCCCTCCCCGGCGACGGCCTGTTCGGCCTCCCGGAGTACAAGGCCGTCCTCGAGGGGGTGATGGAGCGGTACGGGATCGACGTGCGCTACCGGACCGAGCTGATCGAGGTGCGGCCCGACGCCCGGGAGGCGGTGCTGCGGACGGCCGAGGGGACCGAGACCGTCCCCTACCAGCTGCTGCACGTGGTGCCTCCGCAGCGAGCACCCGAGTTCGTCCGCACCAGGCCCCTGGCCGTGCCCGGCGACGAGCGGGGATGGATCGACGTCGATGCCCACAGCCTGGTCCACGCCCGCTACCCGTCGGTGTTCGCACTCGGCGACGCCGCCGGGATCCCCGCGGCCAAGACCGGGGCTGCCGTACGCAAGCAGGCGCCGGTGGTCACCGCCAACGTCATCGCCGCGCTCGCAGGCCGCGACCTCGAGGCCTCCTACGACGGGTACTCGTCGTGCCCCATCGTGACCGCCCAGGGCAAGATGCTGCTCGCCGAGTTCGACTACACGATGACCCACCACAAGACGATCCCGTTCATCGACACCGTCAAGGAACGGCGCGACATGTGGTACCTCAAGCGCTACGGCCTGCCGTTCCTGTACTGGAACCTCATGCTCCGGGGCCTGGCCTGACGCGTCGCCACTGCGCAGCCGCGGGCTCAGCCGCATCGCCGGGCTGCCGAACCCATCGGCAGCCCCGGTCGCCGACCTGATCACTGCGGCCCAGGCGGGCGACCCGGCTGGGCCTGCTGGCCGCGGGCTCGACGCTGGCGCTCGCCGCCGGCACCCTGGCCACCCTCGGCGATCGGGCTGGTCGAGCGAGAGCGGACGCTGGACTACCTTCGGCGCGGTGAGCCCCACCGTGGCCGCCGCCACCCTGGTCGCACCCTACGACCTGCGCATCGAGCACTACCCGCTGCCCACCGATCTGGAACCGGGGGCGGTGCTGGTGCGCATGGTGGCATCGGGTATCTGCGGAACCGACAAGCACACGTACCGGGGCGAGACCGAGCAGTACGCGGGGACCGATCACGCCAGCTCCACCCCGTTCCCCATCATCCAGGGTCACGAGAACCTGGGGGTGGTCGCCGACATGGGCGAGGGCGGGGCCACCGACTTCGGCGGGGCACCCCTCGCGGTCGGGGATCGCATCGTCCCGGCACCGAACCGGGCCTGCGGGACGTGCCGGTTCTGCGTCGACGACTTCCCGTACTACTTCTGCCGGCACCTCGAGAACTACGGCAACTCCCTCAGCGCCGCCGAGCCGCCACATCTGTTCGGTGGGTTCGCCGAGTATCTCTACCTGCGGCCGGGCACGCCGGTCTTCCGGGTCCCCGACGGCGTGCCGGACGACGTGGCCGTGCTCACCGAGCTCTTCGCGGTGACCCACAGCCTCGATCTGGTCGCTGCCATGCCCCGTCCCGGCGGTTTCGGTCGTGGCGACACCGTGGCGGTGGTGGGCGTGGGCCCGGTGGGGGTCGTCCACGTGGCCAAGGCCGCCCTCGGCGGGGCCCGGGTGATCGCCATCGACCGGTTCGCCGAGCGCCTCGACATCGCGGCCGACCTGGGGGCCGCCGAGTGCGTGGTGGCCGACGAACCCGCCCGAGCCGTCGAGCGGGCCCGGGCTGCCGCAGGCCCGAGGGGCATCGACCTGGTGGTCGATGCCACCGGTCACCCCGACAGCTTCGGCCATGCCCTCTCGCTGCTGCGCGACGGTGGCACCCTGCTGG
>JBFKRY010000137.1:0-10812 GCA_041636995.1 Acidimicrobiales bacterium | reverse complement strand
TGCGCTCGACGTGGTGGTCATCGACTCCGTGGCGGCTATCGTGCCTCGTGCCGAACTCGAAGGCGACATGGGTGACACCCACGTCGGCCTCCAGGCCCGGCTGATGTCCCAGGCGCTGCGCAAGCTCACCGGCCATCTCAACAAGTCCCGGACCATCTGCGTCTTCATCAACCAGCTGCGGGAGAAGATCGGAGTGATGTTCGGCTCACCCGAGACCACCCCGGGGGGCCGGGCCCTCAAGTTCTACTCGTCGGTCCGCCTGGACATCCGCCGGATCGAGTCGCTCAAGTCCGGGGTGGAGGTGGTGGGCAACCGCACCCGGGTGAAGGTGGTCAAGAACAAGTGCGCGCCGCCCTTCCGCCAGGCCGAGTTCGACATCATGTACGGCAAGGGCATCAGCCGCGAGGGGTCGCTGCTCGACATCGGGGTGGACATGGACATCGTCAAGAAGTCCGGGGCCTGGTTCACCTACGACGGCGAGCAGCTCGGTCAGGGTCGCGAGAACGCCAAGACCTTCCTGGCCGAGAACCCCGAGATCATGATGGAGATCGAGAACCGGATCTGGGCCGAGGTCAGACCCGAGCCCGAGGTCGACGCCGTCGGCGACGGCATCGGCGACGCCTTCACCGAGGCCGACGACGAGCCCATCGTGATCGAGGACTAGCGCCGGCGGGGTGGGCCTCAGCTGGGTGGCTTCCGGTTCCGGAAGGCGGGCGGGACCCAGCGATCGGGCCCGTTCACGTAGCTGAGGTGCGAGACCAGCCCGTCGGCCTCGGTCCAGCGGTGCAGGGCCACCGCCGCCGGCTCGTCCACGTAGCCGAAGGGGGCACCATCGAGAGCCAGGGCCACCTGGGCCCCGGTGCTGGGCCAGGTGCTGGCTACCGCGGCGCCCACCCGGCACTGGATCGGCCGGTGGATGTGCCCGCAGAGCACGGCGCGCACCTGCGGGTGCCGGCTCAGCAGGTCGGCTTCGCGTTCGCGGCCAGCGAGGCCCGACGCATCCATCCAGTCGATGCCGGTCAGGAAGGGCGGGTGGTGCTGGAAGACCACGGTCGGCCGGTCGGGTGCCTCGCACAGCACCGCGTCCAGCCACGCCAGCTGGTCGCGCTCGAGCAGGCCGGGGTGCTCGCCGGGCACGGTGGTGTCCAGGCCGACAAGGCGGAGCGGACCCCGGTCGACCACGTAGTCCACCGGGTCGTCGGGGTCACCGTCGGGGACCACCCCGGCGAAGAGATCCCGCAACCCCGACCGGTCGTCGTGGTTGCCGGGGATGGGCAGGATCTCGATCTCGAGCCGACCGAGGATGTCGCCGAGCTGCCGGTACTGCTCGGGCGTCCCGTCGTTGACCAGGTCGCCGGTGGCGAGGACCACAGCAGGCCGGGGCTCCATGGCGTTCAGGTGGGCCACCGCCTCACGGAGGTGCGCGGCGGTGTCGACCCGGTCCCCCAGGCGCCGGCCGGGGCCCATGAGGTGGAAGTCGGTGATCTGCGCCAGCAGCACCCTTCGACGCTACCCGGGGTCGCGCACGGCGTCACCAGGGGTGGCCGGGCTCGCGGGACCGAGGCCCGTCGGGGGGTCGCCGGCGGCGGCCCCCCGGACCTCGGGCGTCAGCTGGGAGTCACGGCCGGCCGCCCCGGAGGCGGACGGTGCCCTCGAAGACCTCGAAGTCCTCACCGCTGGGGGAGAACCCGAAGGCGAACAGGAGGATCTCGGCCCGGCCGGCGGCGAAGAGCCCGGTGTCTCCCGGGATCACCAGCGTGAACGGGGTCTCGCCATCGCAGTTCTCGAAGAACTCGAAGCCGGAGCCGACGATGATCGATCGGCCGGCGCGCTGGCGGAGCTCGCCGAACATGTCGACCGTCGCGGGGGCCGAGCAAGTGACGGTTCCGGTGATGGTGGCCACGCCGGTGCGCGGCGTGACCCGCCCGATCGGGTCCACCGACAGGGTGACATCCAGCGGCGGGGCCGGCGGCCCGACGGTGAAGACCAGGTTGCCGACCTCGCCGGGCCCGAACGGGATCCCGTCGAAGGTCCCGACCATGAAGAACACCGGCACCCCGGCGCCGAGGTCGAGCACGAGCGACGACTGCAAGCCACCGGTGTCATCGTTGCAGCCGAGCTGGATCAGCCCGCCCCCACCGTCGTCGATGTAGGCGGACAGGGTGGTGTCGTAGTCACTGCCGAAGGTGTGGGCCTGGACGGGCCCGTCGGCGCCCGGGGTGTACGTGTACCAGACGGTGGGGTTGTCCAGGTCGCCGGGCTCCGAGGCGCAGCCCGGATCGGTCGGGGCCCCGGTGGCCTCGGTGGTCTCGACCGTGTCCTGGTAGGGGAGCGGCTCCAACACCTCGGTTGCGGTGCCGATGTCGTCGTTGGAGGGTGGTTGGGCCAAAGCAGACGGCGCGATGGCGAGAACGCCGGCGACGACCGCGAGCACCGCGGCCAACCGGATCATGACGGCTCTCATTCGATACCCCTTGTGAGGTCGTTCGAACCTTGGTTCGACAGTGGCTTCCGAATGCGCCCGATGGGCGCGACCGGGGGCGGGTTGCCGCCTGTCTTGCCCGCCCGCCTCCTCTCTCGCAGTTGCCTGGATCGGGGAATTGCAGCCGGGGGAGGTCCGGCTGCGCCCTATTCACCGCGCCTGTGATGAGCTTCGGACGATCGGAGCGTTTCCGCAAGGGGTATTGCGTACTTCTCGGCGCAGGGATCTGCTCAGGCCTGCGCCGTCCGAGGTTGCGCGGGCTGGCTCCGGGCCAGCTCGGGCCGGGCCCGTTCCGGGACCTGCTGGTCCAGCGATCGTGGCGGGACGAGGAGCTCGACCGCGACCAGCACCAACGCCGCCGCCGCCATCAGCGCGCCGGCGGTGAGCCCCAGCGCCTCGAGGGCGCCGGCCTCGATGAAGACCGCGCCCATGAGCGGTCCGAAGATCCGGCCGAACGCCATGACCGCCTGGGCGTCGCCGGCCCGGTCGGCAGGGTGGGCCGAGCGCTCGGCGAGCAGCTTGAACACCCCCGGGATCCCGGCCCAGAAGGCGAACCCCCAGATCACGATGGCGAGCCAGAAGACGGTGCTGTCGGTGACCGTGGTGAGGATCGCGGCGCTCGTGCCCGTGAGCACCAGCCACAAGCCGGCGTAGCGCCGCCGGCCCCGGTAGCGCGCCGGCGGGATACCCACCACCGCGTTGGCGCTGAAGGCCAGGGCCAGCACCACCGGGTCCAGGCCCACCCGTTCGGCGCCGATGGCTGCGGCGAAGACGAACACCGCCGAGCCCCCGAAGGTCACCACCCCCATGCAGGCGAGGATGACCCGGGTCACCGGGATCGGGCGGCTGCGGCTGGTTCGCGCCGGAGCGTTGGCACCCATGGGCCGGTGAGGCGCCCGCAACAGCAGCGGCGCCAGCGCCAGCAGCCCCAGGACCAGGAACACCGCGTCGGCGCCGCCGTACGCAGCGAGCGCGGAGGCCGCGGGCGCGCCGGCGATGCCCATGACCGGGCCCACCACGGCGATGTCGCCCATCCGGTCGCTGTCGCCGAACACCTCCTGCCAGCCCAGCCAGGCCACCACCGCCAGGCTCACCCCGCCGAGGAAGCGCAGCGCCAGCAATGCCGAGAACCAGGGGACCGCGGCCGAGGTGAGGTTGCACACCGCGGCGGCGATCAGCCCCAGGACCAGCAGCCGGCGCGAGGGGTGCGCGATGCGGCCGACCACCCACGATGCCAGCACGAACCCGCCGAGCTGGAAGGTCGAGATCAGCGACGCCAGGCCAAGCCCCACGTCGTACTGCTCGCTGACCGCGGGCAGCAGGAACGGGGTGGCCGTGAACACCAGCGACGAGAAGGCGGCGGCAGCCAGCAGGTCTGCCCGGGTGTTCGGCCGGAGCAGGAGGGCCACCTGGACCGGGCTCTGCATCGGGCCAACGCTATCGCCCTCCTCCTGCCTCGCCGCGACGCCCCAACGGGGTCGGCCGCCCGGTGCCAGTAGCCTGGAGGAACGATGTCCAAGCGCTATCTCGTGCAGACCTTCGGCTGCCAGATGAACGAGCACGACTCCGAGCGGATCGCCGGGCTCCTCGAGGCCGACGGTATGGCGCGGGCCGACTCGGTGGAGGACGCCGACGTCATCGTCCTCAACACCTGCTGCATCCGGGAGAACGCCGACAATCGGCTCTACGGCCAGCTCGGCCACCTGAAGCGCCTGAAGGACGAGCGTCCCGACGTCCAGATCGCGGTGGCGGGCTGTTTGGCCCAGAAGGACGGCGAGCTGGTGCGCGAGCGCGCCAGCCATGTCGACGTGGTCTTCGGTACCCACAACGTGGGGCGAGCCGCCGAGCTGTTGGCCCGGGCTCGCGCCGAGGGCCCGGTGGTCGAGATCCTCGAAGCCGTCGCGGCCGCCGATGCCGCCGAGTTCCCGTCGGCACTGCCCGCACGCCGGGAGGTCGACCACGCCGCCTGGCTCACCATCCAGGTCGGCTGCGACAACACCTGCGCATTCTGCATCGTGCCCGCGGTGCGGGGGCCCGAGATGAGCCGCCCGTTCACCGACATCGTGGCCGAGGCCGAGCGGGTGGCCGCCGACGGCGTCATCGAGATCACCCTGCTCGGCCAGAACGTCAACAGCTACGGCCGCGACCTCACCCGCGAGCTCCGTCGCCGGGCCCCGGGGTCCGACGACGCTCGCCTCGCAGGACCGCGCTGGGCCGACGGGGAGCGCCGGCGGGCCCGGCCGCTGTTCGCCGACCTGCTGCGCGCCGTCGGCGAGGTCCCGGGGATCCGCCGGATCCGTTACACCAGCCCCCACCCCAAGGACATCCGCGACGACGTGATGCGGGCGATGGCCGAGACCCCGGCGGTCTGCGAGCACCTGCACCTGCCGCTGCAGTCGGGGAGCGACCACGTGCTCGCAGCCATGCACCGTGGCTACACCGCCGAGCGCTACCTGGAGCGCCTCGGGCAGGCCAGGGCCATCGTGGCCGACCTGGCGGTCACCACCGACATCATCGTGGGGTTCCCGGGCGAGACCGATGCCGACTTCGAGCGCACCATGGAGGTGGCGGCCACGGCGGAGTACGACGGGGCCTACACCTTCGTCTTCTCGCCCCGACCGGGCACCGCTGCTGCCGAGATGGTCGAGCGGTTCTGCGACCCGGCAGTGGTGGCCGACCGCTACGAGCGCCTGCACCAGGTGATCCGCCGCTCCTCGGCCCGGCGCCACCAGGCCCGGCTGGGCCTGGTCGAGGAGGTGGTCGTCGAGGGGCCGAGCAAGCGCCAACCCGAGCTGGTCACCGGCCGTACCCGCCAGAACAAGCTGGTCCATCTGGCGGCGTCCCCGGCGCTGCGGGCCGGCGCCGTCGCCACCGTGCGAGTGACCGACGCCCGGACCCACTACCTGCTGGGTGAGCTGGTCGAGGTCCTGGCCCCGCCCCGTCACCGCACCCGCATTCCCGTGGTCGCCGGTTGAGTCACGGGTCGACGGGCGCCGCCTCCCCGGATCGGCCCATCCTGGCCGTCGTCGGGGTCACCGCCAGCGGGAAGTCCGACCTGGCTCTGGCCCTGGCCCGCACCGACGAGCGCATCGAACTGGTCTCGGTGGACTCGATGCAGATCTACCGGGGCATGGACATCGGCACCGCCAAGCCCACCGCAGCCGACCGGGACGAGGTGCCCCACCATCTGATCGACCTGGTCGAGCCGACCGAGGAGTTCAGCGTCGGCGAGTACCAGGCCGCGGCCAGGGACGCCATCGCCGACATCGAGGGTCGGGGCCGGGTACCGGTGCTGGTGGGCGGCACCGGGCTGCACCTGCGAGCGGTGGTCGACGACCTCGACATCCCCGGGCGCTATCCCGAGGTCGCCGCGACCCTGGCGACGGAGCCCACCGACCGGCTGCACCACCGCCTCCGGGAGCTCGACCCGGTGGCCGCGACTCGCATGGAGCCGACCAACCGCCGGCGAGTGCTTCGCGCCCTCGAGGTCACCATCGGCAGTCACCGGCCGTTCAGCAGCTACGGGCCCGGGTTGACCGTGCACGGCGAGACCCGCTTCCGAATGGTGGGACCGCGCTGGAGCCGGACCGCCATCGACGAGCGCATCGGCTGCCGTTACCAGCGGCAGATGGCGGCGGGGTTCCTCGACGAGGTGCGAGCCCTCCACCACCGCGCCGGCGCGCTGTCCCGGACCGCAGCCCAGGCGCTCGGCTACCGGCAGCTCCTCGACCACCTCGACGGCCGGATGTCACTGGAGCATGCGCTCGACGCCGCTGTCGTCGCCACTCGACGCTTCGCCCGCCGCCAGGAGCGCTGGTTCCGCAGGGACCCGCGGATCCGCTGGATCGACGTCGACGGGAAACCGATGGAGGCCTTCGACGCGCTGATGGGAGAATACGAAGCGTGCGGTTGACCAAGCACCACGGCCTCGGCAACGACTTCCTCGTCGCCCTCACCGACGGCGTACCCGACGACGCCGGTCTCCTGGCGCGCCGCTGGTGCCACCGCACCGAGGGCATCGGCGCCGATGGCCTGATCTTCGGGACCCCGCCGGGTGATGACGGCGCGCCGGGCGCGGTGCTCGCGATGACGCTGTTCAACTCCGACGGCAGCGAGGCCGAGACGAGCGGGAACGGGATCCGGTGCCTGGCCCAGCGGTGGTTCGCCGAGCACGGCGGTCGCCAGCTCGAGGTGGGCACCGGCGGGGGGCTGCGGCACGTGGAGCTGGTCGCCGGCGACGGGCCCACGGTGCAGGTGGCGGTGGACATGGGTCCGGTCGCCGAGGGCCCGGAGCCGGTGCCGGTCGCCGAGCTGAGCCGCCCGGGTTACACCACCCGCCGCGCCGGTACCGGCGCGGTCGGCAACCCGCACCTGGTGGTCGAGGTCGACGGCCTGGCTGCGGTCGACCCCGCGCTCGACGGGCCAGCGCTGGAGGCCAGCTGGAAGCCCGACGGCATCAACGTGCACTTCCTGGTCCACGACGGCGGCGACGCCATCTCGCTGCGGCACTGGGAGCGGGGCGCCGGGGCCACCGCGGCCTGTGGGAGCGGCGCCGTGGTCGCAGCCAGCCTGGCCCACCGCTGGGGTCTGGTCGGGGACCGGGTCGAGGTCACCATGCCCGGCGGCCGGGCCGAGGTGCTGTTGGGCCCCTCGGTGGTGCTCGTCGGGCCCGCCGTCCACATCGCCGACATCGAGGTCAGCCATGCCTGAACACGGTCACCGGGCCGAGACCGACAGCCACCGGGGCGCCTTCGGCGAGTTCGGCGGCGAGGAGCGGGGTCTCATCGACCGCAGCTACCGGGAGCGGATCGTCCTCGTCGGGGTGTCCCGCGGCGCTGCCGACGACGAGGCCGCCGCCGGTGCCCTCGACGAGCTCTCGCTGCTCGTCGACACCGCTGGCGCCGACGAGGTGGCCCGGGTGACCCAGCGGCGCCAGGCGCCCGATCCGGCGACCTACGTCGGCCAGGGCAAGGCCGAGGAGATCAGGCTGGTGGCCGAGGCCACCGACGCCGACACCGTCGTCTTCGACGCGGAGCTGAGCCCGGCCCAGCAGGCGAACCTCGAGGCCATCCTGGGTCGGAGCGCCCTCGACCGCACCGCGGTCATCCTCGACATCTTCGCCCAGAACGCCAGCACCCCCGAGGGCAAGGCCCAGGTCGAGCTGGCCCAGCTGCGGTACCGGCTGCCGAGGCTGCGCGGCGCCGGCGGGCGCCTGTCCCAGCAGGCGGGCGGCATCGGCACCCGGGGCCCGGGTGAGACCCAGCTCGAGGTCGACCGCCGGCGCCTGGTGCGCCGGATCCACAAGCTCGAGCAGGAGCTGCGCGACGTCGGCCGCCACCGCCAGAACCAGTCCAAGCGCCGCCGGCAGTCGGCCAACCAGGCCATCGCCATCGTCGGCTACACCAATGCCGGGAAGTCCACCCTGCTGAACCGGCTCACCGATGCCGGGGCCCTGGTCGCGGACCGGCTGTTCGCCACCCTCGACGCGCTCACCCGGCGGCTGGAGCTGCCCGGGGGCGAGGCGGTCTTCGTCACCGACACCGTGGGCTTCGTGCGCAAGCTGCCGCACCAGCTGGTGGAGGCGTTCAAGACCACCCTCGACGTGGTGATCCAGGCCGACCTGCTGGTGCACGTGGTCGATGCCGCAGCCGCCGACCCGGCCGGCCAGATCGACGCGGTCCGGGCCGTGCTCGACGAGATCGGGGCCGGGTCGGTCCCCGAGCTGGTCGTGTTCAACAAGGCCGATCTCGCCGATCCGGCTCGGCTGCTCACCGATCATCCGGGCTCGGTCGCGGTCTCGGCGTCCACCGGGGAGGGGATCGACAAGCTGCTGCTGACCATCGGCGACCGGCTCCGCTCGGGCGCCGACGTGGTGGAGCTGCTGGTGCCGTTCGAGCGCGGCGACGTGCTGGCCCAGGTCCACCGGGAGGGACAGGTCCTGGCCGAACACCCTGGCGCCGACGGCATGCGGGTGACGGCCCGGCTCGACGCCTATGCCGCGGCCCGGCTGGCGCCGTTCGCGGTGGCCCCGCTGGACGCCTGATGGGGTTCGACCTGCCCCCGTACCCCTACGACCGGCTGGCCCCGCTGCGCGAGCTGGCCGACGAGCACGACGGCGGGGTGGTCGACTTCTCGATCGGGACCCCGGTCGACGCCCCGCCGCCTGCGGTGATCGAGACGCTGGGCGGCTCGGGCGCCGAGCGGGGTTACCCACCCAGCGTGGGCAGCCCGGCGTTCCGTGAGGCGGCCGCAGGCTGGCTGGCCCGGCGGCTGGGCGCGGTGGTCGATCCGGCGACGGAGCTGGCGGCGTGCATCGGCACCAAGGAGATGGTGGTGTCCACGCCGGGGTACCTGCGGCTGCGATCGCCCGATCGGGACACGGTGCTCTACCCGGCCGTGAGCTATCCGAGCTACGCCATGGGGGCCGAGCTCGCCGGCTGCCGGGCGGTCCCGGTGGGCGTCGACGACCGCTGGCGCCTCGATCTGGACTCGGTCGATCCCGCCGACGCCGAGCGGGCGCTGTGCCTGTGGGTCAACTCGCCGGGCAACCCCGCCGGGGGCCTCGACGACCTGGCGGCGGCGGCGGCGTGGGGGCGCCGCAACCAGGTGCCGGTGCTGAGCGACGAGTGCTACGTGGAGTTCACCTGGGACGGCCCGGTGCCCCCAGGGCGGGCCCACCCGGGGCGCTCGATCCTCGAGCACGGGACCGAGGGGGTGCTCGCGGTCCACTCGCTGTCCAAGCGATCGAACCTGGCCGGGCTCCGCGCCGGCTTCTACGCCGGCGACGCCGAGCTGGTGCACTGGCTGGGCGAGATCCGCAAGCACGGCGGCCAGATGGTGCCGGGGCCCGTCCAGGCCGCGGCCGTCGTGGCCCTCGGCGACGACGAGCACGTCGACCGCCAGCGGGAGCGCTACCGCGAGCGCCTCGAGCGCATGGCGGCGGTGCTCGGCGCCGCCGGCCACGACCTGAGCCTGCCCGGCGGGGGCTTTTACCTCTGGGTGCCGGCGGCCGATGGGGATGCATGGGCCCTGACCGAGCTGCTGGCCTCGAAAGGCGGTGCGCTGGTGGCCCCCGGTGAGTTCTACGGCGCCGCCGGGGCCGGCCACGTGCGCATCGCCATGGTGCAGCCCCTCGACCGCATCGAGCTGGTGGCCCGGCGGCTGGGGGCCCGATGAGCCCGGCGCCGGTCCGTCGGAGCGTGGGATCCCGGACGTTCCCGTACCGGGGCGGGTACGTGGTCGGCCTGCTGCTGATGGTCGCCGGCGTGGTGGTGGCCATCGTGCTGGCGGTCAACGGGTTCCGCAGCCTGGTCGACGACGTGAACGACTTCCGCCGGGCCGTGGGGAGGGACAACCTCGAGGAGACTCTGGAGGCCGGCGTCGAGTACGTCGTCTACGACGAGGACGGCATCGACGTCGGCCCGTTCGACATCCGGGTGATCCGCATCAGCGACGGCACCGAGATCCCCACCACGACCATCGAGAACGGGACCACCTACGACGTCGACGGCCGGCGGGGACGGGCCCGGGTGGGGTTCCAGGTCCCCACCTCCGACATCTACCGGGTCGAGCTTGACACCTCGGTGAGCCAGCTGACCCGCTTCGCGGTCGGCGGGGACGTGACCGACGTCCGTTCGAACGCCATCGTGCAGGGCCTGGTGTTCGGCGCGGTGCTGGTGCTGCTGGGGCTGGTGGTGCTGCTGGTGACCGCGGTGCTGCACGCCCGCTGGAAGGTGCGCACCGCGCTGGAGGCCCAGGTCAGCGGGGCCCGCCAGGCGCTCCGCCAGGGCGCCGAGCAGGTGGAGTCGGCGGGCGGCGACGCCGCCTCCCGGGCCAGTGCCTGGACCCACGACCGGCTGGACCAGGCCCGGGCCAAGCTCTCGACAACCGGCGGTGAGCCCGGTGGGGCCGGCTGGCAGGAGTCGATCGCAGCGCAGGCCCGCCAGCGTCTGGACCAGATCGACACCCAGCTCTCGCAGCTCGAACCGGGGGCCGGCGACGTCGCCGAACGGGCGGAGGTGGGACGGGACGCGGTCGAGCAGGCCGATCGGGCGCTCGGCCGGATCCAGGAGCGGCTGGCGGCGGGGGAGTCGCTGCGGGCCATCCTGCGCGACGAGCGGGAGGCCGCCAGCCGAACGGCACGCGAGCTGGCCAGCCGGGCACCGGAGGCCCAGGCCACGGTGACCGAGCAGGTCGCCTCGGCCGCAGGCAGCGTCGCCGAGCGGGGCGCCGCCGAGGCCTCTGCGCTGGGCTCGGACCTGTCGAGCATCGGCGCCGGAGCGCTCGAGGACGTGGTGACCGAGACCTCGACTGCGGCCGACGAGGTGGCG
>JBFKRY010000136.1:0-10825 GCA_041636995.1 Acidimicrobiales bacterium | reverse complement strand
GGTCGGCGGCGGCCCGGTCGTAGTCGATGCCCAGGCCCTTGCGGCGCAGGAAGCCGGTGACGAGATCGCGGAAGCCGTGGTCCCGGAAGATCCCGAGGTTGTCGGGGCTGGAGCCGTGGGGCTCGGGATAGGAGAGCTCCCAGTCGCTGAAGCCGAAGCCCTCGAGTGAGTGGTCGGGCGGGTTCGCGAAGTGGCACTTGCCGAAGTAGTGGGTCTCGTAGCCGGCGGCCCGGAACCAGTCACCCATGGTGGGGATCCCGTCGGGCTGGAGCCACGGGTAGTTGTTGGCATCGCCGCTCTTGAAGATCCCGTCGGTCTGCAGCACCCCGGTGCGGGTGCCGTACTGGCCGGTGGTGATGGTCGCCCGGCTGGGCACGCAGGCCGACGAGGCGATGGTGTGGTTCCTGAGCACCACCGCGTTCTGCCGGAGGCGGATGAAGCCCGGGAAGTACTGCGCGTACCCCTCCAGATCGGCCTCGTCGCCCTGTAGGCCGAGGATGTTCTTGATGGGCTCGGCCATGCCCGCACCTTCGTAGGAGAAGCGGGGGAAGCGGAGCTGGTCGACCATGAGCAGCAGGATGTTGGGTGACATCGGGGTACCTCGCGTTGACGTAGGGGATGAGACGCACGACTGGGCATCGCGGAGCTCGCGACTGCCGTGGTCCCCGCAACGATGGCGAGGGCTGCTCAGCGGTGGGTACGCGCCCTCGAAGGTACCACCAACCGACCCCGGCGGGGAGGGGCTGGATCAGGAGCTCAGAGGGTGGCAGCCAGGTCCGACACCAGGTCGTCGGCGCCGCTCGGTACGGGGTTCCCGTGGCCGAACACGACGGTCTCGAACTCGAGGCCGGCCAGACGCTGCACCGACTGGTTGGCGGTGTCCATGTCGCTCGAGAACCGGGGGTCGGGTCCCAGCACTGCGGTGCCGGCGTCGTTGCCGTTGATGGCGTCGCCGGCGATGAGCAGCCCGATGCCCCGGTCGAGCATCGAGATCGAGCCGGGGGTGTGGCCGGGGGTCTCGATGATCTCCAGGCCGAGCACGTCGTCGCCGTCGCCGACCGACTGCAACGGGTTCGGCGCTGCGATGTTGCCGATGTCGGCCTCGCCCGCGTAGGCAGTGGCCGTCGGGGCCTCCGTCAGGACCTCGCTCAGGCTACCCACGTGGTCGGGATGGGAGTGGGTGAGCAGCACGTGGCGCACCTCGGACCAGCCCGCGCCAAGCGTGGAGAGCGCCGAGCCGATCTCGTCGCCGCTGCCCGGGTTGCCGGTGTCGACCACCGCCGCTTCCCGGCCCCGGACCAGGACGTAGGCCGACACGAACCCCAGGCTCACCTGGGCCCACTCGAGCTCGGCCGCGGGCTCCTCGGGCGCCGGCTCCTCCCCGGCCGGCTCCGGTGTCGGCTCGGGAGCAGCGGTGGCCGTGGGCTCGGCGTCGCCCGGGTCCGGGGTCGCCCCGGGCTCCGATGGCGCGCCCTCGTCGTCGTCGCCTCCGCACGCGGACACGGGGGTGCCGACGATGGCCAGCGCGAACGCTCCCCGGCCCAGCTCCGCGAGGAACCGGCGCCTCCCGAGGCGGTGGACGCTGGGTGTCCACAGGGACGCCGCCGACAACCGGCCGATGCCCCCGCTGTCGTGGTGATGATGGTCGTGGTGTGCCATCGGTGCCTCCGGCGGGCACGCAGGGTGGCGTCAGAGACCGCGTCCCAGCTGGTCGTTGGGGGCGATGGCGCCATTCACGCCCGCACGTCCACGATGCCAGAGCTGCTCGCCTTCTGCATCCAGGCCCGATGCCCGTGTGCCGTAGAGCGTGTGCACCGATCCCGAGAGGGCCTGACCGCGTACCTCGTCGAGGGGCACGCCGATGGACAGGTCGTCACGACCGTCCCCGTCGTAGTCGCCCTCGCCCAGGGCCCAGCCGAAGAGGTCACCCTCCTCGGGCGCGGCGCTGATGCCGGGGGCGTTCCGCCGCCACAGCTGGTTGCCGTCGGCGTTCAGGCCCGAGCCGCTCCCGTGGATGGTGTGCACCGACCCGGCGTCGGCGGACCCGGCGATCTGGTCGAAGGGAGCGCCGACGGCCACGTCGTCGTTGCCGTCGTCGTCGAAGTCTCCCACCGCCAGCGACCAGCCGAAGTGGTCGCCGGCGCTGGCGAGCCCCGTGATGCCCGCCCGGCGACGGTGCCAGATCTGATCGCCGGCGGCACGCAGACCCGAGCCGGAGCCGTAGATCGCGTGGATCGAGCCCGCTCGTGCCGCGCCGCGCACGGTGTCGCCGGCCACGCCGGCGACGAGGTCGTCGAAGCCGTCGCCGTCGAAGTCGCCGACGGCCACGGAGAAGCCGAAGTTGTCGCCCTCGGACTTGGCACCGTTGATGCCCCGCCGGCCCCGGTGCCAGACCTGGTCGGGCCCGGTGTCCAACCCCGACCGCGAGCCCGGGATCACCTGGACCGCCCCGGCCTCGTTCTCGCTGCCCCGGTCGTCACCGGGCACGCCGATCGCCAGGTCGTCGAAGCCGTCGGCGTCGAAGTCACCGGCGGCCAGCGAGGTGCCGAACAGCCCGAAGTCCACTGCCCGGCCCCGGACGCCCGGAGTGCCCCGGTGGAGGATCTCGTTGGCGCTCGGGTCCAGCCCGTCGCCGCTTCCCTGGATCACCTGCACCGCGCCGGCGAAGTTCAGGTCGCCCCGGCTGTTGGTGGGCAGGCCCACGGCCAGGTCGTCGAAGCCGTCGCCGTCGAAGTCACCGACTGCGAGCGCGCTCCCGAAGCGATCCGCGTCGCGGGGAGCCCCCGCCATGCCGGCGGTGCCCCGGTGCACCAGCTGGTCGCCCGCGGCCGTGAGGCCGGCGGCGGAGCCGTAGATCACGTTGATCGAGCCTGCGTCGACCGCCCCGCCCACGTCGTCGTTGGGCACCCCGGCCACCAGGTCGTCGAAGCCGTCGCCGTCGAAGTCACCGCACTGCACGGTCTGGCCGAAGGTGTCGATGCCGTCGCCCACGCCGCGCACGCCCCTGCGGTCCCGGTGCCAGACCTGGTCCCCCGCAGCGGCCACCCCCGAGGCCCCGCCGTAGAGGACGTGGACCGATCCGATCGCCAGCTCGCCGACGATGTCGAAGGGCACGCCGATCATCAGGTCGTCGAACCCATCACCGTCGAAGTCGCAGCCCCCACGCTCGTTGACCCCGGCAACTGCGGAGGGTCCGGGAACCACCAGGGCCGACAGGACCGCGAGAACACCGAGCGAGACCACCAGACGACATCGCACGGGCCGCATGCTCGCACACCCGAGCCGGCGATCCGACATTTTGTGGTGATCGCCCCGGGTCACGGGACCCAGCACCTGGTTCGCCAGGCCCAGGCTCGGTCAGTCGCCCGCACCTCGAGGCCGTAGGCGGCGTGGTCGATGACCGAGCGGCGAGGGAACAGCCCGAAGTGCTGGACACGATCGAGAGCTTCTCCCGGCGGACGTCCCGCAGGGTGGCCGCCAACCAGGACACCTGGCAGGCCTGGCTCGAGTAGTGCGCGGGCCCGGCGGCAGCTCCGTCAGTCGCCGCCGGGGTCCGGCTCCCGGGTGAACTGATAGAAGGCGTAGGTGACGGTCCGCGAGCGGGCCGACCCGTCGGGGTCGGTGTCGGTCACCGTCTCGGTCTGGATGTCGGTGCTCTCCAGCTTCCAGCCCTCGGCCTCGATGGCCGACAGCTCCGCGCCGTGGCCCCATTCGGTCATCTCGGGGCGGTACTGGAAGATGGTGTCGCCCTTGGCGGCTGCGGCACGGGCTCGACCTGCAGCCGAGTGCTCGAACTGGTGGTCCGCGGCGCGCGCCCTGGCCTTGTCGACGAAGGCCCCGACGCGGCGGCCCAGCTCCGACAGCGGTCCCGGCCCGGCCGGGGCCTGCTCGCCCGAGCCATCCTGCCGGGGGCGCCAGGGTCGTCTCATGTCGTCCTGCCCGAGCCGGGTCAACGATGCCCGTCGACCCGGGCGGCTCGGCGGACACCGACGCGGTCGAGGCGGTCGAGGGCGGCGGCGAGGACCTCGGTGGCCTGGTCGGAGAGCTCGTGGAGCGGCCGGTTGCGGTGGGCGCGCTCGCCCAGGACGACCTCGGCCACCGCCGAGGCCCCGTACCGGTCGGCGACGTCGAGGAGCAGCGCCAGCTCGATGGCATAGCCGTCGGCGATGTCGATCCCGTCGAGTGCGCCCCAGCGCAGTGCGCACTCCCCGGCGAGCGGCTGGGAGATGTGCCCCAGCTCGGGCCAGTGCAGCCGGATGAGGGGCCGGGCGACCAGCTCGTTCACCCGGCCACCTTCGCCGGGCCGGCCGTGCAGGGCCCGGTGGTAGCGAGGCTTGACCAGCATGATGTCGGGCCGGTCGAGGAGGGGCCCGGCGAGGGCGGCGATGTGCCAGGGCTCGAAGCTGGTGAGGTCGGCGTCGACGAAGACCAGCACGTCTGCATCCGCCGCGGCGATGGCGGTGCGGAGGGCCTGCCCCTTGCCCCGCGGTGGGGTGCGAATAACCTGGGCGCCCGCCGCCCGCGCCACCGCGGTGGTCCCGTCGCTCGACCCGTCGTCCACCACCAGCAGCTGGTCGGTGAGCCCCACGTCGACGGTGGCGCTGGCGGCGTCGACGACCGCGCCGATGGTCTCGGATTCGTTGCGGGCCGGGACGAGGACCGCGACCCGGTGCTGGCCCTTGCGTTCGATGGCCGCATCGATCACCTCGGCCGCGGCCAGGGTGTCGTCGGTCAGCGCAGGGGTGGGCACGCGGGGGCTCCTCGGTTGGGTCGGTCGGGTCCCGACCAGTCTCGGCGCTCCACGGTAGCGATGGCCAGCCGGAGACCGGCTCGGACGGATCCCACCGGCCCGGTCGGGAGCGTAGAGTGCCGATGGACCTCCGATGCCGCCGACCCCTCCGCCCCCGGTACCGCCGCTGCCCGAGCGCATGCGCGCCGTGGTCCAGCACCGCTACGGGGGCCCCGAGCAGCTCCGGGTCGAGCAGGTGCCCGTGCCCACGATCGGCCCGGACGAGGTCCTGGTCGAGGTGGCCGGAGCCGGCGTCGACCGGGGCACCTGGCACCTGATGGTCGGCCTCCCCCTCATGATCCGGCTCGCCTCCGGGTTGCGTGGCCCCAAACAGCCGATCCCGGGTCTCGACGTCGCCGGGCGCGTCGTGGCCAGCGGTGAGGACGTCACCCGCTTCGAGGTCGGCGACCAGGTGTTCGGCATCGCCGACGGCTCCTTCGCCGAGCTGGCTGCCGCGAAGGAGTCGAAGCTCTCCCACCGCCCGGCGAACGTGCCGGTCGACCAGGCGGCGGTGGCCACGGTGTCGGGCATCACGGCCCTCCAGGCCCTGACCGACGTCGGCGAGCTCGGAGCCGGTCAGCAGGTGCTGGTGATGGGGGCCTCGGGGGGCGTCGGCAGCTATGCGGTGCAGATCGCCAAGGCCCTGGGAGCCCACGTGACCGGGGTCGCCAGTACCCCCAAGCTCGACTTCGTCAGGTCACTGGGGGCCGACGAGGTCGTGGACTACACGAGCACCGACCCCCTGGAGACGACGGGCACCCACGACCTCATCGTCGACATCGGCGGCCGGCGACGCCTCCGGGACCTGCGGCGGGCCCTGGGCCCCGCCGGCACCCTGGTCATCGTCGGCGGCGAGGGCGGCGGCGACTGGACCGGCGGCTTCCTGGGGCGACTGGGTCGAGCCATGGTCTGGTCCCCGTTCATCGGTCAACGCCTCCGCGGCTTCGTCAGCGAAGAGCACCACCGGTTCGTCGACCGCCTCGCGGAGCTGATGGCGTCCGGTGAGGTCACCCCCGCGATCGGTGGCCGCTACGACCTGGAGCACGCCGGCGACGCCATCGCCGACCTCGCCGCCGGCCGGATCGCGGGGAAGGCGCTGGTGGAGGTCCGGCCCGACGGAATCTGAGGTCGCCCAATCTGAGGTCGCCTGGAGATCAGCTCAGGGCGGCCCGGGCGCGGGCGAGATCGTCGGCGCCGAAGACCAGCCGGGTCTCGGTGGCGAGGTACGCCAGGGTGATGTTGACGCCGGCCCCGCTGATCCGGTCCGCGACCTCGCCGAGCAGCCCCGGCCGGTCGTCGTCGGCGACGTCGAGCACGGCCACCTCCTGCTCGGCGCTGACGTCGATGCCGGCCTGCGCCAGAGCCTCGAAGGCGGACTCGGCGTCCTCGATCAGCACGTGGATCTCGGTCTCGCCTCCGCGGCGGACCGCGCAGAAGCCCTCGATGTTGACGCCGTGCTCGCCGAGGGCGGTGCCGAGCCGGGCGAGCTCGCCGGGTTGGTCGGGGAGGTACAACGTCACGTCCGTCGCCATGTGGTCCGGTCTAGCAGCATCGGTGGGAAGTGTCAGGAGCCACGGCCTCGCCACCCCCGGGACCAATGGCCCTTAGCGCAGGAGCGGAGGGGGTGGTATGCCCAAGGGGTGACGTGGCACAGCGTCGAAGGAGACCGACGGCCATGAACGAGAGCCGCACTGGCACCGCCAACATCGACCAACGCACGGGACTCGAGATCCTCGGACCCGCCGAGTGCGAGGCTCTGCTTCAGCGGATGCCGATCGGCCGGGTGGTCTTCGTCGACGACGAGGGCCAGCCCCTGGCGCTCCCGGTGAGCTACCGCTGGCACGAGGGCAACGTGGTGTTCCGCACCCTCGAGGGCCAGAAGCTTCAGGCCGCGGTGATGAACCAGCGGGTCACCTTCGAGGTGGACTTCTGGGATCCGGAGACCCGCACCGGGGCCAGCGTCCTCGTGAAGGGGAAGGCGTCCACGGTCGACGAGTGGGCCGAGATCGAGCTCCTCGAGCAGCTGGGGCTGATGCCGTGGGCCAGCGAGCGCTGGCGGGCCCGCTGGATCCGGGTCACCCCGGTCGAGATCTCCGGACGGCGAGTCCCCTGAGCCCATCGTCGACCATGACCGAGCACCTCACCATCGACGGCAACGAAGCCGCGGCCCGGGTGGCCCACCTCCTCTCCGAGGTGATCGCCATCTACCCCATCACCCCGGCGTCGCCCATGGGCGAGGTCGCCGACGCCTGGTCCCAGGCCGGGCGCCCCAACAAGTGGGGGACGGTGCCGCGGGTGATCGAGATGCAGAGCGAGGCCGGGGCGGCCGGGGCGGTCCACGGGGCCCTCCAGGCCGGTGCCCTCACCACGACCTTCACCGCGTCGCAGGGCCTGCTGCTGATGATCCCCAACCTCTACAAGATCGTGGGCGAGCTGACCCCGGCGGTGGTGCACGTGGCCGCCCGGTCGGTCGCCACCCATGCCCTCAGCATCTTCGGCGACCACAGCGACGTCATGGCGGCCCGCCAGACCGGCATGGCGATGCTGGCGTCGGGCTCGGTCCAGGAGGCCCAGGATCTGGCCCTGGTGGCGCACGCGTCCACGCTGCGGAGCCGGGTGCCCTTCATCCACTTCTTCGACGGCTTCCGGACCAGCCACGAGGTGGCGAAGATCGAGGCCCTCGACGCCACCACCGTGGACGCCCTCGTCGACGACGACCTGATCGGGGCCCACCGGGCCCGGGCCCTGCACCCCGACCATCCGGTGATCCGGGGCACGGCCCAGAACCCCGATGTCTTCTTCCAGGCCCGGGAGGCGGCCAACCCCTACCACCTCGCGGTGCCCGACATCGTCGAGGCCGACATGGAACGACTGGCGGAGCGCACCGGCCGCCGGTACCGGCTCTTCGACTACGTGGGCGCGCCCGATGCCGAGGAGGTGCTGGTGGTGATGGGCTCGGCCGCGGGCCCCTGCATCGAGTGGGTGGAGAGCGCCGTGGCCGGCGGGGCCCGGATCGGGGTGGTCGTGGTCCGGCTGTACCGGCCCTTCGACGGGGCCCGGTTCGTGCAGACGCTCCCCGCATCGGTCCGCGGCATCGCGGTCATGGACCGGACCAAGGAGCCCGGCGCGGTGGGCGAGCCCCTCTACACCGACGTGGTCGCCGCGCTCGCCGAGCAGGACGCGGCCGTCGGCCGGTCGGTCATCGGCGCCCGGTACGGCCTGTCGTCCAAGGAGCTGACCCCGGCGATGGTCGGCGCCCTCCTCGACGAGCTCCGGGCCCCGGAGCCCCGGCGCCACGTCACCGTCGGCATCGTGGACGACGTCACCCACACCAGCGTGGCCGTCGACCCGGAAACCTGGAGCGAGCCCGACTCGGTGTACCGGGCCGTGTTCTTCGGGCTGGGCAGCGACGGCACCGTCGGCGCCAACAAGAACTCGGTCAAGATCGTGGGCGAGCGGACGGACCGCTATGCCCAGGGGTACTTCGTCTACGACTCGAAGAAGTCGGGGTCGATGACCGAGTCGCACCTGCGGTTCGCTCCCGAACCGATCCGGTCGACGTACCTCATCGACTCCGCCGACTTCGTGGGATGCCACCAGTGGAGCCTGCTGGAGCGGGTGGACGTGCTCGGCCGGGCCCGCCGGGGGGCCAAGGTCCTGGTGAACACCGCGTTCCCGCCCGAGGAGGTGTTCGCGCAGCTGCCGGCTCGGGCTCGATCCGCGGTGGCGGACAACGAGCTCGAGCTCTGGGTGATCGACGCCGACCGCATCGCCCGTGACGCCGGGCTGGGTCGGCGGATCAACACCGTGCTCCAGGCGTGCTTCTTCTCCCTCAGCGCGGTGATGGACGTCGACGAGGCCATCGGCGCCATCGAGGAGTCGATCAGGAAGACCTACGGGCGCCACGGGGCCGTGGTCCTGGAGCGGAACCTGGCCGCGGTCGCGGCGGCCCTGGGCGGGCTGGCTCGGGTCGAGACCCCTGCGGGCGCAGTGGAGGAGGAGCCCCGGCCGACGCTGGTGCCCGAGGCCGCGCCCGACTTCGTGCAGCGGTTCACCGCAGCCCTGCTCGAGGGCCGGGGGGACCTGCTCCCGGTCAGCGCCATGCCCGTCGACGGCACCTTCCCGACCGCGACCACCCAGTGGGAGAAACGCTGCATCGCCGCCGAGATCCCCATCTGGGATCCGGAGATCTGCATCGACTGCGGCCGCTGCGCCCTGGTGTGCCCCCATGCCGCCATCCGCATGAAGGTGGCCGACGAGGCCGCCCTCGCCGGCGCCCCCGACGGCTTCCAGTCCAAACCGTGGAAGGGGCCCGAGGGCGATCGCATGATCATCCAGGTGGCCCCCGAGGACTGCACCGGGTGCGGGGTGTGCGTCGACATCTGCCCGGCCAAGAGCAAGACCGAGGTGAAGCACAAGTCGATCAACATGCGTCCGATCGGCGAGCACCTCGACGTCGAGCGCGCCAACTTCACGTTCTTCACCGCGCTGCCCGAGGCCGACCGGTCCGAGCTCAAGCTGGGGTCGGTGAAGGGGTCCCAGCTGGCGCAGCCGCTGTTCGAGTTCTCGGGGGCGTGCTCGGGCTGTGGCGAGACCCCCTACCTCAAGCTGCTCAGCCAGCTCTTCGGCGACCGCACCATCGTGGCCAACGCCACCGGCTGCTCGTCGATCTACGGCGGCAACCTCCCCACCACCCCGTGGGCCGTCGACGAGAACGGGCGGGGACCCGCCTGGGCCAACTCGCTGTTCGAGGACAACGCCGAGTTCGGGTTGGGCATGCGCCTGGCGCTGGACAACCACGAGTCCCGGGCCCGGGTGCTGCTGACCCGGCTCGCCGACGGGGTCGGGCCCCTGGCGCAGGAGATCCTCGATGCCGACCAGACCGACGAGGCCGGCGTCATCGAGCAGCGCCGCCGGGTGCGCGAGCTGCGGTCGGCGCTCGAGGGCATGGACGATCCGGCCGCCGCCGAGCTGGCCGACGTCGCCGACAACCTGGTTCGCACCAGCGTCTGGATCGTCGGCGGCGACGGCTGGGCCTACGACATCGGCTTCGGGGGCCTGGACCACGTGCTGGCGACGGGCGAGGACGTGAACGTGCTGGTCCTCGACACCGAGGTGTACTCGAACACCGGCGGGCAGACCTCGAAGGCCACCCCCCGGGCCGCGGTGGCCAAGTTCTCGGCCGGGGGCAAGCGGACCGCCAAGAAGGATCTGGGCATGATCGCCATGGCCTACGGCGACGTGTACGTGGCCCAGGTGGCCATGGGCGCCAACATGACCCAGGTGGTGAAGGCGTTCGGGGAGGCCGAGGCCCACCCGGGGCCGTCGCTGATCATCGCCTACAGCCCCTGCATCGCCCACGGGATCGACATGACCAAGATGATGGGGAGGCAGAAGCTGGCCGCCGAGACCGGCTACTGGCCGCTGTACCGGTTCGACCCCCACCGGGAGGCCGTGGGCGACCACGCGCTCCATCTCGACAGCCGGCCGCCCACCGTCCCGTTCTCGGAGTTCGCGCTGGCCGAGGACCGGTTCGCGATGCTCACCCGGTCGGCCCCGGAGACCGCCGAGCGCCTGTTCGCCCAGGCCCAGCAGGACATCGACGACCGCTGGCATTTGTACGAGCAGATGGTCGACGTGGAGCGCACCGCCCGCTACGGCGACCTCGAGGACGACCCGAAGGAGGCCGTCGATGACTGAGCTCGACACCTCCACCAGCTACCTCGGGCTCGAGCTGGCCAACCCGGTGGTGGCGTCGGCGTCGCCGCTCACCCGGCGGCTCGACTCGCTGCTGGAGCTGCAGGCCGCGGGGGTGGGGGCCGTGGTCCTGGCGTCGGTCTTCGAGGAGGAGATCGACCAGGACGCGCTGCTCCACAGCCTGACCATGGAGCTGGGCGGCGGCACCTTCGCCGAGGCCCCGAGCGGGTACCTCCCGCCCGTCGACTCGGCATTCGCGGGGCTCGACCACCACCTGGCCCACATCCGCCAGGCCGCGTCCGAGCTGGAGGTGCCCGTCATCGGCAGCCTCAACGGCTC
>JBFKRY010000135.1:0-10841 GCA_041636995.1 Acidimicrobiales bacterium | reverse complement strand
GTCGACGACAGCCTCGTTCGACACCGCGGCCACCACCGCTCGACGTGCGGCCGGGTCGGCCAGCGCCAGCGATCGGGTGTTGAGCGCGTAGTGGGTCTCGATTAAGCCGACGGCGGTGGCGTCGACGGGGCCGCGGTGCTCCATTGAGACGTGCACCAGATCCAGCTCCCGTGCCCGGTGCTGCGCCACTGCAGCAGCCTCGTCGACAGTGTCCACCAGTCGGACCCCGGCGATGCCGAGCGCGAGACCGGGACGAGGCACCAGGACCCCATCGCCGCGCGCCATCATCGGCCCGGAGCCGACCCGCCCGTCCACGGCGCCGTCGGGCACCACGCCGTACACGGGGCTGCTCAGCAGCGCGGGGAGCAAGGCGAACGGCGACGACAGCTCGAAGCGGACGGTGGCTCGGTCGATCGCGACGACGTCGTCGACCATCTCCAGGCGAGTGGCTGCGAGTGCCGGCTGGGCCTGGAGGAGCCGCCCGAACGAGCGGGCCACGTCGTCGGCGGTCAAGGGGGTGCCGTCGCTGAACGTGGCCGGTCCCAGGTCGACGGTCCAGCTCAGCCCGTCGGCCGACTGCTCGAGCGACGACGCCAACGCCGGGACCCAGGTGCCAGTCGCGGGATCCCACGCGGTGAGCCCGTCGTACAGCAAATCGACCACGACCATGTCGGTCGGGCTGACCGGCGAGGCCGCCAGCGGGTCGAGCACCGGCGCTCCGACGATGGCGATGCGCAGCTCGCCGGCCACCGGGTCGCCGGCTGGTGGCCCGTCGTCGACGATCCGGTCGGGGGCGGTCAGCACAGGCCGCGGCGCCGAGCAGCCGGCAGCCACGATCGAGACCACGGCGACGAAGCGCAGCACCCGGTGCAGCACCTCTGTCCATCGGCCTCCCGGGGAGGCCCGTGAGCGGTCCGGGCGGCCGCTACTCGTCCATCATCAACGCCAGCGCCAGGGTCGTGAACGAGAAGACCAGGGCCACGATGATGGTGATGCGGTCGAGGTTCTTCTCGATGACGGTGGACCCGGCCGCCGACGCGCCCATGCCTCCGCCGAACATGTCGGAGAGGCCGCCGCCGCGTCCGCTGTGCAGCAGCACCAGGCCGATCAGCGCCAGGGCGCACAGCACGTCGACGACCACCAGGAGCGGAACCATGGGGTTCGAGCCTACCGGCGCCGGCTCGCCGATCGGTACCGCACCCGAGGGGGCGCCGAGTCATCAAGACAGCCGGAGCGACCATGGATGGATGGCCACGATGTCGGGACCGGTCACCCGTCTCGGCCTCGACGCCGGGCGACACATGAGGCGACGCCATGGACGCCGTGCCATGGACGGCGGCGCCGAATCATGAATTCAGAACAGCTGCACGCCCTGGTGGATCAGGATCACGTAGACCACGGTGGTGATCACGTCGGCGACACCGACGTAGCGCGGCGACAGCCGTAGCGACCCGGCCCAGGCCAGCACCGTCTGGCTCGGACGGATCCACACCGCAGCGATGCAGGCGCTGCGCTCCACCCTGGTGACCGACAGCAGCCAGCGCCGCAGTCGGGAGCGCTCGATCTTGTCCCGCACCCGGCCGCCGTAGCGCACGCCCAGCATGTAGCTGAAGGGGTCCGCGAGGCACAGCCGGAGGCTCGCCACCAGGGTGAACTCGACCAAGCCGAGCTTGGGGGCCACCAGCAGCAGGAACACCATCCGAGGGTTCAGCGCGATGAGCAGCAGCGGGTAGCTCATCAGCCAGGGCGACACCGCCAGCGACACCCAGCCCACGGCCGTGAAGGCGATCAGCGGCGCGATCACCGGGAGCCCGTTGTCGAGGTCGTCCCTCACCGGCGGCGCCGCGACGCCACCCGTCCACCCCGGCACCACGGCCGCCATCCTGGTCACATGGACCATGTCGGCATCACCCCTCCACCCGAAAGGATGGATGGGCAGAAATACCCGCCGCAAAACGACCGATGGGCTGCGGGTCCCGGTTGCCGTGAGCATTTCGCGGTCGGCAGCCCGTTCGCTGCGATTCGCGGGCTACGCGAGCGCGGCTGCCGGCGATCGACGGGCAGCCAGGTGTGTGTCCTACTGGAGCCGGTACCTGACGATGCGGGCGAAGCTGTCGGCCTCGAGGCTGGCCCCGCCGACGAGGGCGCCGTCGATGTCGGGCTGGGCCATCAGCTCGGCGATGTTGGCCGGCTTGACCGACCCCCCGTACTGGACCCGGACCCCGTCGGCGGCTCCGTCGCCGGCGATGGAGCGCACCACCTGGCGCACGTGCGCGCACATTGCCTGGGCGTCCTCGGGGGTGGCGGTGTGGCCGGTGCCGATGGCCCAGATGGGCTCGTAGGCGACGACCATGCCGGCCACGGCGTCGCTCGTCACCCCCTCCAGGCCGGCCCTGAGCTGGCCCTCCACCTTGCTCTCGGCCTGCCCCGCCTGGCGCTCCTCGAGGGTCTCGCCACAGCACATGATGGGTGTCATCCCGTGGCGCAGGATCGCCTTGACCCTGGCGTTCACGCCGGCGTCGGTCTCCCCGAACAGCTCCCGGCGTTCGGAGTGGCCGGTGATCACGAGCTTCACGCCGAGCTTGGCCAGCATCGCCGGCGACACCTCGCCGGTGAACGCGCCCTGGTCCTCGTCGTGGCAGTGCTGGGCGCCGAGCAGCATCGGGATGCGGTCGGCGTCGAGCAGCGTCTGGATGGACCGCAGGTCGGTGAACGGCGGGTGCACCGACACGTCGACCGCGTCGTAATCGCCCCGGTCGAGGTCGTAGGACAGCTTCTGCACCAGCTGGATGGCCTCGAAGTGGTTGTGGTGCATCTTCCAGTTGCCGCTGATCAGCGGTTTCCGCTCCGTCATCGCAAGCTCCTCAGCTCCTCAGTGCTTCCAGGCCAGGGAGGTCACCCTGCTCGATCAGCTCCAGGCTGGCACCCCCGCCGGTGGACACATGGTCCATCTTCTCGTCGAGGCCGAATTCCTTCACCGCAGCTGCGCTGTCGCCCCCGCCGACCACCGTGAACGCGTTCGAGTCGGCCATCGACTGGGCCACGTGGCGGGTGCCGGCCGCGAACCGCGGATCCTCGAACACCCCCATGGGCCCGTTCCACAGCACGGTGCGGGCGTCGAGGATCAGGTCACCGAACGCGGCGGCGGTCCCCGGACCGATGTCGAGCCCCATCCAGCCGTCGGGGAGGTCGACGCCGGCCTGGCGGACCTCGCCGCCGGCCTCGGGGTCGCCGACGACACCGCCGGGCCCGATCGCGGTGAGGTCGTGGGGAAGGTGGATGGGCGCGCCGCTGTCGAGCAGCGCCGCGCAGTGCTCGACCTGGCCCTCCTCGAGCAACGAGTCACCCACCTGGTGCCCCTGGGCCCGGAGGAAGGTGAACGCCATGCCCCCGCCGATGGCGAGCTCGTCGACGATGCCGAGCAGGGCGTCGATGACGCCGAGCTTGTCGCTCACCTTGGCGCCCCCCAGCACCGCCACGAACGGGCGCTTGGGGCTCTCCCGCAGGCCGAGGAGGACCTCGACCTCCCGGGCCAGCAACCGCCCGGCCGCCGAAGGCAGGTGCCGGGGCGGACCCACGATCGAGGCGTGGGCCCGGTGTGAGGCCCCGAAGGCGTCGTTGACGTAGGCGTCGCGGCCCTCCACCAGCCTGGCCACGAACTCGGGATCGTTGGCGGTCTCACCGGGGTCGAACCGCAGGTTCTCCAGCAGCTCAACCCCGGGGGCCAACTCGGCCAGGCGGGCCCGCACCGGATCCATCGAGAACGCCGGATCGGGTTTCCCCTTCGGCCGCCCCAGGTGGCTGCAGGCGGTCACCTGGGCTCCGGCATCGAGCAGGTAGCGGAGGGTGGGCAGGGCAGCGCGGATGCGGAGGTCGTCGGCGATCTCACCGTCGCGGAGCGGTACGTTGAAGTCGGCCCGGACCAGGACCCGCCGGCCGCTCAGGTCGCCGAGGTCTTCGAGGGTGGGGAGGTTCACTTCTTGGCGGGACGCTTGGTGGCGCGCTTCTTCGTTGCGCTGCGCTTCGCCTTCGTCTTCTTGGTCCGCCTGGTGCCGACGATCATCGCCAGATCCACCAGCCGGTTGGAGTACCCCCACTCGTTGTCGTACCAGCCGCAGACCTTGACCATGCGCCCCATGCTCATGGTCAGTCCGGAGTCGAACACACAGCTGGCCGGCGACCCCACGATGTCCGCGCTGACCAGGGGCTCCTCGCTGTACTCGAGGACGTTGCGCAGCGAGCCGGAGCGGGCCGCGTCCTTGAAGGCGGCGTTGACGGCCTCGGCAGTGGCCTCCTTGCGCAGGTTGGCGGTGAAGTCGGTGATGGACCCATCGGGGATCGGCACCCGCATGGCGATGCCGTCGAGCTTGCCGCTCATCTTCTTCAGCACCAACCCGGTGGCCCGGGCCGCGCCGGTGGAGGTGGGCACGATGTTGACCGCGGCGGCGCGGGCGCGCCGCAGGTCCTTGTGCGGGCCGTCGACGATGCTCTGGTCACCTGTGTAGGCGTGGATCGTGGTCATGATCCCGCCCTCGACGCCGAAGGCGTCGTCGAGGACCTTCACCATGGGCACGAAGCAGTTGGTGGTGCAGGAGGCGTTGGAGATGACGTGGTGCTTGGCCGGGTCGTAGTCGTCGTCGTTGACGCCGACGACGAAGGTGGCGTCGCAGCTGGCGGGCGCCGAGATGATGACCTTGCGGGCCCCGGCGTCGAGGTGGGCTCCTGCCGCCTCGCGGGAGTTGAAGATGCCCGTGGACTCGATGACCACGTCGACCTCGAGCTCGCCCCAGGGCAGGTCGGCGGGGTTGCGCTCGGCCAGCACCGCGAGCTTGTCGCCGTCGACGTTGATCCCGCCCCGCACCGCCTTGACGGTGCCCTCGTAGCGTCCGTGGACCGAGTCGTTGCGGAGCAGGTGCGCCATGGTCTCGACCGATCCGATGTCGTTGACGGCGACGAAGTCGATGTCGGCGCCGTGGCGCTTGGCGGCCCGGAAGAAGTTCCGGCCGATTCGACCGAAGCCGTTGATGCCAACCCGGATGGTCATGGAAGTGTCTCCTCGCGGACGATGATGATGAGCCCCTGGCGCGGCGCGGTTCAGCAGCCTATCGGGGCACCCCGCCGCGACGAGGGCTCACCGGGCGATGTCGCGATGGGTGACGGTGGGCGCGAACCCGAGGTCGGTGAGCATGGCGCCGACCCGCTCGGCGATGGCCACCGACCGGTGGCGCCCGCCGGTGCATCCGAAGGCGATGGTGAGGTAGGCCTTCCCTTCGGCGGCGTAGGCCGGCATGACCGTCTCGAGCATGCCGGCGAGGCTGCCGAGGAACCCCTCGGCGATGGGCTGGTCGAGCACGTAGCGCTCGACCGCCTCGTCGAGGCCGGTGAGCGGGCGGAGCTCGTCCACCCAGTGGGGGTTGGGGAGGAACCGGCAGTCGATGACCACGTCGACGTCGAGCGGGATCCCGTGCTTGAAGCCGAACGACATGACCCGGGTCTGCATGCGCGGTGACGACTCGTCGGCCCCGAAGTACTCGATCACCCGGTCGCGCAGCTGGTGCACGTTGAGGTCGGAGGTGTCGATCACCACGTCGGCCTGGGCCCTGATGGGCTCGAGGGCCTCCCGCTCGGCGTCGATGGCGTCGGCCAGGTTGCCGTGGTCGGTGAAGGGGTGGCGCCGCCTGGTCTCGGTGTAGCGCCGCACCAGCTCGGGCGTGCGGGCCTGCAGGAACATGGTCCGCACCCGCGATCCGGCGGTGGCTCGCAGCTCGCTGACGGCGTCGGCGATCTCGTCGCGGTACTCGGCGGTGCCCACCACCAGGGCCACGTGGTCGATCTGGGCACCCGGGCCCGTGGCCAGCTCGGTGACCTTCGGGATCAGCGACGGCGGCAGGTTGTCGATGACGAAGTATCCGAGATCCTCGAGGTGCTTCGCGGCCTCGGAGCGCCCGGCGCCGGACAGCCCGGTGATGATGACGAACTCGGCCATGTGGGACGGATCCTACCAGAGGAGCATCGCCGCATATCGGTATATTTCATGTATATTCGTCCACGATGCCCGTGGTGCGCATGAACCTGGACCGGGCCGGGGTGCTGGCCGCCGGTCTCGAGCAGGACGCGCGAGCCCTGTTCGCCATCGGCAGCGACCTGAGCCCCGACCTGTCGGCGGCCCGGGCCCTGCTGCAGCGCCCGGCAGCCTCCGGCTCCGAACCGCTCGGGCGGCTGGACGCCGCCGCCGAGCGCCTGCACGCCATGGCAGCGGATCTCGAGTGGCGCCTCCGCAGCCTCGCCGACGCCGACGAGGCCCTGACCGACACCGCGGGTCGGGTGATGGGAACGCTGGCGCCCCGTGAGCTCGGTCTGGTGAGCGCCGGCGTCGACGAGCTGGCGTCGATCATCGCCTCGGGCTCTCCCGTCCGGCGCCGAGCGGCCCTCGCCGAGGCGCTCATCCGGGGGCAGGAGGATCCCGCCGCCGCAGCGGCCGTCATCCTGGCCATCGGGACCGGCAGCCTGGTCACCGTGTGGGAGCAATTGCTCGCCCGGAACGGACCGCTCCCCCGGCGCACCTGGTCGAGCCCGCTGCACCTGGCCCGGCTGCAGACCCTGGCGGCCACCTCGGGCAACCAACGGGCGATCAGCGTGGTGAGCGAGACCGCCATCGGCCTGCAGTTCGCCGACGAGAACCGGGCCCTCGGTGCGATCGTCGAGCACTTCGACCAGCTCGACACCGCCGCCCAGGGCGGCCGGCCCGACGGCCTGGTGTCGGTCGACGACCTCGAAGCCGCCACTGAATGGTCCAGCGCTGCGGGCGCCGCGGCCGCCTGGCTGCTGCGCCACCCCCAGGTCCTCCGCTTCCTCACCCTGGGCAGCGAGCGCTACCTCGACGCCGACCACCGGGTGGCACGCGACCGGGTGGGCCAGGATCGGTTCACGGTGGACGAGATCGAGCGATTCCGCCGTCGCCGAGACACCGCGGCAACGGTGTGGCCGCTGCTCCCACTGATCGACGTCGCAGCCCAGCGAGACCCAGCCCGAGCCGACGGGTTCACTTCCCGGGCCGACTTCGAGGCCGCACTCGACTGGCCGGGGCTGAGCGACCACCAGCGGGCCGCCATCCGGCACGTCATCGACGATGGGGTGTTCGCGACCCGCTCGGAGTGGTCCACGGTGCTGACCGTCGCGGGATGGACGCCCGTGCTCGGCGACGCGGTCGACCTCGCCCAGGCGCTGCACGCGATGACCGACCGCGCCTGGGACGACGTGGCCTTCCACGCCGCCGGCCTGCTCCCGGTGCCCGGGGTGAGCGGCAGCAGCCTCCGCGTCGCCCGGGAGATGTCGGCACGGGCGGCCAGCGAGGGCTTCGACGCCGCGGTGGAGGTGGGGGCCCGGGCGTTCCTCGAGAACGCGGTGACCTGGACCTTCCGCGACCGGGCCCGGGCCCTCGCCGACCTCGACGGCGCCGAGGTCGAGCTCCCCGCGATCATCGACCGCCGGCCCCGGTCCTGAGGGCCGTCAGCTGCGTCGGGCCAGCAGCACCAGCAGCCGGGGGATGGTGGCGGCGTCGCGGTACTCGGGGGCCCGGGCGATGAAACCCGCCGGGGGCGCGGGCTCGATCATGCGCTCGAGCACCAGCCCGGCCTCGACCAGCGCGTTCACGTACCGGCTCAGCGGCCGGTGGATGAACGGGATGAGCACCCCGGACACCACCTCCTCCACCTCGCGGCTCTCGGTCAGGTACGGCCCGATGCGCCAGTACTGCTCGGGCGGGTCGAGCACGTGATCATCGATCCAGCCGCTGCCCGGAGTCTGCAACAGCGGATGGTTGAGCATGAACACGAAGCGGCCGCCGGGTTCCAGGACCCGGGCCACCTCCGAGACCGCCTCGTCCATGGCCTCGATGTGCTCGAACACCAAGCAGGCGATCACTGCGTCGAACGTCGCCGCCGAGAACGGGAGCCGGGCGGCACCGGCGCGCAGGTACACCGGACCCCCACCCCGGGCCACCGCCTCGGTCACCTGGGCCCGGGTGGGATCGACCCCGACGGCGCGAGACGCGCCGATGGCGACCGCCAGCCGGGCCAGCTGGCCCTCGCCGGTGCCCACATCGAGGACGCGTTCCCGGCCCTGCAGCAGCTCGGCGACCATGGGCACGATCTGCTCCTCGTACTCGGCGTCGGCGCCGTCGGTGAACCCCTCCTGCCACCAGCGGGCGTGCTGCTCCCACAGGCCCTCGTCCACCGTGGGAGTATCGGTCGGCACCGAGGCTCAGGGGGAATCGTGAACCGACTCGACGGCAAGATCGCGCTCGTCACCGGTGGCGCTCGCGGCCAGGGGGCCGCCGAGGCCCAGCTGTTCGCCGACGCCGGCGCCCGGGTGGTGATAACCGACCGGCTCGACGAGGTGGATACCACCGCCGAGCGGCTGGGCGACGCGGTCGAGGCCCTCCGCCACGACGTGACCCAGGAAGACGACTGGGCCCGGGTCGTCGAGACCGTGGTGGCGGGCCACGGCCGGATCGACGTGCTGGTGAACAACGCCGGCATCTTCCGCTCCGGCGGCCTGCAGGACACCAGCACCGACACCTGGAACGAGGTCGTGGCGGTGAACCAGACGGGCGTGTTCCTCGGTATGCGCGCCGTGGCTCCGGTGATGATGCGAGAGGGCCGCGGCAGCATCGTGAACATCTCGTCGGTCGCGGGGCTGCGCGGCGTGGCCGTCGCCCACGCCTACGCGGCGACCAAGTGGGCGGTCCGGGGGATGACCCGGTCGGCCGCTGCCGAGCTGGCTCCCCACGGCATCCGGGTGTGCTCGGTGCATCCCGGGATCATCGACACCCCGATGCTCGGCGAGCTGGGCGTCGTCGCCGACGCGGTCACGACCCGCATCCCGCTCGGCCGCATCGCGTCGGCCGAGGAGGTGGCCCGGCTGGTGCTGTTCCTGGCGTCGGACGACTCGGCCTACTGCACCGGGCACGAGTTCGTGGTGGACGGCGCGCTCACGGCCTAGCGGGCTGTCCGGTGCACTTCTCGTAGACCGCATCGGCCACCGCATCGGGCAGCCACGACAGCGCCCGCAGCTCCTCGAGCGACGCCTGCTGCACCTTGCGCACCCCACCCAGCTCCTTGATGAGTCGCTTGCGGCGGCCAGGACCGAGGCCGGGGATGCCGTCGAGCACCGACGTGGTCATGCGCTTGCCCCGGAGCTGGCGGTGGTAGGTGATGGCGAAGCGGTGGCTCTCGTCGCGGATGCGCTGCAGCAGGTACAGCGCCTCGGACTGGCGGGGCAGCCGCACCGGGTCGGACTGGCCCGGCAGGAAGACCTCCTCGAACTGCTTGGCCAGCGCCGCCACCGGGATCTCGTCGGCCAGGCCCAGATCGCCCAGCACCCGGGTGGCCACGGCCAGCTGGCCCTTGCCCCCGTCGACCACCAGCAGCTGTGGCGGGTAGGCGAACTTGCCCCGCTCCTCGACCGGCCGGGCCCGCTCCTCCAGGTAGTTGCGGAACCGCCGGTACAGCACCTCCTCCATGGCCGCGAAGTCGTCGTTGCCGTCGACGGTACGTATCCGGAAGCGGCGGTAGTCGCTCTTCTTGGGAAGTGCGTCCTCCATGACCACCATCGAGCCCACGTAGTCGCGACCCTGGATGTGGCTCATGTCGTAGCACTCGATGCGCAGCGGGGCGTTTGGCAGGCCCAGGTGCTCCTGGAGCTCGTTGAGGGCCCGGGACCGGCTGTTGTGGTCGGCGGTGCGCTTCAGCCGGTGCCGGGTGAAGGCCTCCTTGGCGTTCTGGGTGACGGTCTCCTGGAGCACCCGCTTGTCGCCCCGGCGGGGCACTGCGATGTCCACCCGTGATCCCCGGAGCTCCCGCAGCCACTCCTCGTAGAGGTCCTGGTGCGCCGGCAGGTCGGGGACCAGCACCCGCTTGGGGTGACCCAGTGGGTTGTCGGCGAAGTAGAGCCGCTCCAGGATCCGGGCCACCAGCTCGGCCCGGTCCAGATCCTCGACCTTGTCGACGATGAAGCCCCGCCGACCCATGACCCGACCCTTGCGGACGTAGAACACCTGCACCGCGGCCTCGAGCTCGTCGTCGACCAGGCCGATCACGTCGAAGTCCTCGGAGCGGGCCCCCACCATCTGCTGCTTCTCGATGGCCTTGCGGACGCTCAGCAGCCGGTCACGGTGGCGGGCCGCCAGCTCGAACTCCTGGTGCTCGGCGGCGGCGAGCATCTGTTGCTCGAGGCGGGCCACCACCTCGTCGGTGTCGCCCTCCAGGAAGCGGATGAGCTCGGCCACCAGCTCGTCGTAGTCGTCGTGGCCGATCTCGCCCACGCACGGGCCGGCGCACTTCTCGATGTGGAAGTCCAGGCAGGGCTTGCCCAACCGGGCGTGCCGGTCGAACTTGTTGTCGGAGCAGGTCCGGATCGGGAACGTGCGCTGCAGCAGGTCGAGGGTCTCGCGGATGGCGTAGGCGTGGCCGTAGGGCCCGAAGTAGCGGTTGCCCTTCTTGTGCTTGCCCCGGATGACCATGGCCCGGGGCCACTCGTCGTTGAGGGTCACCGCCAGGAACGGGTAGGACTTGTCGTCGCGGTAGCGGACGTTGAACCGGGGCTGGTGGCGCTGGATGAGGCTGTACTCGAGCATGAGGGCCTCGACCTCGTTGGCCACCTGGATCCACTCCACCGACTCCGCGGTCTCGACCATCTGCCGGGTCCGGGTGGGCAGGTTCCGTGGGTTCTGGAAGTAGTTGTTGAGCCGGCTCCGGAGCGACTTGGCCTTGCCCACGTAGATGATGCGGCCGTCGGCGTCCCTGAACTGGTACGAGCCCGGAGCGTCGGGGATGGTGCCT
>JBFKRY010000134.1:0-10900 GCA_041636995.1 Acidimicrobiales bacterium | reverse complement strand
CCCGAGCTGGTGGCCGAGGTGGCCGAGCCCGAGCTGGTGGCCGAGGTGGCCGAGCCCGAGCTGGTGGCCGAGGTGGCCGAGCCCGAGCTGGTTGCCGAGGTGGCCGAGCCCGCGCCCACGATCGAGCCCGAGCTGGTGGCCGAGGTGGCCGAGCCGGAGCCGGTGGCCGAGGTGGCCGAGCCGGAGCCGGTGGGGTGGTCGCCGCCCGAGCCCGAGCCTGCCGCCGAGACCGTGTCCGAGGAGCCCGAGTCGGTGGGGTGGTCGCCGCCCGAGGTGGCCGAGCCGGAGCCGGCAGCAGCGGCGGCGTCGCCCGGGCTCGACTCGGCCGACGTCGATCCCGACTCGGCCTTCGGCGAGATCCTCACCCGGGAGCCGCCGCGGCCGGCGTGGGCCACCGCCCCCGAGCCGGTCGACGAGACCGTCGCCCCGGGCGTGGCTGACGCTGCCGAGCCCGTCGACAGCAGCACCCTGGGTGCCCCCGTCGACGGGGCCGCGGCTCGCTGAGCGGGCTCAGCCCAGCTCGACCCCGGAGATCTCGGCGAGGGCCAGGATCAGCGCCTGGGTCCCGAGCCGGCCGCGCCCCTGGTCGACCATCGCCGCGTAGAGCTGCTCGACCAGGGTCAGGCCCGGCAGCTGCAGCCCCATCCGGTCGGCTTCGGCCAGCGCAATCCGCATGTCCTTGACGAAGTGCTCCACGTAGAAGCCGGGCTCGAAGTTCCCGGCGATGATGCGGGGTCCGAGGTTCGACAGGTTCCACGATCCCGCGGCGCCCGACGCCACCGACTCGAGCACCGTCGCCGGGTCGAGGCCGGCGCGGTACGCGTACAGCAGCGCTTCGCACACCCCGATCATCACCCCGGCCACCAGGGTCTGGTTGACCATCTTGGTGTGCTGACCGGCGCCGGGCCCGCCCTGGCGCACGGTGGTGCTGCCGAGCACGTCCCAGATCGGGGCGAGCGCGGCGACGGTCCGGGCGTCGCCGCCCACCATGATCGACAGCCGGCCCTCTCGGGCACCCACGTCGCCCCCGCTGACCGGGGCGTCGATCGAGACCACGTCGCGGGCGGCCGCGAGCTCGGCGATCTCGATGGCCAGCGACGGTTCGGACGTGGTCATGTCCACCAGCACCGAGCCCGGCCGGGCTCCGGCGAGGGCGCCGTCGTCGCCCAGGATCACCTGCCGCACGTCGGCGGGGTAGCCCACGATCGAGAACGTGACCTCGGTCGCGGCCGCCACCTCCGCCGGGGTGTCGGCCCAGCGGGCCCCCTTCTCCAGCACCGTTGCCGCCGACGATCGGGTGCGGGTGTGGACGGTCAGCTCGTAGCCGGCGTCGGCGAGGTTGCCGGCCATGCTGGCTCCCATCACGCCGAGGCCGATCCAGCCGAGACGGGTCGATCCGGGGCCCACGTCCTCGATGCTCATGGCGGGCCAAGCTATCGGACCCGGCCCCGAGCCGGGGCCGAGGCGCCTCAGCCGAGGATGCCGGCGAGCGCGGCCCTGGCCCCGTGGTGGCCGGCCATGCCGTGCACCCCACCGCCCGGCGGGGTGGACGCGCTGCACAGGAACAGGGCGGGGTTGGGGGTGCGGTGGGGGTGCAGCAGCCGGGGGCGGGCGAACAGCTGGGTGCCCCGATGGCTGCCGCCCGTGATGTCGCCGCCGACCAGGTTCGGGTTGGCCGCCTCCAGCCGGGCCGGCGACATCGGGTGGCGCTCCACGATGCGATCGCGGAAGCCCGGTGCGAACCGCTCGATCTGTCGCTCGATGGCATCGCTGCGATCGAGGGGCGAGCCGTGGGGGACGTGGGTGTACGACCACAACACCTGCTGGCCCTCACGGACGCGGCTGGGGTCGGCGACCGGTTGCTGGGCCACCAGCACGAAGGGCCGCTCCGGATGCCCACCGGCCGCGACCTCGGCCTCGGCCTCCATCGACTCCTCGAAGGTGCCGCCCACGTGGACGGTGCCGCTGGCGCCGGAGTGGGGGTCGGCCCAGGGCACGGGACCGTCGAGGACGTAATCCACCTTGAAGACGCCTGGCCCGAACTCGAAGCGCTGCAGCCGTCGCCGGTAGCGCGCCGGGAGCGCGTCGCCGCAGATGTCGACCACCTGGCGGGGATCGAGGTCGAAGAGCAGCGCGGTCGCCGGCGGCAGCTCCCGCAGGGCCCGGATGCGCTCACCGGTCCTGATCTCTCCCCCGAGGGAGGCCAGCAGCGACGCCATGGCGTCGGCCACCCGCTGGCTGCCTCCCACCGCCACCGGCCAGCCCTCCGCGTGCGCGCTGGCCGCGAAGATCGTGGCGAACGAGGCGGTGAGGGGGGCCGTCAGCGGTAGCACCCCGTGGGCGGCACAGCCAGCGAGCATGGCCCGGGTCTCGTCGACCTCGAACATCCGGGCCAGGGCCCGGCTCGACGGAAGCGCCACCAGCCCGAAGCGCGCCAGCAGCAGGGGGTGGCGGGGCCAGTGGACGATCGGCTGCAGCAGGTCGGTGGCCAGGTCGAACCAGCGCTCGGCGAACGGCCGCAGCAGGCGCCGGTAGCGAGCCCCGTCGGTACCGAGCAGCGCTGCGGTCTCGTCCAGGTCACGAAGCGCGGCGCCGGCGCGGCCTCCGTCGAGCGGGTGGCTGTACTGCACCTCGGGGAACGCCCACTGCAGGCCGTGGTCGGCCAGGTCCAGGGTGGTGAGGAAGGGAGAGCCGACGGCGAAGGGCATGACGGCGGCGCCACGATCCCGCACCAGCCCGGGGCCGATATGGTCGCTGTGGAGCCCACCGCCGACGTGATCCGCGCCCTCCACCACCAGCACCTGCCGGTCGCTCCGGGCCAGGGTGATGGCCGCGGCGAGTCCGTTGGGTCCCGAGCCCACGACCACGGCGTCCCAGCGCTCGGTCATGGGGAGGCGTCGGCCACCGCCCGCCACACCCTCTCGGGGGTGCACGGCATGTCGATGTGGCGGACGCCGAGATGGGCCACTGCGTCGACGACGGCGTTGTGGATCGCCGGGGTGGCGCCGATGGTGCCGGACTCGCCGATGCCTTTGGCGCCGATGGGGTTGAGCGGGGTGGGCGTGACCATCTCGACGCGCTCGAAGCTCGGGAGCTCGGCCGCCGAGATGACGCCGTAGTCGGCGAAGTTGGACGTGAGCGGGGTGCCGTCTCGGTCGTGGACAACCTCCTCCAGCAGCGCCTGCGCGGCGCCGGCGGCCACGCCCCCGTGCACCTGTCCGTCGGCGAGGAGCGGGTTGAGGATGGTCCCGCAGTCGTCGACGGCCACGTGGCGCGCCAGCCGCACGGCCCCGGTGTCGAGATCCACCTCGACGACCGCGAGGTGGGCGCCGAACGGGAAGCTCGACGACGGCTGCACGAAGTCCGAGGTGGCGGCCAGGGTGGCCGGGGTGCTGGCGGCCAGCTGCTCCCAGCCCACGGTGACCGCAGGGGTCCCGACCACGTGGAACGCGCCGCGCTCGACGTCGAAGACCACGTCCGGCTCGCCGGCCTCGAGCAGGTGAGCCGCGGCCTTGCGGGCCTCCTCGACGAGCTTGACCGCAGCGTCGCGCATGGCCGAGCCGGCGATCTGGGCCGATCGGGAGCCGCCGGTGACGTTCATGCTCGGGATCAGGTCACTGTCGCCGAAGGCCACCTCGACCCGCTCGAGGGGAACGCCGAGCTGGTCGGCGACGACCATCGCCCAGGTGGTGACGTGACCCTGGCCGTGTGGCGTGGAGCCGGTGAGGGCCAGGATGGTGCCGTCGCCGAGCAGCTCCAGCGAGGCGAACTCGGAGATGCCGTCGTCTCGGCCGATCGCGGTGATCTCGACGTAGCTGGCGAGGCCGATCCCGAGCGCGGCCCGGTCGCCGGCGGCGCGCCGCCGGGCCTGCTCCTCGCGGAGCTCGTCGTAGGACGCCGCCGCCAGCACCCGCTCGAGCGCTGCCGGGTAGTCGCCGATGTCGTAGCGGACCCCCATGGCGTTGGCCCGGGGCTCGGTGAATGCCGGGAGCAGGTTGCGCCGCCGGACCTCGGCGGGATCGATGCCGGCTTCGGCGGCGAACAGGTCGACGGCCCGCTCGACCGCAGCGGTGGCCTCGGGGCGGCCCGCGCCCCGGAAGGCGCCGACGGGAGTGGTGTTGGTGACCACGGCCCGGGAGCTGAACTGCACGTCCGCGATGGCATAGGGCCCGGGCTGCATCATCATCGTGAGCGACGGCAGCACCGCGGCGATGTTCACGTAGGCCCCGCAGTCCTGGTCGACGTGGAGCGCGTAGTGGGTGATGGTGCCGTCACGGCGTCCACCCATCCGGACCCGTTGGCGCTGACCGCGGCCGTGCACCATCGACACCAGGTTCTCGCTGCGGGTGTCGACCCAGCGGACCGGGCGGCCCGCCAGGCGCGAAAGGCCGGCGAGGGCCACCTCCTCGGCGTGGGGCAAGCCCTTGGCGCCGAACCCCCCACCCACGTCGGGGACGACGACGCGCACCTCGTCGGCCTCGATCCCGTAGATCGTCGTCAGGGCCGCCTTCACCGGGCCGGCGCCCTGGCAGGAGGACCACATCACCAGCCGGTCACCGGTCCAGTCGACGGCGGCCACCCTGGGTTCGATCGGTGCCGCCGCCATGCGCTGGTTCACGACCTCGTGGTCGATGACCACGTCGCAGGCGGACAGGTCGATGGTCGCGGGGGTGGGGTCGGTCCGGTGGACGACGTTGGTGCCGATGGGCTCGAAGAGCACCGCCTCGTCGGCGAGGGCGCGCTCGACGTCGGCGGCCACCGGCAGCGGCTCGTAGTCGACGACCACCAGCTCGGCGGCATCGAGTGCCTGGGCCAGGGTCTCGGCAACCACCGCGGCGACGGGCTCGCCGACGAAGCGCACCCGGTCGACGGCCAACAGCGGCTGACCGGCGACGGGATCGGTGGGCAGGTACGGGCTGAGCCGGAGCTCGCCGAGCTCGGTGGCGGTGACGACGGCGAGGACCCCGGGCATCGCGGCCGCGGCGGCGGGGTCGATGCCGGCGATCTCTGCGTGGGCCATCACCGACCGGACGAACACCGCGTGCACCGAGCCCGGGAGGTCGAGGTCGGCGACGTAGCTGGCGGCGCCTCGGAGGAATCGGGGATCTTCGGTGCGCATGACGCGGTTCCCGAGAAGGCTCATGGCGGGACTCTAGCTGGGGGTCCGTTCCGGCCTGGCGAGGTCGCCGGCTCGTGGGTCGAGCCGGCGGCCGAGCCCGACCAGCGGCTCCCCGGTGCGTTCCTAGGCGAAGGCCCGGGTGGCCTCGACGAGCAGCTCCGGGAGGAGGACCGCGTTGGGGGTCATCATGTCGAGGGTCCAGGGCTGATCGCCGTCCCGGCTGACGGTGGCCCGCACCACCACCTGGGTTCCCTCCAGCAGCGCCACCGGCAGCCGCTCCCACGACACCGGCCTGACCGAGTGGTGGTGTCTGTGGCCGAGCCCGGCGTGGGTCAAGGTGAGGGGGCCGATGTGCAGTGGCTCGCCCGCGGCGATCCGGCGGAGGCCCTCGGCGCGCAGCCGGGGCTCGGCCGCCTCGTGCACCGCGGCCACGACGGCGTCGTAGACGGCCCGGTGGACGTCGTCGAACCGGGGTCCGAAGGGCTGGTGGCCGAGGTGGATGTCGATGCGGGCGTCAGGGGCTTCGAGCACGATGCGCCGCGACACTCGCGACTGGACCAGGTTCACCGAGTGCTGCCGGGAGGAGTACGCCACGGTCCGGATCCGGTCGAAGGCGATGTGGACCCCGTCCCAGGCGATCCCGCGGGCGTCGAGCCGGCAGGCCACGCTCGCCCGCCAGCGCACGGGCACCTGCGCGTCCATCGGCTCGACGGTGTGCAGCAGGGGAGGGGAGTGGTGGTTCATCGTCGCTCGCGATCCGATCGGCACGCGAGGCGATTGTTCACATGGGCCGATCAGACCGAAAGGCCCGCGACTGGGTCGTCGGCCCCAGGATCGCGGTCGTGCCGGAACGTCAGGCTGATACGAGGCTGGGCCCGCCGGACCTTCGGGACGCAATGCTCCCAGCGATGCTGGCAGGCCCCGCCCATGACCAGCATGTCGCCGCTGTGCAGCGGGATCGAGCGGCCGGGGCCGCCGCCGCGGGGGCGGAGCCGGAAGACCCGCGAACCCCCCAGCGAGAGGATGGCGATGACCGGCCGGGCCATGGTGAAGCGCACCCGATCGCCGTGCCAGGCGACGGAGTCCTCGCCGCTGCGGTACAGGTTGGCCCCCACGTGCTCGAAGGGCAGCCCGTACCTGGCCGACAGGGCGTCGGCGATGGCGGGCACGACGGGCGGGAACCGGGGGTCGTCGAGGTCGAGGAAGCTGGTGAGCCGGGGCACGGCCACGATGCGGTCGTACATGGGCCGCTCGTTGGCCTGCCACGGCAGCGAGCGGTGAACCGTGGCGAACAGCTCGTCGCTGCCGTGGACCACGTCCCGTCCGAGCTCGATCCAGCACTCGTCGTCGAGGTCGATGCGGGCCAGGGCCGAGAGATCCTGCAGCCGGGGGTGCTGGCTCCCGAACAGACTGGCCTGCCAGCTCGCTGGTGGGGCGGTGGCCGTCGTCATCGACCTCGACGCTACGCGATCGAACAGGTGTTCGCAACCGCGGCGGAGGAGCCCGTGCTCACGGGTCGGAGCGGTCGGCTCGGAAGCGGGAGAGGGCGGTGCCCACGTGGTCGCGGGTGACGACCATGGCGCCCTCGTCGGAGCGCAACGCCACCAGCGCGGCCTCACGGAGCAGGCCGGTGAGATCGGCGAACGACAACCCCTCGGTCATCGCCGCCAGCTCCCGGCGGTCGACGTCGTCGGCCAGGGGCACGTCGGTGATCTCGATCAGGGCCAGCCGAGCTTCCTCGGCGGGCAGGTCGAGCAGCAGATGGGTCTCGAATCGGCCAGCGCGCAGCAGCGCGGGGTCGATGAGGTCCTTGCGGTTGGTGGCCGCGATCACCGCCACCCGGCCCCGGTCGGCCACCCCGTCGATCTCGGTGAGCAGCGCCGCGACGACCGAGTCGGTGACGGTGTTGGTGGAGCGCCCCCGGACCGGCGCCAGGGCGTCGAACTCGTCGAAGAACACGATGGCGGGCGAGGCGGCCCGGGCCCGGCTGAACACGTCCCGGACCCCGCGCTCGGACTCGCCGACGAACTTGTCCAGCAGCTCGGCGCCCTTGACCGAGAAGAAGGCGGCGCCGGCCTCGTGGGCCAGGGCCTTCACCACGAAGGTCTTGCCCGTGCCCGGGGGGCCGTGGAGCAGGATCCCCCGGGGCGGGTCGATGCCCATACGGGCGAACCGGCCGGGATCCTGCATGGGCCACACCACCGCCTCCACCAGGCGCTGCTTCACCTCGGCGAGGTCGGCGACCTTCTCGAACCCGAAGTCGGTGACCTGCCCCATCGGGACCGAGCCCAGCGAGGGCGGGGTGTCGCGGATGGCGGCGGCCACGTGCTCGGTGGTGAGCTCGGTTCCCGAGGCGGCCACCGCCGCCGACGCGTGGACGACCGCAGCCATGATGTCGGCGCCGGAGAACCCCGACGACAGCGCGGCCAGCCGGGCGGTGTCGAGATCCCGGCGCGGGATCGCCGAGAGGGCCGCTTCGAGGAGCAGGCGGCGCCGGTGGATGTCTGGCGGGGGGACGACCAGCGAGCGTGGCAGCAGGGGAGTCGCCGAGATGGCCGGGTCGGTTTCCGCCAGGCTCTCGACGCCCAGCACGCAGGCCACCCCGGGCTGCTTGGCCACGGTGTCGAGGAACCAGCGCAGGATCGCCAGCGCCTGGGTCCGGAACGTGGTGATGCTGCCCCCGCCGATCACCGCCTCGATCCGGTCCACGAAGATCACCCGGGGGCCGGTGAGGTCGTTGACCGCCGCCGAGAGCAGCGACAGCAGCTTGTCGGGCTTGAACACCAGCGAGGTGTCCACGTGCTCGACCACGGTGCCGGCGCGGCGGGCGGCCTCGTCCACCAGTTCGGCCTTGCCGCAGCCCAGCGGGCCCTCCAGCACGATCCCGGCCACCGCAGGGAGGCCCCAGGCGGACTCGAGGCCGCGGTCGGTGGCCAGCAGCGAGAACCACCCGGCCAGCACGTCGATCTGGGCGTCGAGGCCGGCCAGGAGGGCCTGGGCGGTGGCGTCGGCCGCCTCGGTGGTGGGACCGGCGCCGTCGGCGCCGGTGCGGAACACCGTGGGCGGGCCCACCAGGACCGCGCCGGCGGGCTCGGTCTCGGCCACGGAGAGCAGGTGGATGGTCCCGTCGTGCTCGACCGCGACCTGGTCGCCGGCGGTGAGCACCCGGCCGTGCAGGGTCGTGACCAGGCGCTGGCCGCCGACGGGCATGGTGTCGACACGCACCGCGGTGGCCGTGGCCGGCAGGGCGCGCACCACGTCGGTGGACGAGCCGAGCGAGAGACCGCTGTTCTCGAGGGCCAGGGGGCCGATCTCCAGCGCGTTGCCCCGGATCTCGGCGGGGCGGATCTGGACGTGCGTCTTGCCGATGCGCACCACGCCGCCGGACGGCAGACCCAGGGCTCGCAGCAGGGTGCCGTCGGCCTCGGCGATGGGATCGCTGCCGTGGCGCAGGGTGAAGCGCACGGCCGCACAGGTTAGTGCTGCCCGCGACCGGGGTCGGCGGGCTCGCTCAGCCGAGGCCTCGGATCAACCGAGGACGTACTGCAGGTAGATGAAGAGGCCGCCGCTCAGCGCACCGAGCAGCACGACGGCTCTGACGTGGATCATGCCGTTGTCCCTCCAGGCAATTCCGACCCGATGCTGGTGAGACGCCTCGGACCCCCGGGAAGTTTCGCCTCGGAGCGGATCGACACCGGATCTTCAATGCTTCGTGATCGAGAAGTCGCGTACGTGCATCGCCTGACACGACTGCAACATCGGCGGGACCGTCCGGGTGACCGCCACGTCGCCCACGGACAGATGGGCTTTTTGGCCTCTTCCCGCGCGCTGGGCGTGGGGGTAGGTTCAGGAGAGGAGCCGCGCTAGAGCTGCGGTGAACGTGGGCGGCGTCGGTATCCACCAGGGGAGGCGGAGATGAAGCAGACGCGCGACGTTCTCGCGGAGGCGAGCCGGTTCCTGACCTCGATTCGCACCAGCGGCCGGGCCGAGACCCCGCGGGGCCCGGCGGAGGTCGACGTGGTCGGCGAGCTGTCGGTCACGGTAACGAGCACCAGCGGCGAGCGGGTTGGCTTGCGGGGCGACCGGTTCGCTCTCGCAGTGTCGTCGATCCCCGACATCGATTGCGAGACCGGGACCATCTCGGTGATGGGGGACGAGCTGGAGGGTGCCGTCGCGCTCGGTGGTCGACGGGATCGGCTGGAGCTGCAAGGTCCTTGCCGTATCCACTACCCGCGACTCGACGACGAACGAGGTGTCGAGCGTGAGCGCGGATGCTACTACCTCCCGACCACGTTGCCGGCAGCGGTTCGAATCGTGGGCACCATCCGCCGGGTCGAGAAAGGCGTTCCCTCCGGCGACCTCGAGGTGTCGGTGGCCTGCGCGGCCGGCGCAGGTGAGGCGTTCACGGCGCTGATCCTGGCCCTGGACTTCGAGTTCCTGCCTCTCCGGCCCAGCTTCGAGAACTGCCACGCGGGTCTCTCGGTGAACCGGCGCCGACTCTCCATTCAACCGGTGGGCTTCCGGACGTCGACGAGCGACCCTTCACCGAGCGCGTCGACCGCCGCAGCACAGCTGGCCACGGCGAGCGCGGTCTGGGGCAAGTCGTGCATCGGGTTCGACATCAACCCGACCGAGCTGATCACGAACGCCACGCTGAAGACGTCCAGCGACCAGGCTGCCATCCGAGCCTCCTACACGCACCCGGATCCGAACACGATCGAGATCTTCTTCGTCCAGAACCCGCTCTCGGCCAGCGGTGGGGGGAACGCCGGCGCCATCGGTGTCGCCAGCCAGAAGATCGTGGTGGCGGAGCCGAACGGTGGCAACCCGGTGCTGGTGGCGCACGAGCTCGGGCATGCGCTCGGCCTGCTCCACCCGCCGAGCTCGGATGGCGGATCGGTGATGGCTCCGACAGGCAGCGCGATGGTCCCCGGCACCGAGCTGGTGTCGCACTTCATGTGTCAGAGCATCTCGCAACCTGCGCTGCAGACGCTGATCACGTCGTGTTGCCTGAGCCACGACACCGGTGACCACTTCGTGCGCGACTTCCCCGAGGACACGGGCGCGGAGCCCTCCGACCCGCTTCCGCCCGGCCGCACCAGGTACTCCATGTCGAACGTGTGGAACCGCCTGGCGAGCTCGCCGGGCACCTTCGGTGGCAACGGACCCGATCACCAGCATCCGGTTCGGTTCCAGAGCGACGGGACCACACCCTTCACGAACCACCTCTTCGCGAGGGTCGAACAGCGTGGGCCGATGCTCGTCCGCAATGCGGCCGTCAAGTTCTACCTGAAGCACCCCGGGTCGGGAGGGGGGGCCGCGAACATCGACCTCCTGGGCCAGGTGTCGGTGCCCGCCACCCTTCCCGCGAACGTATCCCTCCCGTGGCAGGTGCCCACCGGAACCCCGAACCACTCGTGTGTGTTCGCTGTCGTGAGGACCGATGCCGAGCCCGAGGATGACCCGACGACTCTCACGTGGCAGCAGATGGAGGCGCTGTCGCGAGCAGACAACGACTGGGCTCAGCGAAACCTCTCGGTGGGGAACACCAGCGGCTCGGGCAACATCGCCTACGGCGCTCCCATCGCGATTCTGATCCCCGAGGAGCTTCGCCGTCCGAAGATCCAGATCTCGGTCGATGCTCGCGGAGCCAGGGGCCTGGCTGGCGTCGAGGTCGCGTTCGGCGACGACGAGTTCCGGACCGTTCCGGTCGGTCGGAGCGTCACGCTCGACGCCGCCGGCAGCTCCCCGTACCTACCGATCGAGGTCCGGGTGCACTGG
>JBFKRY010000133.1:0-11165 GCA_041636995.1 Acidimicrobiales bacterium | reverse complement strand
CCACACCCACGCCCACCGACGAGCCCGAGCCCACGCCCAGACCCACCAGCACCCCCAGACCCACCAACACCCCGAGGCCCACCCCCAGCGCCCGGCCGTCGCCGACCGAGACCCCGGACGCCCCCTAGCTACTTGCTCCTGAAGCAGTCGGTTCGTCGCCGATTGCGAGCGTGAGCGAGCCATCGGTCAGGAACCCCGCTGGTCGCTGCGCAGCAGCCTGACCTGCGGGAACGCGTTGAGTCCCGGCGGAGCCGGGCCGATGCGACCGTGTCGGCTACCGCGGGCCATGCCACGACCCAGGCCTTCTTCAGGTCGATGTCGCTGGTCGTTCGGCACCACGCCTAGCGTTGCGAGAACGTGGCCAGGAAGGCGTCCTCGAACTGGAAGGGACTGAGCGCCCGCAGCGCCCCCACCGCGTAGGTGATGATCCGGTCCAGCTCGACCTCGTCGCCGATCACGTAGATGATCCCCCGCTTCTGGTGGTCCTGGATCAGCCGCCAGCTCGCCGGGGCGACCACACCGGCCTGGGCCAGCCGCTCGACCGCGCCGCGGCCGGTGGCGTGGGAGACGCCGACCTGGGCGGGCTCGTCGGGGCGATCGCGGTTGGCCGGCACCCAGGTGAGCTGGGGGATCACCGGACCCCGTGAGGAGAAGACCCGCCACAGCACGGATCCGGTGTGGATCTCCCGCTCGTCGGCATCGGGCACGATGTTCAGCCACCGCCGACCGTCGGCGTCGGCCGCGAAGCCCCCCATCTCGTCGACGATCCCGCCGATGTCCGCGCTCGAGAAGCTGAAGGTCCGGTGCCGGGTGGCCATCCGGGGTCAAGATAGCTGGCCCCGGTGCCCGGTCATCATGGCCTCCCCCGCACGCGTAAGCTCGGAGCGGTGACCGACCACGAGTGGGGCTTCCGAACCAGGGCGCTGCACAGCGGCGGACAGCCCGACCCCGGCTCGGGCGCTCGCGCGGTGCCGATCTTCCAGACCACGAGCTTCGTCTTCGAGGACACCGACGACGCCGCCGACCTGTTCGCGCTCCAGAAGTTCGGGAGCATCTACAGCCGGATCGGCAACCCCACCGTCGCCGCGTTCGAGGAGCGCATGGCGTCGCTCGAGGGCGGCATCGGGGCGGTGGCCACGTCCAGCGGTCAAGCCGCGAGCTTCCTCACCACCACTGCGCTCGCGGGCGCCGGAGACGAGATCGTGGCAGCGTCGAGCCTCTACGGCGGCACCTACACCCTCTTCGACGTCACCCTCCGGCGGTTGGGCATCGACGCGATCTTCGTCCCCGCCGACGATCCCAAGGCGTTCGCGGCGGCGATCACTCCCAGGACCAAGATGCTCTTCACCGAGATCATCGCCAACCCCACTGGCGCAGTGGCGGACCTCGAGGCCCTGGTCGACATCGCTCGATCACACGACATCCCGCTGGTGATCGACAACACCTTCGCCACCCCCTGGCTGTGCCGGCCCATGGACTGGGGCGTCGACATCGTGGTGCACAGCGCCACCAAGTTCATCGGCGGCCACGGCACCACCATCGGCGGGGCCATCGTGGAGTCCGGCCGCTTCGACTGGAGCTCGGGCCGGTTCCCGCACATGACCGAGCCGGTCCCGACCTACAACGACATCCGCTGGTGGGAGAACTTCGCCGAGTACGCCTTCTGCACCAAGGTTCGCAGCGAGCAGCTCCGCGACGTCGGCGCCTGCCTGTCGCCGTTCAGCGCGTTCTTGTTCCTGCAGGGCCTCGAGACCCTGCCCCTGCGCATGGACCGCCACGTCGAGAACGCGCTGGCGGTGGCCTGCTGGCTGGAGGCCGACCCCAGGGTGGCCTGGGTGCAGTACCCCGGTCTGGAGTCGAGCCCCTACCACGAGCTGGCCAACCGCTACCTCCCCCGGGGGCCCGGGGCCATCTTCACCTTCGGGGTGGCGGGCGGCCGGGAGGCCGGCTCGCGTTTCATCGAGGCCCTGGAGATGATCAGCCACCTCGCCAACGTGGGCGACGCCCGCACCCTGGTCATCCACCCGGGCTCCACCACCCACCAGCAGCTCCGCGACGAGGAGCTGGTCGCCGCCGGGGTGACCCCGGAGATGGTGCGTCTCTCGGTCGGCCTCGAGGACCTCGACGACATCCTCTGGGACCTCGACCAGGCCCTCGACGGCGCCGCAGACCGGTGAGCTGGACGCCGCCGAGCGCCCGAGAGCGCCGGGCCATGATCGAGCGCTCCCGTTCGGTCGCCATCGTCGGGGCCTCCTCCAACCGGGCCCGAGCCAGCCACTTCGTCACCACCTACCTGCTGTCCTCCTCGGCGGATCTCGACGTGTACCTGGTCAACCCGCGCGAACAGGAGATCCTGGGCCAGCCGGTGCACGAGTCGCTGGCCGCGCTGCCGGTGGTCCCCGACATCGTCGACGTGTTCCGCCGGAGCGAGGACCTGCCCGGGATCGCCCGCGAGGCGGTCGCGGTCGGCGCGAAGGTGTTCTGGGCCCAGCTCGGCCTCCACGACGACGAGGCTGCCGCCATCGCCAGCGACGCCGGCCTCGACGTGGTCATGAACCGCTGTCTCAAGATCGAGCACGCCCGCTTCCACGGCGGGCTGCACCTGGCCGGGTTCGACACCGGGGTGGTCTCCTCGCGGCGGCGGCTGGCGCACCATCCGACTCGGAGCAGCTGACCCACCAGCCCGCCGTCGGGACGGCGGACCGTCAGCCCCTTCCGAAGCAGCGGAACTGCACCACCGGGCGATAGATGCCACCGTCCACCCGCAGCAGGGCCCCGCCGCCCGCCGGCGAGGTGTGGATGTCCCTGGTGTTCATGGGGCACGGCGCACCGTCGGCGCCGGGGGCGTACTCCACCCCGGTCACGTTGACCGTGCCGTGGAAGGTGGCGGTGTCGAGGTCGGAGCCGGTGGCCTCCAGCAGCGCCACCAGCAGGTCCGTGGCCCAGTAGCCGATGGAGACCGCCTGGCTGTAGATCAATGCGCCCCCGACGGCCTCCAGGTCGGTGGAGACCTGGGCCGTGACCTCGCGGTACTCCTCCTGGGGCGGGAACTGGGTCACCGCGTAGCCGTCCTCGAGCCTGTCGGCAGTGACGAAGTCTCCCAGCAGGCCGGGCAGGTAGCTCACGTCGTCGACGACCGCGCCCTCGAACGAGCCGATCAGGGCCGCCTTGAGGGAGACCGCGTCGTCGAGCCCGACCGAGAGCAGCACCACGTCGGGGCCGTGGGCCGCGATCGCCGCCCGGGCAGCCTCGGCGTCGGGCTGGCCGACGACCTCCAGCAGCCGGCCGCCCCAGACTTGCTCGGCCTCGGCGGCGGCCGCGGCACCGGCGGCGTCGTCGCTCACCACCAGCACTGCGGTGGCGTCCGCGCCGAAATGCTCCTGCAGCAGATCCCGCGTGGTGGTGCGGGTGGCGCCCACCAGGCACCCGTTGAAGCCGAACCCCCACTCGTTGGGCGCGCAGAAGCCCGGCGCGAACCCCCAGCCGAAGAAGGGCACCGACCGGGCCGCCAGGTAGTCGGTCACCCGTGGATCGGGGACCGCGCTGGCCAGCACCACCGCGAACACCTCGTCCTCCTCGACCAGCTGGCGCGCCGCGGCCGCCAGCTCGTCGGGGTCGCCACCGTCGTCGAGCACCCGCACCAGCTCGATCTCCCGGCCCGCGACCCTCCCGGATGCCGCGGCCCGAGCCAGCCGGGCCGCCACCCCCACCTCGACGTCACCGAACACGCTGCCCGACTTCAGGACCCCGATGCGCACGACCTCGTCGGTGACGCCCCGATCGAGCGCCGGCACCGGCGTGGGTGAGGGCGTCGGCGTGGTCACCGGCGTGGGGGTGGCGGGCACCGCAGTGGGGGTCGGCACTGGCGCCGGCGTCGGGCTGGGGGTGGGCGTGGTCGTGGGCTGGGACGCCACCAGCTCGGGGGCCGGCCCGCCCGAGCAGGCCGCCACTGCGAGCACCCCGGCCAGCGCGGGCCCGGCCAGCGCAGGGGTCAGGCGACGTCGGCACCGCTGCGTCCTCATCGGGCAGTCAACGATAGGGCGGTGTCGGGCCGACCCGGGGTCACGGCAACTAGTGTCCGGTCGGTGCCCAGCCCGCTCGGCGACTGGATCGCGCGTCACGACAGCCCGGACAACCCGCTCGTCCCGGCCGCCACCGTGGTGCTCATCCGCGACGGCAGCTCGGGCCTGGAGACCCTGATGATGCAGCGCAACTCGCAGCTCTCCTTCGCCGAGGGCATGTGGGTCTTCCCGGGTGGTCGCATCGACCCCGACGACCATCCCGACGACGGCCACGACATCGACCGGGCCGCGGTGGCCGCAGCCGTCCGGGAGGCCCGCGAGGAGGCCGACCTCGAGATCGACCCCGTGACCCTGCGCTACTTCTCGCACTGGATCCCCCCGGTGCAGGCGCCCAAGCGCTTCTCGACCTGGTTCTTCGTGGCGCCCGCACCCGAGGGCGAGGTCACCGTCGACCAGGGGGAGATCACCGATCATGCCTGGTGGCACCCCGCCGACGCGCTGGAGCGAGCCGCCGACCGGCGCATCGAGATCATGGTCCCGACCTGGATGTCGCTGCACGACCTGGCCGACTATCGCAGCGTCGCCGAGGCCCTGGCCGACCTGGACGCCCGGGAGCCCAGGACCTTCGCCACCCGCATCGTCCAGACCCCGAGGGGGCCCGCGGCCACCTGGGAGGACGACATCGCCCACAACACTGGCCGCCACGACAGCGCAGGACCCCGCCACCGCCTGGTGATGACCGAAGGTGGCTGGCGCCTGGAGCGCTCCGAGGGCTGACACCGACGTGGACATGGACGACGACGAGTCGCTGCCGCCTGGACTGACCAGCGCCGAGGTCGCGGCGCAGGTGGCCGAGGGCCGGGTCAACCTGGCGCCCGAGGGCACGTCGCGCAGCGTCGGCCAGATCGTCTTCGCCAACATCTTCAACCCCGTCAACGCCATCATGCTCAGCCTGTTCGCGCTGATCCTGGTGGCCGGCTTCCCCGCCGACGGGCTGTTCGTCGGGGTGGTCGCCAGCAACTCGACCATCGGCATCATCCAGGAGCTCTACGCCCGCCGCGAGCTCAAGAAGCTGGCCCTGCTGAACGCACCGCTGGCCCGGGTCCGCCGAGACGGCCAGACCTTGGAGATCGCGGTGGAGGAGATCGTCGCCGACGAGGTGGTGCTGCTCGCGCCCGGCGACCAGGTGGTCGTCGACGGGGACGTGCTCTCGACCATCGGCCTGGAGGTGGACGAGTCGCTGCTCACCGGCGAGTCGGACCCCATCGACAAGGCGCCCGGTGACGAGGTGCTGTCCGGCAGCTTCGTCAGCGCCGGCTCCGGGGTCTGCGTGGCCACCCGGATCGGGGCCGAGTCCTACGCCAACAGCCTGGCGGCCGAGGCCAAGCGGTTCAAGCTGGTGGACAGCGAGCTGCGCAAGGGCATCAACACCATCCTCCGGTTCCTCGTGATCGCCATCCCGCCGGCGGCCATCCTGCTGTTCATCTCCCTGCTCGACGTCGAGGACCGCTGGAACGAGGCCCTCCAGGGCACCGTCGCCGCCGCGGTGGCCATGGTGCCCGATGGGCTGGTGCTGCTCACCAGCCTGGCCTTCGTCGCCGGCGTCATCGCCCTGGCTCGCCGGCAGGCGCTCGCCAAGGAGCTCGCCACCGTGGAGCTGCTCGCCCGGGTGGACACCCTCTGCCTCGACAAGACCGGCACCATCACCACCGGGGAGATCTCCTTCGGTGCCATCGTCGCCCTCGGCGGCCACACCGAGGCCGACGTCCGCACCGCGCTGGGCGCCTACGTGGCGGCCGATCCGAACCCGAACGCCACCCTGGCCGCGGTGGGCGCCACCGTCGAGCGCCCGACCGGCTGGTCGGTGGTCGCCAGCGAGCCGTTCAGCTCGGCCCGCAAGTGGTCGGGGGTGGAGTTCGAGGGCCGGGGCACGTACTACTTCGGCGCGCCCGACATCCTCTTCGGGGCCGACGACGCCGAGGCCCGGGCCCGGGCTCAGGCCGAGGCCCAGCAGGGCCGGCGGGTGCTGCTGTTCTCGCACAGCCCGGACTCGCTCGACGGGGAGCTCCCGGCCCGCCGGTCACCGGTGGCCCTGGTCCTGCTCGAGGACACCGTTCGCGAGGACGCCCCGGAGATCCTGTCCTTCTTCGCCGAGCAGGGCGTGGAGCTGAAGGTCATCTCCGGCGACAACGTGGCCACCGTGGCTGCGGTCGCCGAGCGGGCCGGCGTCCCCCGGGCCCGGGCCAGCATGGACGCCAGCGAGCTCCCCGACGGCGAGACCGAGCTGGCCGACGTGCTGTCCGACAAGGCCGTCTTCGGCCGGGTCACCCCCCACCAGAAGCGAGCCATGGTCTACGCGCTGCAGTCCCGGGGCCACGTGGTGGCGATGACCGGCGACGGCGTCAACGACGTGCTCGCCCTCAAGGACTCCGACATGGGGATCGCCATGGGCAGCGGCACGTCGGCATCGAGGGGGGTGGCCCAGCTGGTGTTGCTCGACAACCGGTTCGCCACCCTGCCGGAGGTCCTGGCCCAGGGCCGGAAGGTCATCAACAACATCGAGCGGGTGGCCAACCTGTTCGTGACAAAGGCCTCGTACGCGGTCCTGCTGACCGCCGTCATCGGCATCCAGCAGATCGAGTTCCCGTTCCTGCCCCGCCACCTCACCCTGATCGGCACCTTCAGCATCGGCCTGCCCGGCCTGTTCCTGGCCCTGGCGCCCAACGTCAACCTGGTCCGGCCCGGCTTTCTGGGGCGGGTGCTGCGCTTCTCGGTGCCGGCCGGAGCTGTGGCCGGGCTCGCCACCTGGCTCGTGTACCTGTACGCGCGCAGCCGGGCCGGGAACCCCCTGACCGACGCCGAGCTCGCCGATGCCCGTTCGACCTCCACGCTGACCCTGCTCGGGATCGGGCTCGTGGTGCTGGTGGTGGTGTCGCGTCCGCTGCGGTTGTGGAAGGTGGGCCTGGCCGCGGGCATGGGCGGGCTGTACGCGATCCTGCTGGCCTGGGACTTCCCCCGCGAGTACTTCGAACTGACCATCCCGGACGCCGAGCTGTGGATCGCCGCCGGCCTCGGGGTGGCTGTCGGCGGCGCCATCATCGTCGCCATCCCGCTCCTGGTGCCCGGCATCCGCATGGCCAAGCGAGTGCCGGGCAGCCGCTGACCGCTCCCGACCCGGAGGTAACTGCCGTGGCTGCATCCGACCGCCTCGATCCCGACGCCGTCAAGGCGTTCCAGGGCAAGCTCGCCGGGTACATGAACGCCAGCGCCGCGGTGCTGATGATCTCGATCGGCCACCAGGTGGGGCTCTTCGACACCATGGCGTCCCTGCAGGCGTCGACCTCCGACGAGATCGCCGACGCGGCCGGGCTCGACGAGCGCTACGTGCGGGAGTGGCTGGGGGCCATGGTCACCGCCGGGATCGTCCGCTACCGCGCCAACGCCCACACCTACCAGCTGCCCGCCGAGCACGCCGCGCTGACCACCCGGGCCGCGGGACCGAAGAACCTGGCTCGGCTCATGCAGTTCGTGCCGCTGCTCGCTGCGGTCGAGGACCAGGTCGTCGACCGGTTCCGCGAGGGCGGAGGCATCGCCTACCGCGACTACGCCCGATTCCACGAGGTGATGGCCGAGGTGAGCGGGGCCCAGTTCGAGCACGGGCTGGTGGACCGGATGCTGCCGCTGGTCCCGGGCATGGTGGAGGCGCTCGAGGGCGGGGCCGAGGTCGCCGACGTGGGCACCGGCTCGGGGCGAGCGGTGAACGTGATGGCCGCGGCGTTCCCGGCCAGCCGGTTCGTGGGGTACGACATCAGCGAGGACGCCATCGCCAGCGCTCGCGCCGAGGCCGAACGAGCCGGGCTGGGGAACGCCGAGTTCGAGGTCAAGGACGCCGCCACCCTCGACGGCTCACGGCAGTTCGACTTCGTCACCACCTTCGACGCGGTCCACGACCAGGCCCGGCCCCGGGACATGGTGCGACGCATCCACGAGGCGCTGCGGCCCGGCGGCTACTGGCTCTGCGCAGACATCCGGGCCTCGAGCCACGTGGGCGAGAACATCGACCACCCCACCGGGGTGTGGGGCTACACCATCTCGTGCATGCACTGCATGCCGGTCTCCCTGGCCGACGGCGGCGAGGGACTGGGGGCGATGTGGGGCGTCCAGCAGGCCCGGCAGATGTTCGCCGACGCCGGCTTCGACCACGTGGTGGTGAAGACCCTCGACATCGACCCCACCAACAACTACTACGTCTGCCGCAAGGACTGAGGGTGCCCACCGACGACTCCAGCGGCGCCGCCGACGCCGCGCTGGCCCAGGTCCGCAGGATCGCGCTGGCGCTCCCCGAGGTCAGCGAGCGGCTGTCCCACGGTGCGCCGACCTTCTTCATCCGTGACAAGAAGACGCTCGTCACCTTCCACCGCGACCATCACGGCGACGGGCGGCTGGCCCTGTGGGCCCCGGCGCCGCCGGGGGTCGCGGCCCAGCTCGTCGACGAGGAGCCCCACCGGTTCTTCGTCCCGCCCTACGTCGGCCACCGGGGCTGGGTGGGGGTTCGTCTGGACACCGACGTCGACTGGGACGAGGTCGCCGGCATCGTGGAGGACGCGTACCGCCACGTGGCCCCCACGACCCTGGTCCGGCAACTCGACGAGGCCTGAACCGGCGCGCCTGACGAGGTTTCCACAGCCGGCGCGCCACGGTGCCCAAAGTGCAATGAAACCGTCATGTCGATGTCACCCGCCGGGCACATCCCTGGGCTTGGATGGCGGGCAGCGGAGCCGGTGGGGCCCCGCTGGACCCGGAAGGCGGAGCACGATGGGACAGCGCGCACTGCGGCAGCACGAACCGTACGGACTGCCAGAGCACCGCGCCGACGACGGGTTCGACGACAGGGCGCTCGAGGAGGCGATCAGGGAGACCCGACGGCGTGAGCTGGCCGAGCTGGCCGAGCTGAACGCCTGACACCAGATCCGGCACTCAGGGCGGCCACTGGCCGACCGGGGCCGAGGACGGGGCGACGAGGCCGCGCGGGCCCTCGTCGCCTTCGTCTTTTTCGCCCCGGTCGGCTCAGGGGGCCGACCGTCGACGCCTCCTCCCCGAGGGGGTACCGTCGAACCGCCATGAGGACCGGGCCTGCCGCCGCCGCCACGCTCATGCTCCTCGTCGGGGCGTGCGGCTCATCCACCACCGCCGGCGACCTCAGCGACAGCGAGCTGCGCCAGGTGCTGCGCGAGAACCTCGCCGACGAGCCCGGCTTCACCAGCGGCCGGGCGAGCTGCGTGGTCGACCGGCTCTTCGCCACCACGACCCGGGACCAGCTGAACCGGATCTCCGACGCCCAGGAGCTGGAGGAGCTGTCCCAGGACGAGATCAACCTGGTCACCGACGCGGTCTTCGAGTGCCTCGCCGGCTCGGCGGGCAGCGACGGCGACGGGTAGCCTCGCGGGCGTCCCGCGACCAGGAGGTCAAGCCGCATGCCCGAGGCCGTCATCGTCGAAACTGCACGGACCCCGATCGGCCGTGCCTCCAAGGGGAGCCTGGTCGATGCCCGCCCCGACGACATGTCGGCCTTCATCGTCCGCGACCTGCTGAGCAAGGTGCCCGAGCTCGATCCCGACGACGTCGAGGACATCTGCTGGGGCATCGGTCAGCCCGGCGGTGAGGGCGGCTACAACATCGCCCGGGTGATCGCGGTCATGAACGAGATGGACGTGCCCGGAGTGACCGTCAACCGGTACTGCTCGTCGTCGCTGCAGACGATCCGCATGGCCGCTCATGCCATCAAGGCCGGCGAGGGCGACTGCTTCATCGCCGGCGGGGTCGAGGCCGTCTCCCGCTACGTCAACGGCGCGGCCGACACCGGTCCGCACAACGACGCCTTCAGCGCCGCCGAGGCCCGTACCGCCGAGCGGGCCCTGGGCGGCGCCGAGACCTGGAAGCCACCGGACGGCGTGCCCGACATCTACATCGCCATGGGGCAGACCGCCGAGAACGTCCAGCAGCACCTCGGGATCTCTCGGGAGCGCCAGGACGAGTTCGGGGTCCGGTCCCAGAACCTGGCCGAGGCCGCCCTCGAGCGGGGCTTCTTCGAGCGGGAGATCACCCCCTACCCGCTGCCCGACGGCACCGTGGTCTCCTCCGACGATGGGATCCGGGTGGGCACCACCCTGGAGAAGGTGTCCGAGCTCAAGCCGGTGTTCCGGCCCGACGGCACCGTGACCGCCGGCAACGCCTGCCCGCTCAACGACGGGGCCGCCGCCGCACTGGTGATGAGCCAGGAGCGGGCCGACCGGCTCGGGCTCCGGCCCAAGGCCCGCATCGTCGCCACCGGGGTCTCGGCGCTCAACCCCGAGATCATGGGCCTCGGGCCCGTCGGCGCGGTCCGCCAGGCCCTCGATCGGGCGGGAATGACCATCTCCGACATGGACATGATCGAGATCAACGAGGCGTTCGCGGTGCAGGTGCTCGGCTCCGCCGACGAGCTCGGCATCGACATCGAGAACCAGCTCAACCTCAACGGCGGAGCCATCGCCCTGGGTCACCCCTTCGGCATGACGGGCAGCCGCATCATGGCCACGCTCCTCAACGGCCTCGAGGACGCCGACAAGGAGATCGGCCTCGAGACCATGTGCGTGGGCGGCGGCCAGGGCATGGCCATGATCGTCCAGCGGCTGTCCTGAACCCGTTCCTCCCGCAATCGCAGCTTCGTCGCTGCACTCCTCGGGCTGCTCTACGGCCGCCGGCGTAGCCGGCGCAGCGCCCGGAGGTGCGTTACCGCTCCTGGTCGTCCCGCAGGCGCACGCTTGTGCCTACACCCACCTAAGCCGCCTCTGCCCCACCGCGGCGCCTCGAAAGGTGCTGCACTTGGACGCGTGGACGAGGAAAGGCCGCAAACAGGGTCACCGTCCTGGCCCGCAGGCCGCGCATTCGGTGTTGTCGTGGCTCTCCTGCTGGTCCAGCTGGGTGCACTGGCACTATGCGCCTTGCTGGTCCACCCCCTGTTCGCCGGCCTCGCCGTACCGCGGCTCACCGCATCGGCACGTGTTGCACGCTTCGTCGTGACGGGCGAACTCGGCGCAGATTAGCCGGCGCTGCTAGGAGGTCTGCTCCGGCGGCTCGGTGGGGGCGGCGGGGTCGGTGGTG
>JBFKRY010000132.1:0-11305 GCA_041636995.1 Acidimicrobiales bacterium | reverse complement strand
GCCGCAAGCGCACAAGCGTGCGCTTGCGAACAAAACAGTCACACCCCCTCGTCATGATGCGAGGGTGGTCCCGACCCCTCTCGCGTCCCCCCTCGGCGGCGCCTGTCCGCTTTTCCTCAGTCCACCAGCGGTTATCCACCAACTTCCACAGGCTCGGTGCCGAGATCCACTGGCAGCCCACAGCCGGGAGCTATCACTGTGGTGCGGCCCATGACTGATCTCCCACCTTTGCCCGATGGGCCCGACGAGGCGTTCGCGCCCCCGTCGGAGCCGCGCCCCGCCCGCGTCGCGCGGTCGGCCAGCCGGGTGCCGCCGCACAACATCGCGGCCGAGGAGTCGCTGCTGGGCGCCATGCTGCTGAGCAAGGACGCCATCGCCGACGCCATCGAGGTGGTGGAGGCCGCCGACTTCTACAAGCCGGCCCACCAACACGTGTTCGAGGCCATCACGTCGCTGTACGGCACGGGCGAGCCCGCCGACACCGTGACCGTCGCCGCCGACCTCGAGCGAGCGGGACTGCTCGCGGGCATCGGGGGCGGCGGGGCCCTGGTGAGCCTGCAGGCCGGGACCCCGGCGGCCACCAACGCCGGCAGGTACGCTCGGATCGTCCACGAGCTGGCGCTGCTGCGGCGCCTGATCCACGTGGGCTCCGACATCGCCGAGATCGGCTACACCCAGCCCGAGGACGTGGTCAAGGCCATCGACACCGCCGAGTCGATGGTCTTCAACCTGTCCCAGGGCCGCGCCGCGGACTCCATGTCGCCCATCCGGGAGCTGCTCGACGCCAACCTCGACCGCCTCGAGCAGCTCTACGAGCAGGGCGATGCCATCACCGGGACCCCCACCGGGTTCCTCGACCTCGACGAGCTGCTGTCCGGCCTGCAGCCGAACAACCTGGTGGTGGTGGGGGCTCGGCCGGCAATGGGCAAGACCAGCTTCGCGCTCGGGATGGCCGCCCATGCGGCGATGTACGCCGAGCGTCCGGTCCTGTTCTTCTCCCTGGAGATGAGCCAGCTCGAGATCAGCCAGCGGCTGCTGTGCGCCGAGGCCCGGGTCGACGCCAGCCGGGTCCGCAACGGCCGGCTGAGCGAGGACGACTGGTCCCGCATCAGCCACGGGGTGGGGCGCCTGGCCGAGGCCCCCATCTGGATCGACGACAACCCCAACACCACGGTCATGGAGATCCGGGCCAAGGCCCGTCGCCTCAAGAGCCGGGTCGGCGACCTCTCCCTGGTGGTGGTCGACTACCTGCAGCTCATGACCGGCCGCCACAGTGCCGAGAACCGTCAGGTCGAGGTGTCCGAGATCAGTCGGGGGCTGAAGATCCTGGCCCGGGAGCTCGAGTGCCCGGTGGTGGCCCTCTCACAGCTCAGCCGCCAGCTCGAGCAGCGCCAGGACAAGCGGCCGATGCTGAGCGACCTGCGGGAGTCGGGCTCCATCGAACAGGACGCCGACGTGGTGGTGTTCATCTACCGCGACGAGGTCTACGACCCCGAGTCCGCCGACCTGGGTACCGCCGAGATCCTGGTGTCCAAGCACCGTTCGGGCCCCACGGGCATGGCGCGCCTGGCCTTCCTGCCCCACTACACCCGCTTCGCCAACATGGCGCGGGGCGCCTGAGGGCGCCTTCGATCCTGCAACGCCGGTGCCCGGGGCCCGGCGCGGCGTCAGACCAGCAGACTGACCAGGGCCCAGACCGTGGCCAGCAGCCCGATGGCGATCATCACCAGGCTCCGGCCCAGCGGCGCCCGCTCGGGCTCGCCGTCGTCGACCGCCGGTCGGGGGTTCGCCAGGGCCACGATGTTGCCCACCGCGAGTGCTCCGCCCATGGCCAGCATCAGCAGCACCACCAGGTTCTCACCGAGCGGGTTCATGTCCGTCGACCCAGCTGAGAGGGCGAATGGGACCGTGAGACCCAGGGTCGCTGAGTCTCGGGGCTCATTTGCGACGGGTGGCCACCCTTTGTGGTCAAGCTGGGTGCGGCGATGACGATGATCGTAGTAGCCGGTGGCATCGCCCCCACCGGTCAAACTGGGGATTGGGCGGGGGTCGCACTCCCTCCAACGCATCGCCACCAGGACCCTCTCTGGGGGACTGGATCTCGTGAGGCTCCCGCCCATCTTCCCCCGGACCTGCCGGTAGCTGCGGAGCAAGCCCGGTGGTCACGCCCGCAGGCGTAGCGCCAGCCAGTCGCCGTCGGTGAGCGACTCGACCAGCCGGAGCTGCGGGAACCGGGCCCGGGTCTCGTCGCCCTGTCGGGTCAGGAGCCCGCTGAGGACCAGGTGACCCCCGGGGGCCAGCAGCGCGCTGAGGGCGTCGGCCAGCTCGGCGATGGTGGCCGCGCCGAGGTTCGCCGCCACCACGTCCGCCCGGCTGCCGGCCAGGCGCTCGACCGAGCCCGCCACCGCGTCGACGCAGACCCGGTTGCGGCGGGCGTTGTCGCGGGTGACGGCGACAGCTCGCTCGTCGACGTCCACCGCCCGCACGCCGGCGGCCCCCAGCCGGGCCGCGGCGACGGCGAGGACGCCGGTGCCGCAGCCGATGTCGACGACCGAGGCGCCCCGGAGAGGGATCGATGCCAGCAGCGCCAGCGCCAGCCTGGTGCTGGGGTGCCCGAACCCGAAGGCGTCCGCCGGCTCGATCTCGACGGCGACGCCGCCGGCGGGTCGGGGGTGCTCGGGGAGGTGGATGACCAGCTCGCCGATCCGATGCCGCGGCTCCCGGTCGCGCCAGGCCGACAGCCAGTCCGGCCGGAGGCCCGCGCGTTGGGCGGTGGCGGCGATGCCCCGTCGTTCGAGCTCGTCGGTGGCCCGAGCCGCGGCCGCCGCCGACGGGTAGCCGGCCTCGAGGACCGCGCCGCCCGGGACGCCGCCGGACTCGGCCACGGCCGAGGGTTCGTGGCGCCAGAGCACGTCGAGGGCGACGTCCATGTCGCGGTCGGGCACGCTCGCGCGTACGACCATCCGATCGTTCACCGCCCCCAGCCTGCCACCGGGTGCCGCCGCTCGTGGGTCGAAGGGCCCAGCGCAGCCCGGGGGCATGGCGAATCGCTCAACCCGCGGAGCGCCGAGGTCGATAGCCGGATCGGCACTGCGTTTCGCCGAGCGCGACCCGCCGCCTGCGACCGGCCGACCCCCGGGAGCGGCATCGGGGGTGCTGGGTCGTGTCACCTAGGCAGCATGGGCCCCTTTCCTCAGCATCGGGTCCCGGCGGTCGACAGGCAGAGCAGAAGCTGGTCCCGACGAAAGGATCCTGGGGAACCATGCGGCGAAAGATCGTGATGGTCGTGGCGGCGCTGCTGTGCGGAGCGTTGGGGACCGCCTTGCTGGTGCGCTTCGTGCAGGGCGCGGAGAGCCGGGCCCTCGAGGGCGAGCAGCTCGTCGACGTGTTCGTGGCGACCGAGTACGTGCCCGCGGGCACCTCCGGTCAGGCGATGCTCGAAAACGAGTGGGTCAAGGTCACCCAGGTGCCGGTCAAGGTCCGGCCCCCGGGCTCGGTGGTCGACGCCTCCCAGGTCGCGACCCAAGTGGCCGAGACCGATCTGTTCGCCGGGGAGCAGCTGGTGCTCGACCGGTTCATCGACCCGGCGGCGTTCGACACCCGACCCAGCACCGTGCAGGCACCCGACGGCTACATCGAGCTCACGGTTCCGATGTCGCCGGCCCGGGTCATGGGCGGCTTCATCGCTCCCGGCGACACGGTGGCGATCTTCGCGTCGTTCGCGCCCTTCTCGGTCCAGGGATCCGAGGTGGAGATCGACGGAGTCGAGGTGGAGCTGCCCGAGGAGCTGTCCTCGGAGATCTCGGTCCAGACCCCGGACACCACCCACGTGCTGATGCACAAGGTGCTGGTCACCGAGGTCCAGGTCGAGAACATCCCCGTCGAGCCGGCTCCGGGTGAGAGCCAGGTCAGCCAGCCCCAGCCCCGGCTGGCCCCCTCGGGCAACCTCCTCATCACCCTGGCCCTGACCACCCCCGAGGCGGAGCGCCTGGTGTTCGCGATCGAGTACGGCTCGCTGTACATGGCCCAGGAGCCCGAGGACGCCCCCGAGGAGGGGACCCGTATCCAGACCCGAGCCACGGTCTACGAATCGACCCTGCCCCGCGCCCTTCGATGATCGTCTTCCTCTCGCCGTTCCGGTCCTTCGACGAGCGCCTGGAGGCCCTGGGATCGACCACGACCCGGGCCTGGGAGGACTCGTGGTCCTCGTTGCCGCCGCAGGAGGTGGCGGAGTCGGTGTCGGCGAGGGATCCGCTGGTGGTGGTGATCGGCCCTGGAGTGAACGAGGAGATGGGCCTGACCTGGGTCGAGGCCTTCGGGCGGCTGCGCCCGGACATCTCCGTCGTGATGGTGGGCGACATGCGCACCGAGTTGGTGGTGTCGGCCATGCGCGCGGGGGCCAGCGACGTGGTCGCGCCGAACGTGTCGCACCCCGAGTTGGTGGCGACCCTCGACCGGGCCCGGGACGCCGCGACCCGGCGGCGGGAGAGCACCATCGTGACCGGCGAGAACGTCGGGCGGGGCAAGGTCATCGTCGTGCTGTCCCCCAAGGGGGGTGCCGGCAAGACGACCATCGCGTCGAACCTGGCGGTGGGGCTGGCCGAGTCGTTGGGGCCCGGTGAGGTGGGCCTGCTGGACCTCGACGTGCAGTTCGGGGACATCTCCCACGCGATGAGCCTCATGCCCGAGCACGACCTCGGCGACGCCGCGCTGGCCACCCAGAAGGGCCTCGACACCACCACCCTCAAGATCTTCCTGACCCACCACCGGTCGGGCGCGTTCGTCCTGCCGGCCCCGGACTCGCTGGTGCAGGCCGAGGACGTGCGCGCCGACCACGTCAAGACCGTGCTGGACCTGATGACCGAGCTGTTCCCCGTGGTGATCGTGGACACCCCGGCCGGGATCGGTGAGCACGCCCTGATGGCGATCGAGTTCGCCACGGATGTGCTGTTCGTGGCCTCACCCGACACCCCGACGATCCGGGCCCTGCGGCGCGAGGTCGAGGCGTTCGAGCTGATCGGCCTGGTGTCGGCCATCCGCCACATGGTGGTCAACCGGGTGGAGGGCCGGGGCGGCATCGGCATAAGCGAGATCGAGGGGACCATCGGGCTGCCGGTCAGCCTCCAGATCCCGCGCTCGCGCGGGGTCACCGTGTCAACCGACGAGGGGGTGCCCATCCTCGAGGACGGTGGCCGTGACCCGGCGGCGAAGGCCCTGCGGGAGCTGGTCGTGGCGTTCACGCCCGGGCCCACCGGCATTCGAGGCACCCGATTCGGCAGAAAGAGAGATCGCTGATGCGTCTCGGTGACAAGTTCCGTGAAGCTGGCATCACCGCCGACGGTGACGAGGCCAGCGCCTTCGTCGGTCCGGAGGAGCCTCGGGCCAGCACCATGTCCCGGCTCAAGGAGGAGGCCGACCTCGACGACCCGGTCCGGGCCACCGCCATCGACCCGCTGGCGAACCTCAAGCGCCGGGCGTCGGAGGGCCTCTTCGCCCGCCTCGGCGACCAGCTCTACGACGCCAGCCTGTCGAAGAAGCAGCTGCACACCTTCGTGGTGCGCGAGCTCGACGCCGTCCTCCAGGAGGAGGAGATCCCCCTCGACCCCGAGGAACGCCACTCGCTGGTCAACGAGGTCAAGAACGACATCCTGGGCTACGGCCCCATCGAGCAGTTCCTCGCCGACGACGCGGTCACCGAGGTCATGGTCAACAGCGACGCCGCGATCTTCGTGGAGCGGGCCGGCACCATCTACAAGACCGAGGCCCGGTTCGTCTCCCAGGACCACCTGCGCCAGGTCATCGAGCGGATCGTCACCCAGGTGGGCCGCCGTATCGACGAGGCCTCGGCGATGGTGGACGCCCGCCTGCCCGACGGCTCCCGGGTCAACGCCATCATCCCGCCGCTGTCGGTCGACGGGCCCATGCTCACGATCCGGAAGTTCGCCAGGGAGAAGCTGACCGTCGAGGACCTGGTCGAGAACGGCTCGATGAGCCGCCAGTGCGCCGAGTTCCTCGAGGCCTGCGTGGTGGGCAAGCTGAACATCCTGATCGCGGGGGGGACCGGCACCGGCAAGACCACGATGCTCAACATCCTGTCGGGCTTCATTCCCGAACGGGAGCGCATCGTCACCATCGAGGACTCCGTCGAGCTCCAGCTCATGCAGGAGCACGTGATCCGCCTGGAGACCCGTCCCTCGAACGTGGAGGGCCGGGGCGAGGTGGCGATCCGTGATCTGGTGAAGAACTCGTTGCGCATGCGGCCCGACCGGATCGTGGTCGGTGAGGTCCGCGGCGCCGAGGCCCTCGACATGTTGCAGGCCATGAACACCGGCCACGAGGGCTCGCTGTCCACCGTGCACGCCAACAGCCCTCGTGACGCCCTGAGCCGCCTCGAGACCATGGTGCTCATGGCGGGTATGGACCTGCCGGTCCGGGCCATCCGCGAGCAGGTGGCCAGCGCCCTCGACCTGGTCGTGCACATCTCGCGACTGCGTGACGGCACCCGCCGGGTCACCGGCATCGACGAGGTGATCGGCATGGAGGGCGAGACCGTGACCCTCGGTGACCTCTTCGCCTTCGACTTCGAGGCCGGCTTCACCGAGGACGGCCACTTCGCGGGCGAGCTGAAGCCCACCGGCATCCGGCCGATGTTCTCCGATCGCCTCGAGCAGCAGGGCATCAGCCTGAGCGGCGACGTGTTCGGCGACGGGCTGTCGGTCATCGGCGGCGAGGGCGGATGGTGAGAGCCCTCCGTCCCGTCGGGGTGCGGCTGCTCGCGCTCGTCGCCATCGTGGCGATCGCCCTCTCGGGCTCGCCCGCGGCCGCCCAGATCGGCGAGTCCGAGATCCAGATCGTCGAGCTGGACAGCTCGACCTACCCCGACATCGAGGTCATCGTCGACGTCCCCCGATCGTTCGCGGACACGGTGCTCACCAGCAGCCAGTTCGCGCTCCAGGAGGGCGGGGTCCGGCGTGACATCGACGTCGAGAAGCTGCAGGAGTCGACCGCGATCGTGCTGGCCGTGGACACCTCGGGCTCGATGGCCGGCGATGCCCTGTTGGTCGCCAAGCAGTCGGCGCTGGCGTTCCTCGACGAGCTGCCGCCCCAGCACCCGGTGGCCGTCGTCGGGTTCGGCGACACCGCCAGCGTGATCTCGCCGCTCGGCCTCGACCGCGAGGCCAGCCGGGCCGCGGTCGACAACCTGGTGTCGGGGGGCGAGACCACGCTCTTCGACGCCCTGGTCACCAGCGCCGAGGTGCTCGGGGAAGGCGACGCCGACCGCTACGCGGTGGTTCTGCTCTCGGACGGCGCCGACACCCGATCCGAGGCCACGGTGGCCGAGGCGACCAGCGCCCTCGACGCCGCGGACATCGATCTCTACTCCGTCGGCCTCGAGACCGGTGACAGCAAGCTCGTCGAGCTGGCCGAGCTCACCGGCGACGTCGACGGTCGCTACCTGGCCGCCAGCGACCTCAGCCAGCTGGGCGCGGTCTACGAGGACCTGGCCGCCCGGCTCGCCAACCAGTACCGGATCAGCTTCGAAGCCACGTCCAAGGGACCCGTCGAGGTGCTGGTGTCGGTGGCGTCGGAGGGGAACCTGGCCGTGGCCAGCACCACCACCGAGCTGGCGCCGGCGCTGACCATCAGCGTGCCCACGCCCGCAGCGAGCCCCGGACCGGCGCCGGTGGAGCCCCAGACAACGTTCGAGTCCGTCGTCGAGGAGATCGCTCCCGGGCGACTCCAGGCCGGTTGGGTGTTCTGGGCCGGCGTGGGCGCCCTGTTCTTCACGTTCACGGTGATCGCCTACCAGGTGTTCTCGATGGGGCGGAGCACCCCGCCGCGGCGGGGCCTCGAGCCCCGCAGCCGCCAGAACGATCGGCGCCTGTCCGGTCTCGCCGACTGGGCCAGCTCCGTCGTGGACCGGGTGTTCCTCGACGGGTCGCGCCGGGGCGCCATGAACGCCGCCCTCGACCGGGCCGGGCTCAACGTGCGCCCGGGTGAGTTCATCGTGCTCACCGCCTGCGTGGCCCTCGCGGGTCTGGCGATCGGCTGGGTGGTCCATCCGCTCGTCGGCGCGGGCCTGGCCGCCGTCATCGCGGTCTCGGCCCGTTTCGTCGTGGGGTACATGGGGATGCGCCGGCGGAACCTGTTCGCCGCCCAGCTCGACAGCACCCTGCTGGTCCTGGCCAGCAGCCTCCGGGCCGGTCACGGGGTGCAGCGGGCCCTGACGGCCGTCGCCGAGGAGGCCGACGCCCCCACCAGCGAGGAGTTCACCCGGGTGGTGGCCGAGACCCGCATCGGGCGCGATCTGATCGAGGCCCTCCAGGGCGTGGCCGACCGGCTCGGCAACGACGACTTCGACTGGGTGGTCCGGGCCATCGCCATCAACCGGGAGCTCGGCGGCAATCTCTCCGAGGTGCTCGACAACGTGGGCAACACCATCCGCGAGCGCAACCAATTGCGGCGCCAGGTGCGGGCCCTGTCCGCCGAGGGCCGGCTCTCGGCCCTGGTGCTCTACATCCTGCCCTTCGGGGTCGCCGGCTTCGTCCGGATGACCAACCCCGGCTACCTGGCCGAGCTGACCGAGTCGAACGTCGGGATGATCTTCATCGGCCTGGCGATCGTGGCAATGATCGGCGGCGGGGCCTGGATCAAGAAGATCGTGACGGTGAGGTTCTGATGGGCGCGACCGTCACTCTCTGGGCCGGGTCCGCGGCGGTGATGGCCGCCATCGTGATGCTCGGGACCGCGCTGCTGTCGAGCGGGGCCCGAGCCGGCGGCGCCGGGACGACCGATCTCCGCCAGGTGGTGCTGCGCCAGCGAGCCCGCAAGCGGCTCCTCGGGCCGCTGCTCACTCGCCTCGCCGACGGGCTCCACGCGCTCACGCCCAGCGGCGCGCTGCAGCGGCTCGACCACAAGATCGACGTGGCCGGGGCCCGGGCCACATGGAGCGTCGACCGGCTGCTCGGCACCAAGGTGCTGCTGTCCAGCGTCGGGGCCCTCTACGGCATCTACCGGGTGCTCAACGACGCCACCATCACCAACGTGCTGGTGACCTGCCTGCTCGCCGCAGGCGGGTTCGGGCTCCCGGACTTCGTCCTGTCCCGGCGGGCCAGGGAACGCCAGGCCCAGATCGACCAGGAGCTGCCCGACCTCCTCGATCAGATGGTGGTCAGCGTGGAGGCCGGCCTCGGCTTCGAGGCGGCGATGAGCCGGGTGGCCAAGCAGAACGAGGGGGCCCTGCCCCACGAGCTGGCCCGGGTCCTCCAGGACGTGCGGTTCGGGATGTCCCGGCGCGACGCGTTCGCCAAGCTCCTGAAGCGCACCGAGTCCGCCGACCTGAAGCAGTTCGTCAACGCCCTCACCCAGGCCGAGCGCCTCGGGATGCCCCTCGCGGACGTGCTGCGGGTCCAGGCCGAGGAGATGCGCAAGAAACGACGGATGCGAGCCGAGGAGACTGCGCTCAAGATCCCCGTGAAGCTGGTCTTCCCGCTCCTGCTGTGCATCATGCCCGCGCTCTTCGTGGTGATCATCGGTCCCGCCATCATCCGGGTCGCCGACAGCGGGCTCTGAGTCGATGACTCGGCTCCGCCATCGGTGGCGTCGCCTCGTGTGTCGCCCGGCGTCGAGGCCGCGACGGGCGACCTCTTCGAACGTCGGCGCCGCGCGCTGGGCGGCCATCCATGGCCGCGAGCCCACGGCGTCGATGACTCGGCTCCGCCATCCATGGTCGGCCGTCGAAGGCCGCGAACTCAGGCTCGTGGCCCTTGAAGGCCTCGCCCATCTGCCGATTGGAACTCCGGTGATGCTCTGATGGTCGTCTCATCCCTACCCCGCAGCCAGTACAAGCCCATCCGTGGCCTGCTCGCCCACATCGAGGACGAGGGCATGATGCGGTCCCAGGCCCTCCCGACCGGCTTCAACCCCCTCGACGCCATGCTCGACGGCGGGCTCCACCCCCACGACCTCACCCTGCTCGCCGGCAAGCCCAGCGTGGGCAAGACGATCGCCACCCTGCAGTGGGCCCGCCACGTCGCCGCCGAGGGCGGCCACGTGGCCTACGTGAGCTACGAGCACAGCGAGCAGTCGCTGCTCGGCCGGCTGCTGAACCTGCAGCTCAGCGTGAGCCCGACCCACGCCGACGAGACCGCCACCGAGACCCTGCGCCGCCGGATCAAGGCCTGGGTCGCGGGCCGCATCCCCTTCGACGAGCTGGTCGCCACCCACCCCGCCATGGAGGCTGCGGTGGAGGAGCTCATGGCCTACTCGTCCCGGATGTTCCTGGTGCAGGGCTCGGCCGTCACCACCGACATCCACGAGCTCAGCAGCATCGCCCGCCACGTGGTGGGGCCCGGTGGGCTGCTGATCGTCGACTACCTGCAGAAGGTGCCCCTCGAGGGCGGGGCCTCGCTCGACCGGGCACCGGAGGTGTCCTCGGCGCTCAAGGAGATCGCCATGAGCGATCACGTGGCCGTGCTGGCCATCGCCGCGGTGGGGATGGACGGGCTGGGCCAGCGACGCATCCGGCCCGAGCACCTGGCCAGCAACGCCCCCCTGGTGCACGAGGCCGACTGCGCCATCGTCATGAACGAGAAGGCGCCCGCGATCTCCCGGGTGCACACCGCCTTCGACGGCCGCCAGATCGACGAGGCCAAGCAGTGGACGCTGTTCTCGATCGAGAAGCACCGGGACGGCCCCGCCGACGTCGACCTGGAGTTCGCCAAGGACTTCGAGAGCTTCCGCTTCAACCCCGAAGGTGGCTTCGTCGCCGAGCATCTCATCGACGACATGAAGTACGCGGACTGATCCCGCAAGCGCACATTTCTGCGCTTGCGGCCGCCGGCGTAGCCGGCGCAGCGCCAGGAGGCGCCGAGAACGGGGCCGCCGGTACCATTGAGCGGGCCATGAGTGCGTTCGCCAACGCCCGCAGGGTGACCCTGAGCGGGATCCACAAGCGCTTCGACGAGCCGGTACTCGTCGACATCTCGCTGACGGTCGAGCCCGGCGAGGCCATGGCCCTGCTGGGCCCCAGCGGGTGCGGCAAGTCGACCCTGCTGCGGATCATCGCCGGCCTCGAGCGCCCGGAGCAGGGGACGGTGGACATCGCCGACCGGCGGGTGGTCGGTGACGGCCGCTTCGTCCCGCCCGAGGATCGCAGCGTGGGCATGGTGTTCCAGGACTGGGCCCTGTTCCCCCACATGAACGTGGCCAAGAACGTGGCCTACGGGCTCTCCCGCGCCGAGCGGAACGGGACCCGGGTCGCCGAGACCCTCGAGATGGTGGGCCTGGGCGGCCTCGGCGATCG
>JBFKRY010000131.1:0-11315 GCA_041636995.1 Acidimicrobiales bacterium | reverse complement strand
TGGATGGTGGGGATGGAATTGGGAAGACGAGCTGTACCTGTTCCTCACTCTTGCATCGCTCGGTCTCGTCGGCCTGCTGATCCTTGCCCGGGCGCTGCTGTGACCAGACGAGCCGCCCTTGACGCCTCCGATGCCTGACTGACTCCTCGACCTGCTGCTCCCCGAGACGGACCGGGCGGTGGCCATCCAGTGGATCGTGATGGCGGTCGTGTGGTCCGTGATGATCGCGCTCACCTGGCGACGAGACCGCGACATCCGGCACTTCGTGTGGGGATTGGCCATGCTGAACCTGGGCTGGTTCGCGGCCCGGACAGTCCACTGACGACTCTCACCCCACAGCGGGAGGGGCCATGACCGATTTCGACCTGGTTGCCATCGGCGGCGGTGCCGGCGGGCTGGCCGCAGCTCGGGCTGCGGCCGAGCGGGGCAAGCGCGCCGCGATCGTCTCCGAGGGGCCCATCGGCGGCGACTGCACCTGGACGGGCTGCGTCCCGTCGAAGACCCTGATCGAGGCCGCGGCCCAGGGCCTGAGCTTCGACGACGCCATGGCCCGGGTGCGACAGGCGGTCCTGCACATCGGCGCCACCGAGGACGAGGGGGTGCTCGAGCGGGAGGGCATCACCGTGCGGCGAGGCCGGGCCCGCTTGCGCGACGCCCACACCGTGGAGATCGACGGGGGCCCGCGAGCACTCACGGCGGCCAATATCGTGATCGCCACCGGCAGCACCGCCATGGTCCCGCCGGTGCCCGGGCTCGGGGAGCTGGCCCACCTCACCAACGAGGACATCTGGGAGCTGCGCGACCGCCCCGATCGACTGGGTGTCCTCGGGGGTGGGGCCATCGGCTGCGAGCTGGCGCAGGCGATGGCGCGCCTGGGGGTGGCGGTCACCGTGTTCGAGCTGGAGCCCCGGTTGCTGCCCCACGAGGAACCCGAGGCGTCGGCCATCGTGCGCGCCGCCCTGGAGGCCGACGGCGTCCGGGTGCTCACCGACACCCTGGTCAACCGGGTTCGAGCCGTCGGCGACGAGGGAGCCGCCACGGTCCTGGCCGGGGGCCGGGAGATCGAGGTCGACAGGCTGCTGGTGGCCGTGGGCCGGACACCCAGCACCGAGGGTCTGGGCCTCGATGCCGTGGGGGTGACCCTGACCCCGTCGGGCCACGTGCAGGTCGACGACCGGCTCCGCACGACCGTCGACAACATCTGGGCTGTCGGCGACGTGAACGGGATCATGGCCCTGACCCACGCTGCCGACGAGCAGGGACGGCTCGCGGGATGGGCCGCCAGCGGCCGGCTGCTGCGCTGGAGGTTCGACCCCGGGCAGGTGCCCTGGACCGTCTTCACCGCGCCGGAGCTGGCCCGGGTGGGCGTGACCGAGGCCGACGCCCCCCGGGGCTCCCGGGTGGCGTTCCTGCCCATGTCCGAGAACGACCGGGCCATCGCCGCCGGTCGAACCGACGGCTTCGTCAAGCTGATCGCCGCTCCCCGGCCGCTGCTCCGCCGGGCGGGCGGGGGCCGGATCGCCGGGGCCACCATCGTCGGCGAGCGCGCCGGGGAGATGATCCACGAGCCGGCCCTGCTGATGCTCATGGGCGGCTTCACCGGCCGCCTGGCCCAGCTCGGCCACGCCTATCCCACCTGGAGCGTGGGCATCCAGAAGTGCGCCGCCCAGTTCTTCCAGGAGATCGAGGGCCGCCGGGCCCGGCCCGCCCAGCGGGGTTGAGCGCCGCTCGGGCGGGGAATGACAAGCTTCGGACCCGAGTTACCGGTGCACGCCCCGAGACAGGTTGGGAGAACCCGAATGAGCGACAGCGCGATCCCCGAAGAGGTCGATGTCATCGTCATCGGCATGGGCGTCGGCGGCGAGGCCGTCGCCGGCACCCTCGCCGAGGCGGGCCTGCAGGTGCTCGGCGTCGAGAGCAGCCTGGTCGGCGGGGAGTGCCCGTACTGGGGCTGCATCCCCTCCAAGATGATGATCCGGGCCGCCAACCTGCTCGCCGAGGCCCGCCGGGTCGAGGGGGTCGCCGGCAAGGCCGATGTCACCCCCGACTGGACGCCGGTCGCCCAGCGGATCCGTCAGCAGGCCACCGACGACTGGGACGACCAGGTGGCCGTCGACCGCTTCGTCGGCAAGGGGGGCCACTTCCTGCGGGGCCAGGGGCGCATCGTCGGTCCCGGCCGCGTGGAGGTCGACGGCAGCACCTACACCGCCCGGCGGGGCATCGTGGTCGCCGCCGGCACCGACCCCGCGGTGCCCCCGATCCCGGGGCTCGACCAGGTGGACTACTGGACCAACCGCCATGCGGTGGAGGCCACCGAGCTGCCGCGGTCGCTGGTCGTGCTCGGATCGGGCGCGGTGGGCAGCGAGCTGGCCCAGGTGTTCCGCCGCTTCGGCGTGCAGGTCGCCATCGTCGAGGCCCTCGACCGGCTGCTGCCCCGGGAGGAGCCCGAGACCTCGGAGCTGCTGGCGGAGACGTTCTCGGCCGAGGGGATCGCGGTGCACGTGGGCACCAGGGCCACCGAGGTCCGACAGGACGGGGCCGAGATCGTCGTCGTCCTCGACAGCGGCGAGGAAGTCCGGGGCGAGCGCCTGCTGGTGGCGACCGGGCGCCGGACCAACGTCGAGGGCCTCGGCCTCGACACCGTCGGCGTCGAGGTGGAGGACGGCTACGTGGTGGTGGACGACCAGCTACGAGCTGCGGACGGGGTCTGGGCCGTCGGCGACATCACCGGCAAGGGCCTGTTCACCCACGTGGCCGCCTACCAGGCTTCGATCGCTGCGGCGTCCATCCTCGGCGAGGATCATGCTCCCGCCGACTACCGGGCCCTGCCTCGGGTGACCTTCACGGATCCCGAGGTGGGCTCGGTGGGCCTCACCGAGGAAGAGGCCCGGGACCGGGGGATCGCGGTGGCCGTGGCCACCCAGCAGGTGCCCTCGTCGGCGCGAGGGTGGCTCCATGCCACGGGCAACGAGGGCATCATCAAGATCGTGGTCGACACCGACCGCGACGTCGCGGTGGGGGCAACGTCGGTGGGACCCCACGGCGGCGAAGTCCTGGCCATGCTGACCCTGGCGGTGCACGCCGAGATCCCGGTGGAGACGCTGCGGACGATGATCTACGCCTACCCCACGTTCCACCGCGGCGTGGAGGACGCCCTCGGCCAGCTGTGAGGCTGCGTCGGCTCGCCGCCGCACTGGGCCTCGCCGCGGTCCTGGCCACCGCCTGCGGCGGCGGCCCGGCGGCGACCGGCGGCGACGGGCCCCGGCCCTGCGCGGCCGAGCCGGTCGCGTCCGACGGTCGCGACGTGGAGCGCAGCGGCCTGGGCTGGATCTTCGGTGAGGAGCTGCCTGCCGACTTCCCGGCGCCGACGATCGACCAGAGCGACTTCGTCCCGGTGCTGGGGCCCGACCGGATCCCCGCCATCGACGAGCCCCGCTGCCTGACGGTCGGCGAGGTCGACTTCCTCGACGAGGCTGCGGCCGTGGTGACGGTGACCGTCGACGGCGACACCCGGGCGTACCCGCTGGAGATCCTCACCTGGCACGAGCTGGTGAACGACACCATCGGGGGCCGGCCGGTCACGGTGTCCTACTGCCCGCTGTGCAACTCGGCCATCGCCTACGACCGGCGGGTCGGCGACCGCATCCTGGACTTCGGCACCAGCGGTGCCCTCACCCAGTCGTCGATGGTGATGTACGACCGCCAGACCGAGACCCTCTGGACCCACTTCGACGGTCGGGCCGTCGCCGGCGAGCTGACCGGCGCCCGGCTCGAGCTGCTCAGCGCCCCGGTGGTCTCGTGGGCGTCCTTCCGGGACGCGTTCCCGGACGCGCTGGTGCTCAGCAGGGACACCGGGCACGAGCGGGACTACGGGCGCAACCCGTACCCGGGCTACGAGAACGCGTCGACACCGATCGTCGCCTTCATGACCAGCAGCGTCGACGATCGGCTGGCCCTGAAGCGTCGGGTCGTCGGGGTGGAGCTCGACGGCGAGGCCGCGGCGGTGCTCCACGACCAGCTCTTCGACGCGGGCGTGGTCGAGCTGGACCTGGCGGGCCGGGAGCTGACCGTGTGGAGCCTGCCGGGGACGGCGTCCGCGCTCGACCGGCAGAGCGTGGCCGGTGGTGACGACGTGGGCGCCACCTCGGTCTTCGTCCCCAGCGCCGACGGCAGCGCGCTCACCTTCGCCCGGGTCGAGGGCGGCTTCCGTGACGACCAGACCGGGAGCACGTGGAACATCTTCGGCGAGGCCGTGGCCGGGCCGCTGGCGGGGGAGCGGCTGGAGCGGGTCTCCCACGTCGACACCTTCTGGTTCGCCTGGGCGACGTTCTTCGAGGACACCGCCATCGTCCCGGATCCCTGACCGGGGTCAGGGCCCTTCGTGGTCGGGTCAGACCCCCTCCTGGTCGTCGGACCCCGCGTCGCCGTCTTCGGTGAGCGACCGGCCGAACTCCCGCAGCCGCTCGATGGCCTCGGGATCGGCGCCCTCGGGCATCGGCTGGGCCAGGGCGGCCTTGATGCGCTCGTAGGCCGCGGACTCGAGCCCGCAAGCCCGGCACCGGTCGAGGTGGGCCGCCACCTGGGCAGCGTCGCCGTCGGCCAGCTCCCTGTCGAGGTAGCCCTGCAGCACCCGACCGACCTCCCGGCAGTCGAGGGGAGCGGATCGGCGACGCCACCACGCAGTCCTGACCCTCACTGGCTCACCGCCTTCGGTCCGAGGCCGGCCGCCTCGAGATGCTTCTTGATGCGCTTGCGGGCCCGGTGCAGCCGGCTCATCACCGTGCCCACGGGGATGCCGAGGCGGTCGGCCGCCTCCTGGTAGGCCAGGCCCTCGATGTCGACCAGGCGCACCACCTCCTGGAACTTCGCCGGGAGGCCCTCGTAGGCGGCCTCGACTGCGGCGTCGAAGCCCTGCTCGACCACCAGCTCCTCGGCGGACCGGCCGCCTTCGCCGCTGTCGGCCACCCGTTCCATGGTGGCGTCGGGATCTCGCAGCAGCTCGGGCCGCTTCCGGCGCACCCGGTTGACCTGGGCGTTGCGCAGGATGGTGAGCAGCCACGCCCGGGGGTAGCGGCCGTCGAAGCGATGGATCGCCCGGTAGGCGCGCAGCAGGGTGTCCTGGACGAGATCCTCGGCGTCGGCGCTGTTCCGGGTGAGCGACAGGGCCACCCGGTACATGACGTCGACCTCCGGGAGGACCAGCTCGTCGAAGCGGGCCCGGGCGGTCTCCTCGTCGCGCTCCTCGGTGCTCTGGTGCGCTCGATCGGCCACCGCGGCATGCTACTGGCTGGTCCGAGCGGCGTACCTGGCCTGGGAATGCGCCCCGTGGGGGCCGGGTTCAGCAGGCATGGGTGTGCTCGAGCACCGCTGGTCCAGCCGCCGGCTGGACGGCTTCGTCGACGGGGAGCTGGGCGCCGACGAGCTCGACCGGGTGGTGGGCCACCTCATCCTCTGCCCCGACTGCAGCGCCGAGGTCCGCTTCCTGTTGCGGGTGCGCGCCGCCCTGATGTCGCAGTGCCTACCGTAGTATGCACTACACGAAAAAGGCGGATTGCCGGGGTTCGGCGATGACATCGGTGTAATTTGTCACCTGTTCTCGAGGACGACCTGCGGGCCGCTGCTCGAGCGCAGCAAGCCGAGCCCCGACCTCGGGACCAGATCTCGGGACCCAGGAGGATGACCATGAACAAGTCCGAGCTCGTCGATTCCATCGCCGACAAGGCCGGTGTCACCAAGACCGACGCCGACGCGGTGTTGAAGGCGTTCGAGGAGGTCGTGACCAGGGAGGTGGCACAGAAGGGCGACAAGATCACCCTGTCCGGCTTCGTCACCTTCGAGCGCACGTACCGCAAGCCCCGGACCGGCCGCAACCCCCAGACCGGCGAGACCATCCAGGTCCCGGGCGCCAACGCCATGAAGGTGAGCGCCGGCTCCAAGCTCAAGGCGGCCGCCAAGGCGTCGTACTGATCCGCTGGCAGTACCGGTAGGTGCCGTCCCCCGGACGGCACCTACCGGCCGTTCTGTAGTCTCGGCGCCATGCACGACCCGCCGGCGCCACCGGATCAGGTGCTGCCACACCGTGATCCGTTCCTCTTCCTCACCGAGGTCACCAGCTACGAGCCCGGCAGCTGGGCCGAGGGCTACTGGCAGCTGACCGGCGACGAGGCGTTCTTCGCCGGCCACTTCCCGGGGCGACCCACGCTGCCGGGGGTACTGCAGTGCGAGGCCATCGCCCAGCTGGGCGCCTACGTGGTGTTGCTCGATCCCCGCTACGCCGAGCGGCTGCCGCTCTTCGGCGGTCTCGATCGCGCCCGGTTCCGGCGCCAAGTGCTGCCCGGCGACCGGCTGTCGCTGCGCATCGACGTCGAGCGCATGTCGTCGCGGGCGGGCAAGGCCACCGGCTCCGCCAGCGTCGACGGCGAGCTGGCCTGCACCGCCGACCTCATGTTCGTCCTCGCCGATGCCTGATCTGCGAGGTCGCTGCGCTCGCCTTGCCCATGCGCAGAACGCAAGCGCCGCTCCGCTCGACCGGCGCAGCCGGATCGAGCGACCGGCAGGAGGACCGACTGCAGTCCGCAGCTAGGCGCCGCGCCCGAGCACGATGGTGCCGTTGTGGCCGCCGAAGCCGAACGAGTTGGACAGCGCCGGACCCGGCTCCCACTCGAGGGGCTCTCCGAGCACCAGGTTGATGTCGGGCAGCTCGGGGTCGGGCGTCCGGAAGCCGTGGGTCGGCGGGATCAGCCCGTGCATGATCGACAGGACCACGGCCACGGCCTCGATGGCGCCAGCAGCGCCCAGTGGATGGCCGGTGACGCCCTTGGTGGAGGTCATCGGTGGCCCCGACGCCCCGAACACCTTGGCGATGGCCTCGGCCTCGGCGGCGTCGTTGAGCGGGGTGGACGTACCGTGGGCGTTGATGTAGGCGACGTCGGCCGCACCGATCCCGGCGTCCTCCATGGCCAGCTCCATCGAGCGCACCGCGCCTGCGCCGCCGGGGCTGGGGGCGGTGATGTGGTGGGCGTCGGCGGTGCTACCCGACCCGAGCAGCTCGGCCAGGATCGTGGCTCCCCGGTCGACGGCCATGTCCCACTCCTCGAGCACCAGGATGCCCGCGCCCTCGCTGTGCATGAAGCCGTCGCGGTCGCGGTCGAAGGGCCGGGACACGCCCTCGACCGAGATCGCCGTCATGTTGATGAAGCCCTGCTTGGCCACTGGGCTGCGGGCCGCCTCCGACCCGCCGGTGATAACCGCGTCGCACTTCCCGTAGCGGATCAGGTCGCCGGCCCGGCCGATCGAGTGGGTCCCGGCCGCGCAGGCGGTCACCGTGTTCTCGCACGGGCCCTGGAAGCCGTATTTCATCGAGATCGCCGCCGGCCCGGCGTTGGCCATCATCATCGGCACCAGGAACGGCGAGACTCGCCGCGGCCCCTTCTCGAGGAACACCTGGATCTGGGCCTCGAGGGTCTCGATCCCGCCCACGCCGCTGCCGACCCACACCCCGATCTTGGCGGGGTCGGCGGTCAGCTCGCCCGCCTGGCGCAGGGCCTCGTCCGTCGCGGCCAGTGCGTACTGGGTGAACGAGTCGGCTCGCCGGGCCTCCTTGGGGCTGTCGAAGAACGGCAGGGGATCGAAGCCGACGACGTCGAACCCGTGCTCGGGGACGCCGTCGAGCAGACCCTGCCAGAAGGCGTCGGCGCCGATGCCGCAGTTGGCGACGACCCCGATGCCGGTGACGGCGACGCGGCGGCTCATTGCACCTTGCCGATGACGAGGTCGTAGGCCTGGCCGACGGTCTCGATGCCGTCGAGCTCCTCTTCCTCGACGGTCACGTCGAACTCCTCCTCGAGGGCCATGACCAGCTCGACCAGATCGAGGCTGTCGGCGTCGAGGTCGTCGGCGAAGCGCGCCTCCTTGGTGACCTGGTCCTCCTCGACCGAGAGCACCTCGACGGCGCACTTCTGGAAGCGGGCGAACGGATCGTCACTCACGGGTTGTCTCCTAGCTTGCTGGTCGATCGTTGTGGTTGGTCAGCTGCCCATCGCGAGCCCGCCGTCGACGGGCAGGACGGCGCCGGTGATGTAGCCGGCAGCGTCGGATGCCAGGAAGGCCACCGTTGCTGCGACCTCGCCGGGCTCGGCGAATCGGCCCAAGGGGACCGAGTCGAGAATGCTCGCTCGCTGCTCGTCGTTGAGCGCCTCGATCATATCGGTGGACACCGGGCCAGGGGCCACGACGTTCACCGTGATGTTGCGGGACGCGAACTCCTTCGCCAGGGAGCGGCCCAGCCCAACCAGCCCGGCCTTCGACGCCGCGTAGTTGGCCTGGCCGGCCTGGCCGCCCAGGCCCACCACCGACGACACGAAGATCATCCGACCCCACCGGGCCCGCATCATGCCCTTCACGGCTCGCTTGGCCACCCGGAACCCCGCGGTGAGGTTGGCGTCGAGCACCGAGGTGAAGTCGTCCTCGCTCATGCGCAGCACCAGCCCGTCCCTGGTGATGCCGGCGTTGGACACCAGGATCTCGACCGGGCCCAGCTCGTCCTCGATGCGGTCGAAGGCGGCGTCGACCGCGGCGGCGTCGGTCACGTCGCAGGGGACCGCCAGCAACCGGTCGTCCTCGGGGGGGCTGGAGCGGTAGGTGACCGCGACCCGCTGGCCGTCGGTGGCCAGTTGCTGGGCGATGGCCAGGCCGATGCCACGGTTGCCCCCGGTGACGAGGGCCACCCGGCCGGCGTCGCTCATCTCAGTCGGCACCCCAGCGGAGCACCGCGCTGGCTGCGGTCATGCCGGCACCGAATCCCACCAGCAGGATCAGGTCGTCCTTGCCGACCCGGCCGTCCTCCAGCGCGTCGGCGAGCGCCAGCGGGATCGACGCCGAGGAGGTGTTGCCGGTCCGGTGCAACACCACCGCAGCCCGGTCGTCGGGGATGCCCAGTCGCTTCATGGCAGCGTCGATGATCCGGATGTTGGCCTGGTGGGGCACCACCAGGTCGATGTCGGCCGGATCGACCCGGGCCCGGCTCAGCGCGGCCTCGGCCGAGGCCACCATGGCCTTGACCGCCTGGCGGAAGACCTCCTTGCCCTCCATCTTCATGTAGCCGCCGATCTCGGCGTACAGGATGTGGCGGAGGCTGCCGTTGCTGCTGAGATCCCAGCCCAGCAGCTGGCCGGGCCCGTCGACGGCCTCGAGCACGACCGCGCCGGCACCGTCGCCGAAGAGGATGCAGGTGGTGCGGTCGGTCCAGTCGGTGATGCGCGAGAGGGTCTCGGAGCCCACCAGCAGGATCCGCTCGGCGCCCGCCCCGATCAGGCCGTGCGCGGTGACCAGGCCGTACACGAAGCCGGAGCACGCGGCGTTGAGGTCCATGGCGCCGCAGGTGAGGCCCAGGGCGTGCTGGACGGTGCTGGAGGTGCCCGGCACCTGGTCGTCGGGGGTGGTGGTGGCCAGGATCAGCATGTCGATCTCGTCCGGCATGACCCCGGCCATCTCCATGGCCTTCTCGGCGGCCTCGATGCCCAGGCCGCTGGTGCTCCCGCCCACCCGGCGCTCCTGGATGCCGCTGCGCTCGCGGATCCACTCGTCGGAGGTCTCGACCATCTGAGCCAGGTCCTCGTTGGTCAGGATCTTCTCTGGGAGCGCCGTGCCCCAGCCGGTGATGGTGGCGCCTCGCATCGGTGTGGTGTGTCTCATGATGTGGTCCTGAGCCATGCGATCGGTTGGCTGATGGTGACCCGCTCACCCTCCACCGCCAGGAATCCCTGGAGCTCGCCGGCGAAGGGGCTGCGAACCTCGACGCCGGCGACGTGACCCAGGAGCCGCCCCGCTTCGATCGACGAGCCGGCGTCCTTGCCGTCCACCGTGGTGAAGATGCCAGCGCAGGGGCTGACGATGAGGCGTTCGGTGGCGAAGAGGGCTTCGCCTTCGAGCGAACGGGCACCACCGGTGGGTGGGTGACCCGATATCGCCTCCAAAAGGGTATCGATGTCGGTGGGGGTATTCACCTTGAGGGCGCGGGCGCCCTTGGTGGTCCGCTTGGCGAGGCCCGTGAGCACCGTGCCCGGGCCCAGCTCGACGTAGGTGGTGAACGCGGCCGCCTCGAGCTCGTTGAGGCTCTGACGCCACCGCACCGGGCTGGTCAGCTGGGAGGACAGCAGCGCCGGCCAGTCGTCGGCGGAGCTGTGGCCCATGGCGTCGACGTTGGCGTACACCGGGTGGTCGGGGTCGCGGAACTCCACCCGGTCGATGGCCTCCCGCAGGTGGTCGCGGGCCGGCCGCATGTACGGGGTGTGGAACGCGCCGGACACCGCCAGCGGGACGGCACGCTTGGCGCCCAGCTCGAGCGCGATCTCGCCTGCCTCGGCCACGCCCGCCGGTGATCCCGAGACCACCACCTGGCCGGGGGCGTTGTAGTTGGCGATCCAGACGTCGTCGTCGACCCGATGGCAGGTGCTCTCGACCAGGTTGTCGTCCAGGCCCAGGATGGCGCTCATGGTGCCCTCGTGGCTCTCGGCGCATGCCTGCATTGCCTCGCCCCGCTCGTCGACCAGCCGCACCGCGTCGTCGAAGTCGAGGGCACCCGACGCAGTGAGCGCGGAGTACTCGCCCAGGCTGTGGCCGGCGTGGGCTGCGCCCTCCACCCCCACCCGCTGGACTGCGTCGAAGACCACCATCGACAGCAGGAACGTGGACAGCTGGGCGTTGCGGGTGGCCTTCAGCTCCTCGTCGTCGGCCTCCAGCAGCAGGGCCCCCAAGTCGCGCCCGGAGGTCTCCGAGGCCTCGGCGACCAGCTCCCACGAGGGATGGTCGACCCACGCCTTGCCCATGCCGGACTTCTGCGAGCCCTGCCCGGGGTACATGAACACGATCATGAGGGGAGCACTACCTCTGCTCTTGGCGGCGACGAGGAATCTCACGGCAGCTCGATCGCTGACTTGGACCAGCGGTCCGGGTCCATGGTTGCATTTTCTGGCGGATCTCACCCAGACCGCTCGGAGCCCGCCAGAGGCTCGAACCCGTACTTCGCCTGGTTGCGGGCGATGAGGCGATCGCGCACCACGGTCACCGCGGCGGCGATCAGGACGGCCCGCGCGAGCCACCGCAGCAGTCTGCGTGGACCGGACATCGCCGAAGGCTACGCTTCGGTGGCGAGCTCTGCGAACAGGACGCTGCGCGACGCCCGGGTGGCGGAATTGGCAGACGCGGGGGACTCAAAATCCCTTTCCCTCCGGGGAGTGCGGGTTCAAGTCCCGCCCCGGGCACGGTGTCAATCCGCAAGCGGACGCTTGTCCGCTTGCGGCTGCGCCGGAGGCGCC
>JBFKRY010000130.1:0-11441 GCA_041636995.1 Acidimicrobiales bacterium | reverse complement strand
CGCGAGCGCGCTCGCGGTCGACTTCGGTCGCCTGGAGCTGCCCAGCGTGGCCCGCCTGGCGCGCCATCTGGCGACAACGCTGGCCCGCGAGGACCTCGACCCGACCGTGGCCGTCCACCTGGCCGCCACCCTCGAGGACATCCGCACCCTGCTGTCGAGCGCCATCGCCCAGCACAGCTCCGCGGCCGGGAGTCGGGGCGAGATCGTGCTGCTCGGCCCGGCGTCGTCGGACACCGACGCCCTCGGCTGGGTGCTGACCTCCAGGGGCTACGCGCTCACCGCGGGCGAGGACCGGCTCGCCCGGACAGAACCGCCGACCGGTGTCGTGGTGGCCGCGCCCGACGGGTTCGACGGCGCGACCGTGGCGCTCCTGCGCGCCGCGGCCGAGACCTGGCGTGTTCCCACCATCGTCCTGCACCGCAGCGACGACCCGCTCGAGCTGCGTAAGCTGGCGCAGTACGGGACGACCATGCTCAAGCTCGGCGCCCCGCCCGACCTGGTGGCCACCGAGCTGGCCCGGGCGATCGTGTCCCACCGGTCCCAGCCCACGGCGATGATCTGCGGCGAGGCCCGCGAGGCCGCCTCGCTGCTCGCGGAGCACGGCTTCCACGTCCTGCGGGTCCCGGGGCCGAACGAGCTCCACAATGCCATGCAGGGCAGGCACTGTGCGGTGATCTTCGGCGCCGCGGTCGCCCCCGGAATCGTCTTCGACCTGGCCCGCCTGATCCGGGCGACCCCATCGACCCGCCGGGCCCCGGTGGTCTGGCTGACCGGCGAGGGCGACGATCGCCACCGGGAGCAGGCCAGCCGCCTCGACATCTTCGCGGTGGAGGAGGTGGGCGACGGCCTGGTGGCCCGGGTCGGCAGCCTGCTCCGCAAGGCCGCCGCGGAGATCGCCGACGAAGGCCAGTCGCCGGAGGCCATCCTCCGGTGGCCGGCGGCGCAGGTGCTCATCGACCGCTCGCTGGTGGCGGCCCACCGCAGCGGCTCGAGCGTGGCCGTCGCCACCATCGCGATCGGGTCGACGGTGGCCGGCGAGCAGGTCGACCAGCTCGAGGAGAGCTTCACCCGGGAGTTCCGGCGCGGTGACATCCTGGGCCGGCGCGGCGACCGGGAGCTGGTGGTGGTCCTCCAGGGTGTCTCACGGCGGGTGGCCGTCAACCGGCTCTCGGAGCTGCTCGACCGCCTCGATCTCCTCGACGACCGCAGCCGCGTGGGCATCGCCGTCTTCCCGAGCGACGGGCGTTCCGCAGAGGAGCTGGCCGCAGCCGCCGACGCGGCGCGGGAGCTGGCCCGGGCCGACGCCGGCCCGACGGTGGTGTCCACCACCTGGCGCCCCGTCGACGAGCTGGCCCCCGACGTCCTCGTGGTCGATCCCGACCCCGTGCTCAGCACCATGCTGCAAGCGGCCCTGTCCGAGCGGGGCTACCGCCCCGAGGTCCTCCGGGACGGGCGGGAGACGCTGGAGCGCCTCACCGCTTCCCCGGCTGCGCCGGAGCTGTTGCTGCTCGACCTCGACACCCCTGGCCTGGACGGTCTCAGCCTGCTGCGCCGGCTGCGGGCCGCCGGGGTGCTGGCGCAGACGCACGTGCTCCTGATGACCCCCCGCTTCTCGGAGGCCGACGTGCGGGTGGCGCTCGAGCTCGGGGTGGCCGACATCATCCGCAAGCCGTTCTCGGTCACCCTGCTGGTCCACCGGCTGAAACGGCTGAGCGAGGACCGGGCATGACCCCGGATCTGCCCCTGATCGGCCTGGGCCACGCCGCCGCGGCCACCGCCGGGCTGGCCGCCTCGTACCTGTTGATCGGAGCGTTGCACGATCACCGCCGCTGGCGTCGGACCCGGATCCTCGGCCGGGTGCAGGCGGATCTGGCCGTTGTCCTGTTCCACGGCGAGGATGCCGCCGCAGCGGCGGGGGGCCGGCTCGCCGACGCGCCCCGGCGCCTGGTGCTCGACATGGTCCAGCGCCTCGCGGCCGACCTCGACGGCGATGCCGACGATCGGCTGCGGAAGCTGGTCGGGACCGCCGGGCTGCACCGGCCGATCCGCCGCCGTCTGCGGAGCCGGGCCTGGCGCCGCCGGGCCCAGACCGCAGCCCTGGCGGCGCTGCTGCCCGCGGGGGATCCGTTGCGGCTGCGCCTGCTGACCGACCCCCACCCCGTCGTCCGGGCCCGGGCCGCGGAGGGCCTCGAGACCACCGACGTCGTCGACCACGTCGACGAGCTGACCGAGCTGCTCGACGACGACGTGGAGGCAGTCAGGTTCGCTGCCCAGCAGGCGCTGCTCCGGGTCGATGCCCGGGCGGTGCCCGCGCTCGACCGGTACCTCCGCACCGGCACCGGGGCCGGGGTGGGCTGGGCCCTCGAGGTGGCCGTGAACCTCCCCGACCCCCGCCTGATCCCGGCCCTGGAGCTGCATGCCCGCGCGGACGATGACCGGCGCAGAGCCATCGCCATCCAGGCCCTGGCCCCGTGGCTCACCGACATGCGGGTGCTCGTCGACGGGTTCTCCGACCCGTCGCCCCTGGTCCGGGCCACCGCCGCCGAGGCGGCGGGGATGATCCGAGCCGAGCAGCTCGGGGCCCGGGTCGGGCGGCTGCTCAGCGACGAGTCCTGGGCGGTGCGCCAGCAGGCCGGGCGGGCCCTGGTCGCGATGGGCCCCACCGGGAGCATGATCCTGCGTCGCCACCTCGATGACGCCGACCCCTACGCCCGGGACATGGCCCGCCAGGTGCTCGACACCATGGAGGCCCGCCACCGAGCGATCGCGCCGGCGGGGACCAGCGGGTCGTGAGCACGGTGGGGGCCACCGCGGTGTGGCTGCTGTTCTCGGTGGTCGTGGTGTCGGTGCTGGCCCAGGCCGCCCTGTACGTGGCCGCGGTGGTCGAGCTCCGACGCATCCGGCAACGCGATCGGCACCACCTCTGGCGGCGGATGCTGTCCTCCCCGCTGGCGCCCCGCATCAGCATCCTCGTTCCCGCCCACGACGAGGCCGTCGCCATCGGTCCGGCGGTGACCCAGCTGCTGTCGTTGACCTATCCCAACCTGGAGGTGGTGGTCGTCAACGACGGCTCGACCGACGACACCCTCGACCGGCTGGTCGACACCTTCCAGCTCTGGCCGGTGCTACCGGTGTTCCGCCGGGTGATCCCCACCCAGCCGGTCCGCCAGCTGTACCGGTCGCCCGACGATCCCCGGCTGGTGGTGGTGGACAAGCACAACGGCGGCAAGGCGGACGCGCTCAACGCCGCGGTGAACGTGGCGAGCGGCGAGCTGGTGTGCGCCATCGATGCCGACACCGTGGTGGCCCCGGACGCGCTGCAGCAGATGGTCTCGCCGTTCCTGACCGAGCGCCGGACCGTGGCGGTCGGGGGCACGATCCGCCTGGTCAACGACGCCACCTGGCAGCACCACCAGATCGACGTCCTCGAGGCGCCCCGGCATCTGCTCGTCGGTGCCCAGGCGGTCGAGTACGCCCGCTCGTTCCTCGTGGGTCGCCTCGCCTGGAACCCGATCGGCGGCAACCTCATCATCAGCGGCGCCTTCGGCGTCTTCCGCAAGGACGCCCTGGTCGAGGTGGGTGGCTACGAGAACGGCTCGGTGGGCGAGGACATGGAGCTGATCGTGCGACTCCGCCGAGCGGCTCACGAGCGGGGCGAGCGGGCCCGGGTGGAGTTCACCCCCGATCCGGTGGCCTACACCGAGGCGCCTGCGTCGTTACGCACCCTGGCCCGCCAGCGCAACCGCTGGTTCCGGGGCCTGCTCGACGTACTGGTCCGGCACCGGCGAATGATCGGCAACCCCCGGTACGGCTCGGCGGGCATGCTGGCCCTGCCCTACTTCCTGGTCGTCGAGGCCCTGGCGCCGGTCATCGAGGGCGTCGGCCTGGCCGCCGTGATCGTCGGTCTGGCGGCTGGCTGGCTCGAGCCCGCGATGCTGGCGCCGCTGGCTGTCGCCTACCTGGCGGCGCTCGCGGCCTCGTATCTGGTGCTGATCCTCGACGACGTGGTGTTCTCGACGTATCGGCGCACCCGGGACCGGGTCGCGCTCGTCGGCCACGCGGTCTTCGAACAGCTGGTGTTCCGGCCGCTCACCTCGGCCTGGCGGCTCTGGGGGCTGCGGCTGTTCCTCCAGGGCCGCACCGAATGGGGAGCCCAGGAACGCCGAGGTTTCACCCCACCAGCCCCGCCCGAGACATCAACAGGAGGTTCCCTGTGACCCCTTCCGCCACCCGACCGATCGACCCGAGCCGGAAGACCTGCGGCACTGGGTCGACCACCCCGCGACGCTCGAGTCTGCCTCACGTGGCCGATGGGCACGGCCTCCTCGTATCCAACGGACTGGTGCGAAGCATGAAACGGATTTCACGTCACCTCCTCGCGGTGGTCACCGCCGCCGGGCTGCTCGGCGCATGCAGTGCCGAGGCCGGCCTCGTTGCCCCGATCGACACCCTCGTCGAGCTCGAGGCCAGCTGGCAGTGTGACGTCACCCGCTTCTCCTTCGAATCCGCCGAGAAGATCGAGGAGAAGCTGGGCCAGGCCCGAACCCGCTTCGGCGTGGCCGAGACCGACCACCGACTGTTCGTCGACATGGTCGAGGCGGACGTCGCCCTGCGTGACCTGGTCGCCGACCGCCACGACGAGCTCTGCCCCGTGGGCGGCTGAGAAACGATGGAGCGACCCATGACGCGAACACGCCCCGGCCGCCGACCTCCCGCCAGGAGCCTCCTGCTGGTCCTGGTGTCCGCCTTGTTGGGCACCGCCCTGGCCGTACCGGCCTCGGCCCAGCCGGCCCCGCGCGACGTCAAGATCAACAAGTACCTCCAGATCCGGACCGACAGCACCGCAGCGGTCGTGGTCGGGGACACCGCCTGGGTGACGGTCTCGATCCGAGGCAAGGAGGACCTGGACGACGTGCGGTTCACCGCAACCCTGACCGACGGCTCTGTCGGCTACCCGGCCAACACCGTCGACCACAGCGGCCCCTACAACGGCTACCGGCTCGACCGGCGCGAGACGGACTATGTCGCGTTCCGGGTCACGATCCCCGACGGGTTCGCCGCCGCCCGGGCCGAGCTGGCGCTCGAGGCCAGCTGGACCCACGGCGACCAGTCCATGCGGGGGACCGAGACCGTCGCCATCCCCCTGGTGGAGTACGTGGGCGTCCCCTACAGCCTGGTCTCGAGCTCGGTGACCCTGGCGCCGGACGCCGACGGCTGGGTCGAGGTGGGCTTCGCCGGGCTGGCACCGCGGCTGGAGTCCTTCGAGGTCGCCGTCGTCGACCCACCCGACCTCGACGTGTACTACCCCCACGAGAGGTTCACCAGCCTGGCCGGTGACAGTCTGCTGGAGGACGGCGAGACCGACGTGGTCCGGTTCCGCCTCGGTGAGTCCCACTGGAACGCACTGCTGGACGTGCAGCTGGAGGTCCGCTACCAGCACCAGGGCGCGCCGCAGCTGGCGAACCACCCACTCAGCATCGTGCCCGGCTGACCGCGGGCCCGATCAGGGGAGCCCTGCGTGGGGCTCGTCCACCCGCACGTGGTGGATGGCGCCGCCGCCCACCCCGGCCACCTGATCCGGGTGCGAGCCGGGCGCAGTGAGCGCGTAGAGGGTGCGGCCGTCGTCGCCGCCGAGCATGCAGGCGAACACCGGCTGCGGTGTGGGCACCCGGTGGGTCACCTCGCCACCCTCCAGCACCCGGACCACCTGGCTCCCGATGGCGTCGGCGAACCAGATGGCCCCGGCGGCATCGAGGGTGCACCCGTCGGGCGCGGTGCCGGGGATGTCGGCCCAGCGGCGCCGCTCGGTCAGGGTGCCGTCGTCGCGGATGGTCCAGGCCTCGTAGCCACCGCCCCAGCTCTCCCCGACGATCAGGGTGGTCCCGTCGGGGGTGATGACCGACCCGTTGGGGAACTTGACGTCGTCCGCGACCACCTCGGCCGACCCGTCGGGGCGCACCAGGATGACCGGCGCGCTGACCGGATCGGCCCCGCCCTCCAGATCGAACCCGAAGTTGCCCACGTAGGCGTTGCCGGACGCGGACACAACCATGTCGTTGCAGTGCCAGGACGCCAGGTCCGAGAGGTCGGCGTGCTCGACCAGCGAGCCGCCGTCGTCGCGCAGCACCCGGCGCTCGGTCATCGACACCACCAGCAGGGTGCCGTCGGGGAGCCAGCCCAGGCCCGAGGGGCGGTCGTCCAGCCCCGAGAAGATCGCCTCCCGCTCACCGGCGTGGGAGACCGCGTAGACGCAGCGCTGGTAGAAGTCCGAGTACCACAGGCGGCCCTGATGCCACCGCGGTCCCTCCCCGAAGTCGACCCCGTCGACCAGCAGATCCCAGTCACCCATCGCCTGCGCTCCTCCCCCGACGACGGGCGCACCTTAGACTGCCGGCCGTGCCCCAGCTCGACGTCGACTTCGTCCGCGCCCAGTTCCCGGCGTTCTCCCATCCGACGTGCAAGGCCTGGGCCCACCTCGAGAACGCCGGCGGCAGCTACGTGCCCCGCCAGGTGATCGAGCGCCTCGAGCACTTCTTCACGGCGACCAAGGTGCAGCCGTACTGGGACTTCGGGCCGTCGCGGGCTGCCGGCGAAGCCATGGACGAAGCCAAGGGGAGGCTGCCCGCCACCTTCAACGCCGACCCCGACGAGATCAGCTTCGGCCCCTCGACCACCCAGAACACCTACGTGCTGGCGCACGCGCTCCGGGCCGGGCTCGAACCGGGCGACGAGGTGGTCGTGACCAACCAGGACCACGAGGCCAACGTGGGCGCCTGGGTCCGGCTGGGCCAGACCGGGATCCACGTGCGGGAGTGGCGGGTCGATCCCGCGACGGGCCTGCTCGACCTCGACGACCTCGACCCCCTGCTGAACGACCGGACCCGCATCGTCGCCGTCACCCACGCCTCCAACGTGGCGGCCACGATCAACCCGATCCCCGAGATCGCCGACCGGGTCCATGCCGTGGGCGGCCTGCTCGTGGTCGACGGCGTGTCCTACGCGCCCCATGGCGCGGTCGACGTGCGCACCCTGGGCTGCGACGTCTACCTCTACAGCACCTACAAGACCTACGGCCCCCACCTGGGCCTGATGTACGTCGCCCGGCGCCACCTCGAGACCATCGCCAACCAGGGCCACTGGTTCAACGAGGCCAAGCTCGACACCCGGCTGGTGCCCGCCGGCCCCGATCACGCCGAGATCGCGGCCTCGGCGGGGATCATGGCGTACTACGACGCGGTGCACCAGCACCACTACGACCGGCCCCCCGCCGACGACGAGGCCCTGGTCCGGGAGGTGTACGACCTCTTCGGCGCCCACGAGGAGACCCTGATGACTCCCCTGCTGTCGTTCCTCGGGAGCCATCCCGACGTGGTCGTCGTCGGCAGCGGCTCGCCCTCGCGAGCCGTGCGGGCCCCCACCATCGCGTTCCACAGCCCGAAGCTGGCCTCGTCGGCCATCTACCGAACGCTGGTCGACAACATGGTGAGCTGCGGCCACGGCCACTTCTACGCACCCAGGCTGGTCTCGGCGCTCGGGCTCGAGCCCGACGAGGGCGTGGTCCGGATCTCGATGGTCCACTACAACACCACCGACGAGGTGCAGCGGGCCATCGACGTCCTCGACGCCACCCTCTGACCGCGACGGCAGGGCGCTGCCGGTCACCAGGGGCATCGCCCGCGTCAGCGAGATCTCTTGCGTCGACGCCGCGACTCGAGCCGACCGAGCACGAAGTGGTTGACGCGCAGCCGAGTCCCGCACCCACGTCGGGGGCAGGAGATCTCGGCGCCGAGGTCCCCGACGACGGGGACGTCCAGCCGACAGGCGGGGCAGCGCACCGTCAGCTCGTGGTCGCGGCGGGTAGCAGTGACCACGAGCGGTCCGAGGTCGATCCCGACGATGTCGGCGAGGTGTATCCCGCCGCCGAGGTCGCCGCACGTGATCATCGGTGCGAACGGGTGCACCGCCACCGAGGTCGCGGCTCCGGGCACGATGAGCGCGGCTCGCTCGGCGCCGGTGGCCGCATCCCAGATCGTCGACGTCCCGTCAGCGCTCGCAGAGACGACCAGTGCCCCGTCGGGGCTCACCGCGCAGCCCCCCACCGACTGGGAGTGTCCCCTCAGGATCTGGCGTTCCGCTCCGGTGGCCACGTCCCAGATCCGGAGCGTCGTGTCGGCACCGGCCGAGACCACGAAGGTGCCGTCGGGGCTCACGGCACAGCTGGTCACCGAATCGCGGTGCCCGGTGAGGGTGCGGACCTCGGCACCGGAGGACGCATCCCAGACCTTCAGCGTCCCGTCGCCGCACGACGTGACGACGGACGTCCCGTCGGGGCTCACCGCGCAGTCCGACACGGGGTCGTCGTGGCCGGTGAACGTGCGGAGCTCGGCGCCGGAGGCCACATCCCACACCTTCGACGTCCCATCCGCGCTCGCAGAGACGACGAAGGTCCCGTCGGGGCTCACCGCGCAGCGCAACACCTGCATGGTGTGACCGGCGAGGGTGCGGAGCTCGGCACCGGAGGACGCATCCCAGATCTTCAAGGTCTCGTCCCAGCTGGCGGTGACGATCCAGGTCCCGGACGGATCCACCGCACAGCCCCAGACCGGGGCGTCGTGGCCGGTGAACGAGCGGAGCTCGGCGCCTGAAGCCGCATCCCACATCTTGGCGGTGTGGTCGACGCTGGCGGTCACCACGAAGGTGCCATCCGGCGCCACCGCAGACCCCATGACGGTATCGGTGTGGCCGGTGGGCGCGCTCGGTTCGCCGGCGGCTGCCACGTCCCACAGCTTCAAGGTGCGGTCGCCGCCGGCGGAGACGATGAAGCTGGCGTCTGCGCTGACCCCGCAGCCCCAAACCGTCTCGGTGTGGCCGGTGAGCGCGGCGAGCTCGGTGCCCGTCGCGACATCCCAGATCCTCACCGCATCGTCCTCGCCGGCCGAGACCACGAACGTGCCGTCCGGACCCACCGCACACCCCCACACGATCCCGATGCGACCGCCGAAGGTACGGACCAGCTTGCCGGTGGCCACATCCCAGATCTCCAACGGGTCGTCGAGGCTGACCGACACCATGAAGGTGCCGTCGGGACTCACGGCACAGGCGTTCACCCCCTGCCCCCGGTCGGTCAGGGTGATCCGTTCGGTCCCGGTCGCCACGTCCCAGACCTTCAGCGGCTCGTCGCCGCTGGCCGTGACGACGAAGGTGCCGTCGGGGCCCACCGCACACCCGAACACGGTGTCGGTGTGCCGGAGTACGAGTCGTTCGGCTCCGGTCGCCACGCCCCACACCCTCGCGGTCTGGTCGGCGCTCGCGGAGACGACGAAGGTGCCGTCGGGGCTCACCGCACACCCCCACACCTCCGCGGTGTGGCCGAGAAGGCTGGCCCGCACGATCCCGGTTGCCACGTCCCAGATCCTGACCGTCTCGTCGGCGCCGGCGGTCACGACGAACGTCCCGTCCGGACTCACCGCACACGCATTCACCCCGGCGGTGTGGCCGACCAGGGTGTGACGTTCCGCCCCGGTGGCCAGGTCCCAGATCCTGGCCGTCCCGTCGGCGCTCGCAGAGACGACGAACGAGCCATCGGGGCTCACGGCACACCCCCGGACCCAATGGGTGTGCCCCGTGAGGCTGCGGACGAGCGCCTCGGACTCGCGGAGCGGGGTGCGTCGGCGGACCCACGGCGGGGCCCCCGGTCGGGAGCGCCGCTCCCGTTCCGCGGCGACCAGCGTGAGTGGTGGATCGGCCCACTGCAGCCGGTCGTGGAGCTGTTGCCACGCGAGCTCGGGCCGCTCGACCAGCGCGTGCTCCTCCCGGCGCAGGGCCCGACCGATGTCCGCCAGGGTGTCGACGAGGCTGAGATCGGCCCGCGCTGGCCCAGCGCCGATCGGATCTGCTCCCCTGTCTGCCATCACCCTCCCCGCCCTCGTCCGGGCGAACAGCACCGACCAGGACGGTACTGTGCCGACCGCGACGCCGCCGGCGGCCGTGGGCCTGACCGAGGCCGGGCTGCCCCCCGGGGCCGCGGCGGGTGGCGGGCAACGACGTCCTCGACGCCACCGTCCGCCCGCGACGATCATGGGGCCATGCCGGCAGTGCCCGAGCCCGACCCCCGGCGGGTCGAGATCCTCCACGAGGGGGACGCCGACGAGCCGGTCCGGGTGCCGATCGCCGACCAGGGAGCCGGTCCCCCACCGCCCGGGCACGTGGTGGGCCGGGACCCGCTGGGCTCGGCGATCGACGCGGTAGCATCGATCGCTGATCCGGCGGCACCCGGCCGGGTGCCTCCCCAGCAGCGGCCGCCGCAGCCGTTCTTCTGGCGGCGCGCCGCCCAGGTCGTGCAGGCCACCCGGGTGCCGTTCGAGACCGTGAGCTCGCTGCTCGGCGAGCGCGTCGCGGAAGCCGACGGGCTACGCCTGGGCGCCCGGGTCGGCCGCGGCGCCGGGGAGGCGGTGTTCGCCGGCCGCCTCGGCGGCCGCCGGGGTCGCGGGGGCCGCCGCGTGCGCCTGCGGGTCTACCCCACCCCGTCGGCCAACCTCACCATCCTCGAGCTGTTGCCCGAGCGCCGCTGGATGCCCCAGACCGACCGCTACCTGCGGCGTGGGGTGCCCGCGGTGTCGGATCTCACCGACCGGATCGAGGCCGCCGCAGCCGGGGGTCAGGCTCGCACCTGACACCCGGGGGTCAGGCTCGGGCCTGGCACCCGGGGGTGAGCGGCCGCCACCATCGCGACCGGGCTCGTCAGGGAGTCGGCGTGGTCGCCCAGCTCGGAGGCGATGGCCGCTACGCCCCGCGCCCGTCGACGCGGAACGAGAACTGTCCGACCAGCGGCGTCCACTGGGCGAACAGGTCCTTGCGGAGCGCACGGCGTTCCGGCCGGTCGTCGTCCTGCACCCACATCTTGAACTGGGCCCAGGTGTCCGGCTCCACGTCAGGGGCCACGCCGGCGGCGAACTCCCCGAGGGTCGCATGCGGTCCGCTCGCCAGGGCCTCGACGAGGGCGTCGGCGTCCCCAGGCATGCCGGTCTCGATGGCGAGGAGGATCATCACCGCCTGGAAGTGGGCGCCGTATCCCTCGCGCACCGCTCGTGGTCGAGGAGGTAGCGCTTGGCCTCGAGGCCGCCGGCGAAGCCGGTGAGCGAGCCGTCCTTGCCCACCACGCGGTGGCACGGCAGCACGATCGACACCGGGTTCCTGCCATTTGCCGCGGCGACCGCGCGCACCGCGGTGGGGCGCCCGAGCCGATCGGCCTGCTCGGAGTAGCTGGCGGTCTGGCCGAACGGGATGGTCGCCAGCGATCTCCAGACCGCCAGCTGGAAGTCCGTGCCCTCGAGATCGAGGTCGAGATCGAACTCGGTGCGCTGGCCCCCGAAGTACTCGTCGAGCTGGCTGGCGGCCGCGTCCAGCACCGGGTGATGGGCAACCTCGGTGGGGGTCGTCGG
>JBFKRY010000129.1:0-11544 GCA_041636995.1 Acidimicrobiales bacterium | reverse complement strand
TGTTGAACCGCCGGGAGAGCTGCGACTCGACCAGGGGCACCCTGATCGGTGGGTGCGTCCCCAGACCCAACGAATCCTGCGTTGCCGTCACCGTGTCGCCCTTCCCCTCGTAGCCGCCATGTCCCGAGGTGCCCTTGGCGGGCATGGTATCGCCCCTCTGGGTGGTTGTACCAACGCCAGGAGGCTCGTTCGGGGGCAGCGTCGAGGTCCGTCGACCCACGTCGTGGCTCGCGTCGCCCGCGTCCTGTGATCGCAGCCCCACGGTGGTCGATTATCCCGCCGGGCGGCGTCCGTCCCTATGGGCGGAAGTTCCCGTGGCGGCAGCCGCTCGTGCCGTCGCCGGGCGTTGCGCGCGATTCCGCGGTCACGCCCTCACGCTCCGCGGTCGGATCGGGAGTCGCGTGGGGATCCGGGCGGCCACGGTGGCCACGGCTCTCCTGCTCCGGCTGCACCCTGCAGTGCCGTCAGCGCCCGGGGGCGGGCGTCGGGGTCTCGGCGATGACCGGGACCCGGCGGCTGAGCAGGTCGATCACCTCGTCGACCTCGGTGGCCAGGTCGATCGTCTGGGTCTTCGGCCCGTCGTCGGTGCGATGGGCCAGCCGGATCTCGGTGCGGCGATGCCGGACCTCGTCGATGTCGGCCACCGCCACCCGGAAGAAGGCGCGGGACAGGACCTGCTCGGGTCCCCTCGACGCCAGGGCTTCGAGCAGGTCGTTGAACCGGTCGGCCGGGATCTCGTGCAGGAAGAAGTGCTGATCGGTGAGGCACGCCAGGCGCTTGACCGGGCCCCGCTCGGTCTCGGCGGCCCAGAACCAGTACTCGGGGTCGTCCTCGTGCTCCGCCGATGCCGGAACCGGCTCGAGCTCGGGAACGTCGGCGGCCCGGTCGGCCGCCCCGTCGTCGGCGACGACGGTGGCGTCGGGGGCCGGCGGTGCCGCGATCGGAGCCACCTCGCCGGGGTGGGCCTCGCTGCGGCGCGTCCGGGCCATGACCAGACCCACCACCGCCAGCAGCGCCACTGCGCCCAGCGCCAGCGCCGGGACCGGGATCGAGGGCAACTCGCTGGTCGAGGACGGCTCGACCACGGCGATGTCGTAGACCAGGACCCCGCCGTCGACATCGCAGTCCACCGTGATGGTGCCGGCGCCCAGCACCGCCGAGGGTGGCACGGTGACGGTGGTCGCGAAGTGGCCACGACCGTCGCTCACTGCGCCGCCGATGCGCTGCAGCTCGGCGCCCGGCGCGAGGTAGGACACCACCACGTCGGAGTTCGGGGCGCACTCGACGCCGTTCTCGACCACGACCTCGCTTCCCTGCGGGACCTCGATGGGTCCTTGGGCCCCCGCTGCGCCTCCCGCCAGCGCCAGGGCCACGGCGGCGAGCACGACCGTGATCCCGGGGGTCTTCCGCATCATGGGCCCCCAATCGACGCCTCTCGGGCGTGGATGAGGAGACCTAGGTCGGTCGACCCAGGGGCGGGTGGCGGCTCAGGGCGTGGCCGACCCCTGGCGCTGGGCGTACCAGCGGTCGAGGCGCTCCTCGGTGGCCGCCCGGTCGAGAGCGGGCTCGGAGCGCTTGAGCTCCAGCAGGAACGCCAGAGCCTCCCCCACCAGCGGCCCGGGCTCGAGGCCCAGGCGGGCCATCACCTCGGCGCCGTCGAGCAGGGGCCGCTCCGCGGCGCGCCGGTCCTGTTCGGCCAGCTCGGCGATGCGACGCTCGAGGTCGTCGACATGGTGCTGCAGCTCCAGCCGGCGCTGCTGGTTGCGCGTGGTGCAGTCGCTGCGGACCAGGGCGTTGAGCAGGCCCAGCAGGTGGCCGGCATCGCGGGCGTAGCGGCGCACCGCGGCGTCGCCCCAGCCGCCGGCGTAGCCCTTGAACCGGCCCGACAGCCGGACCAGCTCGGCCACGTCGCTCACCACCGGCGCCGGGTACCCGAGGGCCCGGAGGCGCCGCTTGGTCATCTTGGCCCCGACGGCCTCGTGGTGGTGGAAGGTCACCCCGCCGCTGTCGTAGGACCGGGTGGCCGGCTTGCCGACGTCGTGGAACAGCGCAGCCAGACGCAGGCGCAGCTCGGGCTCGGTCTTGGCGACCACCGCGATGGTGTGGGACAGGACGTCCTTGTGGCGATGGATCGGGTCCTGCTCGAGCCGCAGCGCCGGCAGCTCCGGGACGATGGTGTCGGCCAGGCCGGAGTCCACCAGATGCCACAGCGCCGCCGAGACATCGTCGGCCATGACCGCTGCGGTCAGCTCCTCCCGCTGCTCGTCGACGCCGAGGGTCGTGCCCCCGTCGTCGGCGGGCGCGCCGCCTGTCGCTGGGCCCCCTACTTCTCTTCCTTGAAGATGACGTGCTTGCGGACGACCGGGTCGTACTTGCGCAGCTCGATCCGCTCCCGGTTGTTCACCTTGTTCTTGTTGGTGATGTAGGTGTAGCCGGTGCCGGCTGTGGACTTGAGCTTGATGTTCGGACGCTTGTCGCTACCAGCGGGCATCAGATCTTCTCCCCACGGTTGCGCATGTCGGCGACGACACGCTCGATTCCCTGCTTGTTGATGGTCTTGAGACCCTTGGCGCTCACCGTGAGCGTGATCCAGCGCTTCTCGCTCGGGATCCAGAACCGGTGCCGCTGGATGTTGGGGTTCCACCGGCGGCGAGTCTTGCGGTGCGAGTGCGACACGTTGTTGCCGAAGGCCGGCTTTCGCCCGGTGACCTGACAGATCCTCGACATCTTCTACCTCGGTGGTTCCGGGGGGACTGGTGGCCCGGCGGGCGGCGACGCCGGTGCAACTCTCGAACCAGCCGATCCTACCGGCGGCGCGGGCCGGGGCACCACCCGGGCCGGTCCGGGCCATGACTGGCGAAGCCCGACGGATGCCGATAGGTTCGAACGTTGCATTTGCGTTGCGACGCCACTGGTCCGCAATGTCGGGCCGGGGGCCTCGCCGCCGAGTGCTCCCGGATCAGGTCGGACGGAGGATCGGGCCAGGTGCATCTTCAGATCCCGGTCCCAGCGCCGATACCGCGGTTGGCCCCCACCGACCGCCGCCGCGCCGACCGCCGAGGCACACCATGAGGATGAGACGACCGATCACGCCAGTCCTGGTGCTCGCCGGCATCGCCCTGGCGCTGGTCCCCGTGGGCGCCGACGTGGTCTCGGTCGACCCCGCACCGGCCGGCGCCCAGGAACAGACCCACAGCGACTGGGCCCCCTTCATCGGCGAGCGGCGCATGTGGTGCACCGCGGCCACCGGCGGCGCCGGGCCCTGCGCGTCGCACCATCGGGGCTGGGCCATCGACATCGACATGGAGCAGAACGAGCCGGTCTTCGCCGCCGGCCCCGGGGTGGTGGGCTGGACCGACGACGGCTGCGCCCCGATGGGTGGCGACGGCGGCTGCAACAACCGCGCCGGCAACTACGTGGCCGTCGACCACGGCGACCACTTCAGCCGCTACATCCACCTGGCGTCCTTCGCGGAGGGGATGGAGATCGGCTCTCCCATCGCCGCCGGCCAGCTCATCGGCTACGCCGGCAACAGTGGCACCAGCGGCGGCGGCGGCGCGCACCTGCACTACGACGAGATCGCCCATCCGCTCAGCGTCACCCAGCGCATCTTCTTCGGTCCCATGCTGGCCTGCCACGGCGACACCGTGGTGCGCTACCCCGACGTCCTGGGGACCGAGGACTGGCAGGAAGTGCCCCACGGGACCCTCATCCGCAACGACGGGTACGAGTGCCTGGGCGGGCGGACCCCCGACGTACCCCCGCCACCGGTGCCCACCGAGGGACCGGGCGGGTCGGTCGGCCTGGCCTTCGGCGACTTCGACGCCGATGGCCACGACGACCTGGTGGTCGGGATCGCCGGCGAGGGCATCGGCCGCCGCGACAACGCCGGCAGCACCGCAGTGGTCTACGGCAGCCCCGGTGGGCCCGGTGAGACCGAGCCCCTGCGCCAGGGCAAGGGGCTGAAGGGCAAGGCGGAGCGGGGCGACATGCTCGGTGCCGCGGTGGCCACGGGCGACTTCGACTGCGACGGCCGCGACGACCTGGCCATCGGCGCCCCCGGCGAGGCCGTCGGCAGCACCTCGAGCGCCGGGGTGGTGTCGGTCAGCTACGGCAACGCGCGTGACGTGAACAACCGGGCGGTGCTGCTGCGCCAGGGCAAGTGGGGGCTGGCCGGCCCCGTCGAGGCCGGCGACCTGCTGGGCGCCTCGCTGGCAGCTGCCGACTTCGACGGCGACGGCTGCGACGACCTGGCGATGGGCGCTCCCGGCGAGGCCGTGGGCCGGCGCCCGAACGCCGGCGCGGTGCTGGTGATCTACGGCGGCTCGGGCGGCTTCGGTCGCTCCTCGCGGACCTCGGACGGGCTCCTGCACCAAGAGCAGGGTCTGGGGGGCATCACCGAGGCCGGCGATCTGGTCGGCGCCGCCCTCGCGGCCGGGGACTTCGACTGCGACGGCTTCGCCGACCTGGCGGTGGGCGCTCCGGGCGAGTCGGTCGAGGGCGCCGGTCAGGCCGGCGCGGTGAGCGTGGTCCACGGCTCGGCCACCGGACTCGGTGCCGACCCCATCACCATCTACCAGTCCTCGGGTCTCGCCGGCATCCTCGAGTCGGGCGACCGGGTCGGCACCGCGCTCGCCGCCGGCGACTTCGACGGCGACGGCTGTGACGACCTGGCGGCCGGAGCCCCGTCCGAGAACCTCACCGGCGGCGGCGACGCCGGGGTGGTCAGCGTGGCGTTCGGATCCCCGTCGGGGTTCGACGAATCGACCGTGCACTACCAGACCGACGGCGGCCTGGGAGACACCATCGGGGCCGACGACAACGTCGGCGCCGCGCTCGCCGCCGTCGACCTCGACTGCGACGGCTTCGACGACCTGGCGGTCGGCGCCCCCGGTGAGGGCGGCGACGCCAACAGCGGCTGGGTCGGAGTGATGCGGGGCTCGCCGTCGGGGATGGCCGGGCCGCTGGCGTCGTTCGAGCAGAGCGGAGGCGGGCTGCCGGGGCGCAACGAGACCGGCGACCAGGTCGGGGCGTCGCTCGCCGGGGGCGACATCGACGGCGACGGCTGCGGCGACCTGGCCATCGGCGCTCCCGGGGAGAGCATCGGCAGGCGCAGTCGAGCCGGGCGGGTGCTCATCGTCCTCGGCGGCTCGTCGGCGACCTCGGCGGTCAGCAGCCACTACCAGAGCAAGAACATGCCCGGCAGCAGCGAGGCCGAGGATCACCTCGGCGGGCCCGGGGTCTGGCAGCTCCTGGGTCTTTCGCTCCAGTAGCGGCGGCAGGGGCCGCGACCAGGCTCAACTCACCTCCGGCGGGGCCGATGGTGGCCCGTGGGACTCGAGCGCACGCACGAGGGGGCCATCCCTGCCGACCATCTGTCGAGCGTGCTGCAGGCATCGGCGGTGCCCAGCCTGGTCCTGCGGGACGTCCACGGCGAGCTCACCATCGTCGGTGCCAACGAGCACTGGGCCGCGCTGTGCGGGTCGAGCCTGCGCGACCTCATGCGGCGGAGCCCGGCGGTCTGCATGTCCGATCCCCTGGTGGAGCTGATCGAGCGCCATGTGGCGGACGGTCTCCAGGGCCAGGCGGTCGAGATCGAACCCCGGACCGACGTCCTCGTCGGAGGCGCCCGGGCCACGGTCACCCTGGTCGGCGTCGCCCCCCGCGCGGACCAGCGGCTGGTGGTGGTGCACGCCCTGCCCATCGGAGCCGAGGCGGTTCCCGGCACGTTCGTCGACTGGCACGGCGCGCTGGCTGCGATGGGCGAGTCGGTGCTGGTGCTGGACCGCCGGCTGCACGTGGTCTACGCCAACCCCGCCGCGGAGCGCCTGCTCGGGTGGGGACCCGACGAGCTCGTGGGCACCGACGTCCGCACCCTGGCCCACCCCGAAGCCGCCAGCGACCTGGCCGGGGAGCTGGCCCGGGTCACCTGGACGCCGGCGAGCACCAGGCTGCGGCTGCTCGGCCAGGCGGGGCGGACGATCGTCGTCGAGGCCTCGCTGGCGGTCATCGAGGGACCCGATGCCGGCATCGTCGTGACCCTCCACGATCTCACCAACCAGCAACGCCACGAGGAGACCCTGGCCGGCCTGTCGGCGGTCGACACCCTCACCGGGCTCTCCAACCGCCAGACCTTCGTCGATCACATCGACGCCATCGCCGACGCGGAGCGGGACCGCCAGCTCACCGTGGCGTTCCTCGACCTCGACAACTTCAAGCCCATCAACGACGCCCTCGGCCACGACCACGGCGATGCGGTGCTGCGGACCATCGCCCGCCGCCTCGACCACGCCATCGGCTCCCACGGCGTGGTGGCCCGCTTCGGCGGAGACGAGTTCGTGGTGGCCACCGAGGCCGAGCCCGGCGCGGGCCACGACGAGCTGCTGTACCTGCTGGGCCTGGCGTTCGCGGACCCGGTCGAGCTCGACGGCAAGGAGCTGATGATCACGGTGAGCATCGGCATCGCCAGCACCACCGATCCCGACGCCATGCAGGCCGACGCCATGCTCAAGGCCGCCGACATCGCCATGTACGAGGCCAAGCGCCAGGGCAAGAACTGCGTCGCGGTCTACGACGAGTCCCTCGAGCACCAGGCTGCGGCCCGCATCGAGATCGCCAGCGATCTGCGCCAGGCCATCGAGGGCGACCAGCTGGAGCTGCACTACCAACCCATCATCGACGTCATGACCGGCCGGGTGGTGGGCGCGGAGGCGCTGCTGCGCTGGTTCCACCCCGAGCGGGGGATGGTCCCGCCGGACACCTTCATCCCCATCGCCGAGCAGAACGGGCTCATCGTGCCCATCGGTGCCTGGGTGCTCGACGCGGCCATCGCCCAGACCGCGGCCTGGAACAGCCAACGGGTGACCCGGCGAGCCCTGGGGGTCAGCGTGAACCTGTCGGCCGCGCAGCTGGGCGACCCCTCCCTCGAGCAGCGGGTCCACGCCGCCCTGAGCCGGCACGGCTTCGATCCCGCCCGGCTGACCCTGGAGATCACGGAGAGCACCCTCATGACCGAGGCCGCGGAGACCATGGTGGCCCTCGAGCGGCTGCGGGACCTCGGGGTCCGCATCGCCATCGACGACTTCGGCACCGGCTACTCGTCGCTGGCCTACCTGAAGCGGCTCCCGGCCAGAGCCCTCAAGGTCGACAAGGCGTTCATCGACGGGCTGGGACTGCAGGCCGAGGACACCGCCCTGGTCACCGGCATCGTCGGCCTCGCCAGCGCGCTCGACTTCGAGATCGTGGCCGAGGGGGTGGAGACCGAGCGCCAACTGAAGGAGCTCCGGCGTCTGGGCTGCGAGTACTCCCAGGGCTACTACCACTCCCGCCCGTTGCCTGCCGCGGAGTTCGAGACCTGGGTCAACGGCCGGGAGCCCACCCCGCCTCGCGGTGGCAACGGCACCGCCCCGGAGTCGACCGAGCGGGACGCGACACCCACGCCCCTGCCCCTCAGGGGCGAGCGGGACCTGGCTGCGGTTCGGCTCCAGCAGCAGGCGGGCCGGGCGAACCCCGTCCGGCTCTACGACCAGAACGCCGGCTGAGTCGACCCGGCACCCGGGCGCCGTTACGTTGCGGAGCCCATGGGAGGGCATCGACGTCGTCTGGTGACCTGGGCAGTCGTCTGGGGGATCACCGTGGTCGGGCTGCGGCTGACGCTGCTGGCGCCCGAGGTGTGCCCGCCGGTCAGCGCGGCCACTGCCCATCGGGCGGCCCTGGGCGCGGCGGACTGGATCGTCACCAACCAGGGCGACGACGGTCGGTACCTCTACGACTGGGATCTCCGGCTGGACGGGCCGACGGGCGCGCCCTACAACCTGGTCCGCCACGCCGGCACCACCATGTCGCTCTACCAGCTGGTGCTGGCCGGCGAGGACCGGTACCTGGCGGCCGCCGACCGGGGTCTGGCCTGGCTGCTGGAGCGGCGAGTGGGTGACGAGCAGGTCGCCGCCATCGCCCCGTCGCCGTCGAGCCGGGCCAAGCTCGGCACCGCCGCGCTGGTGGCGGTGGGCTTGGTGCACCGGCGCCAGGCCACCGGCGACACCACCCACGACGGCCTGCTCCGGGCCCTGGGCCGGATGATGGTGGGCCAGCAGCGCGAGGACGGGAGCATGCTCAACTTCTGGAATCCGGGGACCGGAGCCCCGGTGCCGGAGCTGACATCGCTGTTCGCGACCGGCGAAGCCCTCTGGGCCCTGGCGCTGCTCCACAACACCTGGCCCGGGGAGGGCTGGGACCAGCCGGCCTGGCACACCCTCGACTACATCGCCACCGTCCGCGACGAGGAGGAGGACGTCTGGCCCCGCCCCTGGGCCGACCAGTGGGCCGCCTACTCGCTCAACGAGATGAGCAGCTGGGGCCTCGACGCCACCCACATCGCCTACGCCCGCCGCCTCGCGGCCCAGTGGGGGGTGGCGGTGCGGTGGGAGTCGAAGCGCAACGGCGGCATCGACGGGCTGGTCCACTCCCCCGAGCCGGTCGCCGCCGGCCAGGGCACCTGGCTCGAGGGGTTGGCGATGATGCACGCCCTCGCCCGGGCCGACGCCCGGATGAGCGACCTCGCCGACGATCTCGCCGACCGACTCACCTGCGGCGCCGGGCGGATGGTGGCCAAGCAGCGCCTCGGCACCGGCGACCCGGCGGTGGACGGTGGGTTCTTCGTGGACGGGGTGACCCGGGTCGACGGCCAGCAGCACGTGCTCAGCGGCCTCATCTTCACCGAGCGCCTCCTCGGCGCGCAGGACCGGCCATGAGCGGCTGGACCGCCGCGGTGGTGACCATGGTGCTGGTGGTCAACGGGCCCGGGGTCTCCCGGGCGGCCGCCTGGGGAGACCGGGCCGCCCCGGCATGGCGGGCCACGGTGGCCACGACGGTGGCGGCGGTGACGGGGGCGCTGCTCGGGGCCGGCCTGGTCACCGGGCCGCTGCTCGAGGCCCTGGATCTCAGCACCCCGACCTTCCGGCTCGGCGCCGCGGTGGTGATCGGGCTCACCGGGAGCAAGTGGTTCCTGCAGCCGACCCCACCCATCGAGGTCCCCGACACCCCACCCGCGGCGACCCTCGGCCTCACCCTCCTCCTCACCCCCGGTCCGGTGCTCGCGGCCATGGCCGCCAACGGCGACGCCGGGTGGGTGGCGGGCGTGGTGTCGGTGCTCGCCGCGATGGCGACCGTTGCCGCCGCGCTGGTGAGCCGGCCCCGGCCCGATCCCGCCTGGTCCTGGGGTGCCCGGGTGCTGGGGGCACTGACCATCGTGGCCGCGGTGGCAGTCGGGATCGACAGCGCCCGGACGGTCTGACCGCGCGAGGCGGGCTCGGCCGTCAGCCCGTGAGCTGGGGCACGGTGGCGCTGGCGAGGGCCACCACGATCTGGTCCAGGGGATCGGTGAGCTCGGTGCCGGGATCGTCGAGCCGGCCGTTGATCAGGAAGCTGAACACCACCTCTGCGCCGTCGACGGTGGTGAGCAGCCCGCTGAGGGCGACCACGTCGGCGAGGCTGCCGGTCTTGGCACGCACGTTGCCGATCGTGGTGTCGGTGTCGAGGCGCTCCGCGAGGGTGCCGTCGGTGCCGGCGTCGGCCAGCCCGTTGGCGATGGTGGGCCACCAGGGCCGCTCCCTGGCCATCAGCAGCAGCTCCACCAGCTCCCGGGCCGAGAGCGAGTTGAGCCGGGACAGCCCGGACCCGTCACCGGCGGGCTCGCCCAGGTCGACCCCCAGCTCCGCCACCCGCTGGTAGATCACTGCCTGCCCGGCCGGGATCTCGCCCTCCCCCGCGTGGACCAGGCCGATCTGGCGGACCAGGGCGTCGGCGACCTCGTTGTCGCTCTGCCCGAGGATGGTGTCGACCAGCGAGATCAGCGACGGCGACGTCCGCGTGGCCACCAGGGCCGCGCCCGGGTCGACCGGGCCCACCCGCGGTGTGCCGGTGACACCGATGCCGGCGTCGCCCAGCAGCCGGGCCACGAGCTCGGCGTTGCCCCGGTCGGGGTCCGCCAGGTACGCGGCATCGCCGCGGTGCAGGTTGTCGTCGAGCATGAACCCCGACATCGGACCCACGTCCACCGGGATGTAGCGGTCCGGCCAGCCGGGGCCGATCCGCGTCGGCGGGAAGTGCGACGGGTCGACCACGACGTCGCGAACCTGGACGGGCTCGCCGTCGGCGAGCTCGACCGACAGCCGGCGGAGGAGGTCGTCGGCCATGGCGCTGATGTGGCTGCGCTTGAGTGTGGGGTCGCCCCCGGCGACCAGGTAGACGTTGCCGGCGTCGTCGAGGCGCACCTCGGTCCGGAACCGGAAGTCGGCCGGCAGCAGCTCCAGCGCGCCGACCGCGGTCACCAGCTTCTGGTTCGATGCCGGGAGCAGCTCCACATCGGCGCCCCGCTCGTCGACGTAGCCGAACCCGTCGACGTGCACCGCGTAGGAGTACGCCAGGCCGAACTGGTCCAGGTAGGCGAAGTTCGCGGCGATCGACTGCTGCAGGACATCGGTGGGGACGATCTGCGCCGGCCTGGGGGTGGGCGTCGGCGTGGGTGTGGCGGTCGGCGTCGCGGTGGCCGTCGGGCCGGAAGTGGCGGTGGGCTCGGGCGGCGCGGTGGCGGTGGGCTCGGGGGCGACGGGGACGACCTCGACGCCCGCGGAGGTGGCGCAGCCGGCGAGCACCAGGGCTGCCGCGGCCGCCTTCACCGCCGATGCGGCCACGCGTGCAGTCCAGGGGGTGACCGCGCCCATCCGCCGAGTGTACGGCCGGGGCCCGCGGTGGCCGCGCCAGACCGGCCGACGATGCGGGTCGCGCCCCCGACAGGAATCGAACCTGTGACCTACCGCTTAGGAGGCGGTTGCTCTATCCGACTGAGCTACGAGGGCCTGTGCGGAGGCTACCCGGCAGGAAAGGGGCGGGGCCCGGCACCGGCCGTCTCTATGCTTTGCCCGATGCTGCTCTTCGACACCCTCACCAACACCAAGCGTGAGCTCGAGCTGCGCGATCCCGGCAAGGTGTCGATCTACGCCTGCGGGCCCACGGTCTACGACGCCCCCCACCTGGGCCACGCCCGCAGCGCCATCACCTTCGACGTGCTGCGCCGCTACCTGGAGTGGCGGGGCCTCGAGGTCCACCACGTCGCCAACGTCACCGACATCGACGACAACATCATCGAGCGGGCCCAGCGGGAGGGCACCACCGAGCCCGAGGTGGCCGGCACCTGGGAAGCCGCCTACAACGACGCCATGCGGGCCCTGAACGTGCTCGACCCCCACGACACCCCCCACGCCACCGGCTACGTCGAGCCCATGGTCGAGCTGATCGGCGAGCTGGTCGACCGGGGCGCCGCCTACCGGACCGAGAGCGGGGTCTACCTGTCGGTGTCGGCGGTGCCCGACTACGGGGCCCTGGTCCACCGCGATCCTTCAGAGTTGCGGGAGTCGGCCGGGGCCCGGGTGGACGTCGACGAGGCCAAGGCCGACCCGCTGGACTTCGTGCTGTGGAAGCCGGCCAAGCCCGGCGAGCCCACCTGGCCGTCGCCGTGGGGCGAGGGCCGTCCGGGCTGGCACATCG
>JBFKRY010000128.1:0-11629 GCA_041636995.1 Acidimicrobiales bacterium | reverse complement strand
CCCCACCTGCTCGACGGTCTGGTCGAGGGTGGCGGAGGCGTCGATGCCGATGACCCGGCGATCGTCGCGGTCCTCGAGGGCGAAGCCGGCGATCATGCCCGCGTGGGTGGAGCCGGTGACGGTGCACACGATGACGTGGTCGAAGAAGACGTCCCGCTCGGCCTCCTGCTCGGCGACCTCACGGGCCCAGTTGGCGAAGCCGAGGCCCCCGAGCGGATGGTCGGACGCTCCGGCGGGGATGGGGTAGGGCTTGCCGCCGTCGGCGATCACCGAGTCGATCGCCCGCTGCCAGCTGTCCCGGATGCCGATGTCGAAGCCGGCCGGGTCGACCCGGGGATCACCGCCCATGATCCGGGTCAGCTGGATGTTGCCGACCTTGTCGTAGCACATGTCGTTGTAGTCGACCCACCCCTCCTGCACGGTCACGGCCCTCATGCCCAGGTGGCAGGCCACCCCCGTGACCTGACGGGTGTGGTTGGACTGGATGCCGCCGATCGACACCAGGGTGTCGCAGCCCTGGGCGATGGCCTCGGCGGCCAGGTACTCGAGCTTGCGCACCTTGTTGCCACCGAAGGCGATCCCGCTGTTGCAGTCCTCCCGCTTGGCCCAGATCTCCACCTGGCCCCCGAGGGCTGCCGACAGGCGGGGGAGCGGGTGGATTGTCGAGGGGCCGAACAGGAGCGGTACCCGGTCGAAGTCGTCGAGCGTCGTCATGGTCTGCTCCTACGCCAGCCGGCCTGGCCGGGGCAAGTCGCCTCAGGCGCGGTCGGCGGCGGCCCGCACCGCGTCGATGTCGATCTTGGTCATCGACAGCATCGCCCGGAAGGCCCGCTCGGCCCGACCGGGATCTGCGTCGGCCAGCAGCTCGCCCAGCTCGTCGGGGCACACCTGCCACGACAGCCCGTAGCGATCCTTCAGCCAACCGCACTGCCCGGTCTCACCGCCGGCCGACAGCGCGTCCCAGTAGTGGTCGACCTCGTCCTGGTCGGCGCAGTCGATCAGCAAGGACACCGCTTCGGTGAAGGGGAACTGCGGGCCGCCGTTGATGGCGGTGAACGGCACCCCGTCCAGGTGGAAGTCCACCGTGACCACGGTGCCCGCTTCCCCGGGCCCGGCGTCGGTGTAGTGGGCGACCCGGGTGATCTCCGAGCGCGGGAAGATCGAGCAGTAGTGCTCGGCGGCCTCGAGGGCCTCGGTGTCGAACCAGAGGTTGGTGATGATCCGAGGCATCGCTCAGGCCCCGGCCTCCGGTTCCGCCGGACCCTCGACGTTGACCATCCACGGCACCCCGAACCGGTCCACGCACGAGCCGAACATCGGCGCCCAGAACGTCTCGCCCAGGGGCATCTCGACCGAGCCGCCCTCGGCCAGGGCCTCGAAGATGCGACGGGCCTCGCCCTCGTCGGTGAGGGCGAGGTTGAGCGCGGCCCCCTTCACCCCGGCGGCGTCCCCGCTGGGGTCGTCCGATGCCATCAGCAGGTCGCCGTCGCCGAAGGTGAGCGCAGCGTGGATCACGAAGTCGTCGTCCACCTCGAATGGCATCTCCTCGCCCGCGGGCATGTCGGCCCGGCTCATGATGTCGAGCTGGCCCCCGAGGATCTCCTGGTAGCGGCTCATCGCCTCCCGGGCGGTGTGGGTGAAGAACAGGTACGGGTGCAGCGACATGGCGTCCTCCGGTGGGTCGACGGATCGGGCCGGGCCGCATCATCGCGCCCAGCGGAGTCTCCGGTGAAGCTGGCCGCCCGCGCTATGCCCCGAGCAGGTGGTCGAAGGCATCGACCACGGCCTGGGCCACCTTCACCTCGTCGTCTCGCAGTCGACGCGCAAGGCAGGCGGCCACCGAATCGGGCCACGACCAGCGCGAGCAGACCCTGGCTTTCGATCGAGCCAGGGGGTAGCGTCGATCCCGAATCGAGGAGTCGACAATCTGCGTCCCGATCGGCTCCTCCGGAGGAGGTTCACCGTGTCCGATGTCGTCGACCTCAATCTGCCCGAGCTGTTGCGCTTCCGACCGAGCTGGGTCTGGGATCCGATCCCGCCGTGGTTCTTCGATCGTCTCGATGAGGGTCTCATCGTCGAGCTCGGCCGAGCCCAGCTCGAGACTCAGCACGCGATTCTCAAGAGCCAGCTCGAGTACACCGAACGCGTCATGGAGATCGTCGGAAGAGCTGGCAAATAGCGCGCTCCGGAGGATCGGGTATGGCCAGCGAACTGCGCGCAGTACCCGTTGAAGTGGCTGGGCCACCTGTCCGGCGGCCGATCGCGCTTCTTGGCTTCGGTGATCAAGGCAATCTCGGTATCGGCTATCTCACATCCGTGCTGCGTCAACACGGCTACGAAGTGTTCTTCACGGACGTCCGCACCGATCTGGGGGACCTGGTTCAACGCGTCAAGTCCTTCGACCCGCTCATTGTCGGCTTCTCCCTGATCTTCCAGTACTACATCCGGGATTATCGTCAGATCGCGCAGGCCCTCCGCGCCGCCGGTGTGGACTGCCACTTCACGATTGGCGGGCACTATCCGACCTTGTGCCCGGAAGAGACGCTGGAGTTGCTCCCAGAAGTCGACAGCGCGGTTCGGTTCGAGGGCGAATTGACGATCGTCGATCTGGCGGATCGGTTGTCCCGACGTCAGAGCTGGCAGGACACGGCTGGCATCGCTCGGCGCGCGGGTGATGGCGTCGCGCTGAACGAGCTGAGGCCGTTCGTCGAAGATCTCGACACGTTGCCGCACCCGGAACGCAACGGAGTCGTCGAGGAGGTGGTTGGTTTCCGTGCGGTACCTCTCCTTGCCAGTCGGGGCTGCGCTCGGCGATGTTCCTTCTGTTCGATCCACATGTTCTACAGAGAGGGGGATGGCAAGGTCGTTCGGGTACGGCGACCGGTGCAGGTCGTTGAAGAGATGGAAGCCGTCAGGCGTGACCTGGGCACGTCGATATTCCTCTTCCAGGACGATGATTTCCCGCTCTGGGGTCGCCGGGGACGGGCCTGGGTACTCGACCTGTGCGATGAGATCGATGCCAAGGGGTTGGGGTCGTCGGTGATCTGGAAGATCAGCTGCCGCGCCGACTACATCGAGCCTGAGCTCTTCTCCCGCCTCCAGCAGTCGGGGCTCTATCTGGTCTACATGGGCCTCGAATCTGGCAGCGAAGAAGGGTTGTCGGTTCTGAACAAGAAGGTGACAGTGGAGACGAACCTCAGGGCCGTCGACACTCTCAGGTCCCTGGGCATGATGTACCAGTACGGATTCATGTTGTTCGATCCGTCGAGCACGTTCGCCAGCGTCCGGGAGAACGTGCAGTTCCTTCGAATGATCACAGCCGATGGCAGAACCGCAGCGACGTTCTGCCGCATGCTGCCATACGGTGGGACGCCCATTCGCAGTCAGCTGGCTGAGGAGGGGCGCCTCAAAGGCGACGTGGTACGCCCGGACTACTGGTTCTTGGACCGGCGGCTCAACGCGTACCATCAGTCTCTCGACGCCGCGGTGGGCTGCTTCATCCACGGCGAGGGAGTCTCACACCAACTGAACTGGGCGTGGCACGAGGTCGAGGTCCTACGGCGACTCGTTCCCGGCCTCGCTTCGACCGACGAGTACTCGAACGCCCTCGCTGCTCTGACGCGACTAAGCAACGGGCTCCTGCTCGACGTCGTCGAAGAGAGCAGTGCTTCATGGGAGCGGAACGCAAGCGCCTCTCTCGACGCTGCGAGCCTCCAGCAGGACGCCGATCGCATCCAGAGCGCGCTGCTCGACGAGCGGGACAACTGGGTTCGCCAGAACGTCGACTCGATCGTTGCCGCACATGACAGCGTTGTCCGCGGTCCAGTACTCGCTCCGCAGGTGTTCTGAAGGGACTCAGGCCCCGCTATCCCCCGAGCAGCTGGTCGAAGGCGTCGGCCACGGCCTGGGCCACCTTGACGTCGTCGTCGTAGTGGCCCCCGCTGACCCCGACCGCGCCGACGGTGTCGCCGTCGGCCTTCAGGGGGATCCCGCCGGGCACGAACATGCGGTCGGGGTTGTTGGACAGCGCCCGCCAGAGGACCTCGTCCTCCTTGAGCCGCTTGTCGAGGAAGAGCTCGGTGGAGATCCCGAGCCCGGCGGCCACCGACGCCTTGGCCAGGCCGCCCCGCCAGGCCCGCGGGTTCACCCCCGGGGTGGAGCCCACGGTGACGATCTCGCCGGTGCCCTCGGTGATGACGATCGCCGCGTTCACCCCCAGCGCCGCCGCCTCGTCGAGACCGGCCCCGATGATCTCGGCCGCCGCGGCATAGGTGATGTGGCGCTTGGTGGTGAGATGCTCTAGCTCTGACAAGGGCGGGACCTCCTGCAATGCTAGATTCAGCATACTTAATTACCGGGGGCGCGATGGAACGGAGATCCTGGATCACGGTGCTGTTGATCCTCGCCCTGGTCGCCGCGGCGTGCGGCGGCAACGGCGACGACGCCACGAACGGCAGCACCGGCGACGACGGGACCACCGAAGCGACCGATCCCACGCCCACCCCGGCGCCGGAGCCGACGGCCACCCCCGCCACCGACGCCGCCGACGACGGCGACGGCGCCACCCCGGAGCCGGCCGAGGTCCGCCACACCGTCAAGGTGGGCTACGCCTACCCGAACGTCGAGGCCTTCGCGGTCCTCGACGACAAGTTCTCGATCGGCGACCCCGAGATCCAGGCCCAGTCGGTCCTGCAGGCCTGGCGCCGCGACGGGCTGCTGCCCGTGAACGGCATCGACATCGAGCTGGTCTTCGGCAAGTACAACATCCTCGACAGCGACGAGAAGCTGGCGGTCTGCACCCAGTTCGCCCAGGACGAAGGGGTCTTCGCCGTCATCTCCGGCCGTAACTTCGAGGTCGGGGCCGAGTGCCTGGCCGAGCGCTTCCAGATCCCGGTCATCGACTCCTCCGGCCTGCCCGAGTCCACCTACGCCCGCACGGCCCCGTGGCTGTTCACGGTCCGGGCCAGCGAGTCCGAGGTGCTCGAGAAGTTCGTGGCCTGGGCCGACGACATGGGGGCGCTCGAGGGTCGCCGCATCGGCATCTTCTGGGACGACCGCTCCGGCGAGGCCGTCGACGCCTTCAAGGCCGCGCTGGCCGACCTGGGCCAGGAGGTGGTCTCGGACCTCCCGTCGGACGGCCGCGGCATCGGCAGCCCCCAGGACGCGATCGCGGTCCCCCGATTCACCGCCGACGACGTGGACCTGGCGATCCTGCTGGTGAGCACCAGCAGCGTCACCAACTTCCTGGCCAGCGCCGAGAGCCAGGGCTACCAGCCGCAGCTGCTGTGGATGGAGTGGGCCAACCAGCTGACCGACGTCTCCACCCAGGCCTACCCCCAGGCGCTCGTCGACGGCACCCTGGCCATGACCATGAGCAGCCTCGGCTCGATCGCCGCCGGTGAGCCCCTGTCGCCCGAGGCGGTGGCGTGCATCGACGCGTTCGAGGCGTTCTCCGGCGAGGACGTCGAGCTGGTCTCGCCCGAGAGTGGCAAGACCAACAACACCCTGTTCACCTGCGACCTGCTGTCGATCCTGTACGAGGGCCTCCGCACCATGGGGGAGGAGCCGGACCAGGAAGCCCTGGTGGCGGCGCTGGAGACCATCCAGGATCTGCCCATGGCCGGCTGGGGCAACCTGTCGTTCAGCTCCGACGACCACGCCGGCGTCGACCAGGTGCGCACCGTGGAGTGGCGCACCGCCTGCGAGTGCTGGACCGCGCTCGACGACTTCCGGGACCCGACCGCGTGACCACCGTCCACGGCGTGGAGCTGCCGGCGGGCTCGTTGCTCATCGGCGACGGCCGGGTCGACCGGACCGACGCCGGCACCCACGACCAGATCGACCCCTCCACCGGTGAGCCCCTGGCCACCATCACCCTGGCCGGGGCTGGCGAGATCGACCAGGCGGTGCAGGCCGCCAACCACGCCCAGGACGCCTGGCGGGACCTGGCCCCGGCCCGGCGCCGCGACCTGATCGTGGCCCTGGCCGACCTCCTGGACGAGCACCACGAGGAGCTGTCCGTCCTCCGCTCCCTGGAACTCGGCGCCCCCAAGAAGCAGGGCAAGGGCCTGAACATGGCGGTGGAGTACATCCGCTACTTCGCCGGCTGGGTGGACAAGCTCGAGGGCTCCACGATCCCGCTCGGCCCGAACGTGCTCGACTACACGGTCCCCGAGCCCTACGGCACCGTGGCCGCGCTGACCCCCTGGAACGGGGGGCTGGTCTCGGCGGCGATGAAGGTGGTGCCCGCGCTGGTGGCGGGTAACTGCGTGGTCCTGAAGCCCTCGGAGGTGGCCACCCTGGCACCGCTCCGGTTCGGCGAGCTGGCCCTGGAGGCCGGCATCCCGCCGGGGGTGCTGAACGTGGTCCCCGGCGGAGTGGAGGCGGGCCAGGCCCTGGTGGCCCACCCCGGGGTCCACAAGATCAGCTTCACCGGGGGCACGGCCACGGCGCGCGAGGTGCTGGCCGGGGCGGCCACCAACCTGACCCCGGTCATCCTCGAGCTGGGCGGCAAGTCCGCCAACATCGTGTTCGCCGACGCCGACCTCGACGCCGCAGTGGCCACCACCGTCTTCACCGCCCTCGCGGGGATGAGCGGCCAGGGCTGCGTCCTCCCCACCCGGCTCCTGGTGCACCACGACGTCTACGACGAGGTCGAGCGGCGCACCACTGCAGCAGCCTCGGCGCTGGTCGTGGGCCGCCCCTTCGACCAGGGGGTCCAGGCCGGGCCGGTGATCTCCGAGGCGTCGCTGCAGCGGGTGCTGTCGCTGATCGACGCGGCCCGCGACCGGGGCGACGGCGCGGTGCTCAGCGGCGGCCATCGCCTGGAGGGCGAGCTGGCGTCGGGGTTCTTCGTGGCCCCCACGGTGTTCGGCGACGTCGACAACGCCTCGCCCATCGCCCAGGAGGAGATCTTCGGCCCGGTGCTCAGCCTGGTCAGGTTCCGGGACGAGGAGGAGGCCATCGGGCTGGCCAACGACTCCGTGTACGGCCTCGGCGGCCTGGTGTTCACCCGCGACATCGCCCGGGCCCACCGGGTGGCCCGGCGCCTCGAGGTGGGGTCGGTGGGGATCAACGCGTTCGCGCCGATGCCACCGAGCGCCCCCTTCGGCGGGGTGAAGCAGAGCGGCTTCGGTCGGGAGGGCGGCCTGGTGGGGGTCAAGGAGTTCCTGCGGGACAAGAACGTCTACGTCGACCTGGGGCTGTGACCGCACGGCCACAGCACTGGGACCGCCGCCCGTCAGCTGATGACGGTGGCGTGCCCGCCCCGGCGGGGGTCGGCCCCGGCCAATAGCCGCCCCTGGTGCCACCCGACCATCTGCGCGGCCCCGAACCCCTCGGGCCCCGGGTTCTTGTCGAGGGCCTCGGGGTAGCGCTCACCCAGCGGATGGCCCGGTTCGAGGGCCAGGTCGCCGCCGAAGCAGATCTTGAACCGGGGGGCGTCGATGGCGTCCTGGGGGGCCATGCCCTCGACCAGGGTCCGCACGGCCAGCTGCACCTGGGCCTGGGGCTGCATCACCCCGCCGGCGACCCCGAGGACGGCTCGCAGCTCCCCGCCAGCGTCGGTGACCAGGCCGGGGATGGTGGTGTGCGGGGGCTTGCCCGGCCCCAGCGGCTGCGCAGCGATCTTGAACGTGGTGGCCCGGTTGTGGATCGGGCCGCCGAGGGCCTTCACGCCCACGTGGGATCCGAAGTCGCCGAAGACCGACGTGATGAGGGACACCCCGGTGCCGTCGTGGTCCACCACCGCGAGGTAGGTGGTGTCGCCCTTGGCCGGGCGGGGCCGGCCGACCACGACTGCGGCGGGATCGAAGCCGGCCTCCACCAGGCCCGCGGCCACGGCCCTGTAGGTGGCCTCCCAGTCGGGTAGGGCGACCGCGGCCAGATCCCGCAGCGCCGCCAGCACCGCAGGCCCCTGGGTGGGGGCTGGCAGCTGCCACATCCGGTGGCCCGCGAAGTCGACCCAGCCGGGGGTCACCTCGTCGGTGCGGTGGTCGACCAGGTCGGCCCGGGTGAGGTAGCCGTCACCGGCGGCGATGGCGTCGACGATGGCGTCGCCGAGGACCCCGCCGTGGATGGCCGCCGAGCCCTCGGCAGCCAGCAGCGCCAGCGCCGCCGCCAGGTCGGGGTTGGCGACGATCGCGCCTTCCACTACCGGGGTGCCCCCGAGCCAGTACAGGGGGCCGAGGACCGGCTCGCTCGCCAGCTCCGCGGTGGCCCGAGCGGCGGCCGTGGCCAGGCTGGCCCGCACTTCGAACCCCTCCTCCGCGTAGCGGCGGGCGGGCTCGATGGCGCTGGCGAGCGAGATCGTCCCGAAGCGCTCCAGCGCGTACTCGAGCATGGCCACCGCCCCCGGCGCCGTGGCGGTCTTCGCGCCTCGCGACGGCACTGCGTCGAGGCCGTCGGCCGCCAGCGCCGCCGACGTCAGCCCGGCCGGGACCGCGCCCGACCCGTCGATGGCGACCGGAGGCCCGGGGCCCCGGTGCACGAGCAGGAAGCCGTCCCCGCCGATGCCACAGGACTGGGGCTCCACCACGTACAGCACCAGCGCCGCCGTGGCCGCGGCGTCGACCGCGTTCCCGCCCGACCGCAGCATCTCGACCGCGGCCTCGGTCGCCCGTGGGTCCGAGGTGGCGGCGGCGGCCGTCACCGGATGCGCATGTACCGCTCGGCGTTGGTGGACAGCAGCCGGGTCATCCGGTCCTTCCCCAGGGTGTCCTCCCAGGCGAGCACGTGCTCGGGCGAGTGGGGGAACTCGGCCTGGTTGTGGGGGTAGTCCGAGGAGTACATCAGCACCCCGTCGCCGAGCAGGTCGAAGATCGACTTGGCGATCCCGGCGCCCTCGTACAGCTCGATCCCGCAGTAGATCCGGCCGTTCTGGGCGTACTCGGTGGGCGTCATGGCGCACTGGGGCACCTTGCTGGACATGTAGGACGCCTGACCCTCCAGCCGGTTCAGCCACGACGGCAGCCAGCCGGCGCTGCACTCGGCGAACCCGATCCGGAGGTTCGGATACCGGTCGAAGAGCCCGGACAGGGTGAGGTAGGCGAGCAGCCGCTGCGCGCCCCAGGGATGCGCCGCGGCCCGGGCCACCACCACGTTGCCCCAGATGTCCCGGTAGCCGGGGAAGTACGGGGGCTCGTAGAAGAAGGAGTGGTGCAGCAGCGGCAGGTCGTAGTCGCCCAGCGCCGACCAGACCGGGTAGAGCGACGGGTCGTCGATGGGCACCCCCTCGGGCAGCACCACCGTGGCCGAGGCCACCCACTTCTCGTCGCCGAGCTCCTTGACCATCCGCACCGCCTCGTCGGGGGCCGCGGCCGGCAGCAGCAGCGTGGCCTTGAGCCGATCGTGGTCGACCGAGCAGTAGTCGGCGATGTAGCGGTGGTAGGCGTCGTAGATCTCGACGGCCAGCTCGTTGTCGAAGGTGGTCGCGGCATTGCCGAAGGTGCCGGGGATGATGAGATCGACGTCGACCCCCTCCAGGTCCATGTCCTCCAGCCGGCCGGCGGCGTTGAGGTTGGACACGTCGTCGGCCGGTGGCCGCTCGAACCCCTTGGTGACCGCGCCCCGCAGCGGCGAGTCCCCGCCCCGCTCGGCCTGCTCCCCGTGGTGCTCGGTGCCCAGCTCGCGGGTGTACTTCATGGGGTTGACGCTGAGGAAGTGGCCGCCCAGGGTCACCGGCTGCAGATACGGGTCGAACTCGGACCAGCGAGACTTCAGCAGATCGGAGGCGTAGAGCTGGAGGGTCTCGAGGTTCGGGCCGACGTGGCTGTCGGTGTCGATGATCCTGTACCCGTTCTTCACCACGGCCTCCTCGCCGACATTCGGTATACTCAATCCTAATGTTGGGTCAGCGGGCATGCCAAGCGCAGCCGTAGCTTCCTCGGTCCTCTTCGAACGAGCCGGCGGCGCCCTGGAGCCCACCGAGCACGCGCTGGGGCCGTGGGCCGACGGCCGCCTGCACGGCGGCGCAGTCGCCGGCCTCATCGCCGAGCTGATCGCCCCGAAGGCGGGCGACGACCAGGCGGTGGCTGCGTTGCGGGTCGAGCTGTTCGGACCGGTGCGCCGCGAGCGGCTCCACGCCGAGGTCGGCTGCGCTCGGCCGGGCGAGCGGCTGTCGATCTGGGACGTCTCGCTGGAGTCGGGCGACCGGGTGCTGGCCCGAGGCACCGGGCTGCTGGCGGCGCCCGGCGACGGCGGTCCGGACGCGGTGGGTCCTGCGGAGAGCCCGGGGCCCGATCAGGGCGCAGCCCCTACTCGGCGGGTGGCGAGGTCGAGCCCGTTCTTCGAGGGCATCGAGTTCCGGGTGGTCAGCGGTGACATCGGAAGCGCGGGACCGGCGGCGGTCTGGACGAACGTCTCCCACTGGTGGTTCGACGACGGCCCACCCAGCGGCCTGGCCAAGCTGGCCGCGGTCGCCGACGTGGCCTACGGGTACGGGCTGCCCATCGACAGCAGCAGGTGGCTCGCCATGAACCTCGACCTGTGCCTGCACCTGCTCCGGGAGCCCCGGGGCCAGTGGCTCCTGCTCGACGCCGAGACCGAGCTGACCCCGACCGGGGTCGGCGTCGGCCACGCCGCGGTGGCCGACTTGGACGGCCGCCTGGGCCGGGTCACCCAGAGTGTGGTCCTGCGCGCCGCCCGCCGGGGAGGAAGTTAGCCTCGTGGCCGTGACCCCGAACGACGGCGGCGGGCGAGCTCCCTCGAGTCGCAAGCTCGGCGAGACCCTCGCCGAGCGGATCGAGGACGAGATCATCGCCGACGGGTGGAAAGTCGGGGACGTCATCGGGTCCGAGGCCGACCTGTGCGAGCGCTACGGCGTGAGCCGGGCCGTGTTCCGCGAGGCCATCCGCATCGTCGGCCACCACGGGGTTGCCGAGATGCGACGGGGCCCCGGCGGGGGCCTGGTCGTCGTGGCGCCCCGGGTCGACGCCGCGGTGCGCACCCTGTCGCTCAACCTCGAGTACCTCGACATCAGCGCCCACCAGATCAACGAGGCCCGCACCGCCATCGAGCTGGCGTGCGTCCGCTCGGCCATCGAGAACCTCACCGAAGAGGGCGAGGCCAGGATCCGCGAGTTCCTCGACGGCGAGGTCGACCTGATCATGGCCAGCCGCGACCCGGCGGAGCCCAGCGCCGACTACCCCTCGAACCGGTTCCACCTGCTGCTCGCCGAGCTGACCGGCAACCCGGCGATGCTGCTGTTCGTCCAGATCCTGAGCCGGGTGACCAGCCGCCACTCGAGCCCGGCCGCGTCCCGGGCCGATCTGGCCAAGACCGCGGCCGAGGTCCACAAGGCCCACTCCCGTATCGCCGAGGCGATCCTGAGCCGCGACGCCGACGCGGCCGAGCGACGCATGCGGCGCCACCTCGCCGCCATCGTCGACTATCTCCACGACTGACGTCGTTCAGCGGCGGCCCGGCTGCGCCGGGGCTCAACGTGTTCCCGCAGGTCAGGCTGCTTCGCAGCGACCAGCGGGGTTCGTCACCGATGGCTCGCTGACGCTCGCAATCGGCGACGAACCGAGTTCTTCGCGAGCGTGTCTAGTCGTCGGACAGGGCCTCGACGGTGGGGAAGCGTATCTCCTCGAAGGGCGCGGTGGCCTCGCGCAGCGCCGAGATCGTCCTG
>JBFKRY010000127.1:0-11660 GCA_041636995.1 Acidimicrobiales bacterium | reverse complement strand
CCCACGCCCATGGACACCCCCACGCCGGTCGGGCCCACGCCCACGCCCTGAAACTCATCACCCGCTCGCCGCCGACTCCCTGAGGCCGGAGCCGTCGACGCTGCAGCGGAGCCCTGGGTCGCTCGCGTTCCGCCTGCGTGACGTCGTCGGCCCGGTGGCGCCGAACAGGCCCTGCCCGAGCCGGATCGAGGACGAGCCGAGCGCAACCCGTCAGGACTCGGGCGCAGGCGGGCACTCACCTGGATGACGCGGGGAATTCCCCGCTCCAGGGAGGAACCATGCGACCTGTCCCCATTCCGTGCCTGCTGTTCACACTCGCGCTCCTCGTGAGCGCGTGCTCGGCCGATTCCGACTCGCCGGTCACCGCCTCGGCACCCACCGCAGTTGCCGTCGACGAGGCCGCCGACCCGACGGCGCCAGCCGTCGACGACGACACCCCGACCGTCCAGCCACAGGATGAGGGCCTGGTCGCGGTCGTGAACGGCACCGTGATCGACGGTACCGGCGCCGACCCGATCATCGACGGCGTCGTGGTCATCGACGACGGCTCGATCGTCACGATCGGTCCCAGCTCGATGACCACTATCCCGCCCGGAGCCCGGATCGTCGACGCGGCCGGCGGGACGGTCCTGCCCGGGCTGATCGACACCCATACCCACAACCTCCAGCCGCTCGACCCGGAGAACATCGCGGTCGAGGACACCCTCACCGGGCTCTATCTCACCGGGCCGCTGTCACGCGGGGTGACCACCTACCGCGACGCCGGGTCCACCTACGGAGATACGAAGGACCTCGCGGCGCTGCGAGCCGCGATCGAGGCTCTGGGAGCATCGACCCCCACGGTGACCCTGACGGGTCCGATCATCACGGTGGAAGGGAACGGGGCGCTGCGCTTCGGGCAGGCGATGACGGTCGCCGGCCCCGCCGACGCTGCCGACGCGGTGGACAGGCTGGCCGACGCCGGCGTCGACCAGATCAAGATCGTGGTCGACGACTGGTCGGCGAGGGGTGCGCCGACGCCGACGCTGTCGCCGGAGACGATCTCCGCCATCACCGACGCGGCCCACGAGCGGGGCCTCGCCGTCATCGCCCATGCCCCCGGCGTCGACTTCGCCCGGCAAGCGCTCGAGCTCGGCGCCGACGAGCTGACGCACTGGCCTGGCTCGGAGCCGCTCCCCGAGGACCTGGTCACCACCCTGGCCGCGGACCAGGTCCCGGTCGGGACCACCTTCGGCATCATCCGCCCGGCAGACGGCGACCTCCGACGCCTGCTCGACGCCGGCGGGATGATCGTCCTCAGCACCGACGCTCCCGGCGTCATGTCACCCATGGCGCCGCACATCGAGCTGTCCCGCATGGTCACGCTCGGCATGACCCCGATGGAGGCGATCGTCGCATCGACGGCCCACGCCGCCGTGGCCCTCGGGCTCGAAGACCGGATCGGCACCCTCGAGCCCGGCAAGGCGGCAGACATCCTCGTCGTCGGAGACGACCCGCTGGAGTCGATCTCGGCGATCCAGCAGGTGATCGCAGTGATCAAGGATGGCGAGGTCGTCGTCGCTCCAGATGTCGAGCAGAGCTGAGCGTCGGCCACCGGAGTCCGATCGGACCTACCGTGTGGCGTGATGGTCGAACTGGATCCGTTGCTCGGCGAGGCGGTCGGGAACACGCCCCTCGTCCAGCTCGACCGGGTGGTCCCCGAGGGCAGCGCAACGGTCCTGTTGAAGCTGGAGTCCGGCAACCCCACCGGCAGCTACAAGGATCGGATGGCGGTCTCTGTCGTGGGCGGGGCGCTTCGTCGCGGCGATGTCCAGCCCGGCGACCGGCTGGTGGAGTACACCGGCGGTAGCACCGGCATGGCGTTGGCCTTCGCCTGCGCCCGGACCGGGCTGCGCTTCGTGGCGGTGTCCTCCGACGCGTTCTCGGAGATCAAGCTCCGATCGATGGCGGCCTACGGCGCCGAGGTGATCGTCGAGCCCAGCGACGGCACGATCACCCCGGAGCTCATCGCCCGCATGCGCGACCGGGCCCACTCCCTGGCGCAGGAGCCGGGCAGCTTCTACGCAGACCAGTTCGGCTCCCCCGACGTGCGGCGCGGCTACGCACCGATGGGCCACGAGATCGCTGCGCAGGCGAACGGGCGCATCGACGTGATGTGCGCCGGGGTGGGAACGGGCGGCGCGCTCATGGGGGCGGTCGACGGGCTCCTCGACCACGGTGTCGACTGCGATGTGATCGCGCTCGAGCCCGCGCAGTCGCCGCTGTTGACCACCGGCGTCGGGGGTCCGCACCGGGTGGAGGGTGTTGGCATCGGGTTCGAGCCGCCGTTCGTGGACCGCAGCCGCTGCACCGACATCCGCACCGTCGACGAGGAGGCCGCCCGGGCCATGGCGAGGCGGCTTGCTGCCGAAGAAGGCCTGCTCTGCGGCACCTCGACGGGGCTGAACGTCTGTGGTGCAATCGAGCTCGCCCGAGAGCTCGGACCCGGGGGCGTGATCGTCACCCTCGGATGCGACAGTGGGACGAAGTACCTCACCGGTGACCTGTTCGGCTGAGCTCGCGGTCCTTCGGATCCACTGGCTGTCAGATCACCCGTGGTGGCGGGCACCAACATGGCGAGCGTCGCTCGGTCGGGGAGGTGCCGATGACGACCGATCGGAGAGGGAGTCGGAGGGCGTGAACGTCGAGCGCTCCGGTCCAGTGCTGCGCCCGGACGAGCGCGAGGACTCCCAGGAGGAGGCGTTCCGCAGGATCTACGAGGACAACTACGGCCCGATTCTCGCCTACTGCCTCCGGCGCCTGGCCCACGCCGACGCCCACGACGCGGTGGCCGAGGTCTTCTCGATCGCCTGGCGCAAGCTCGGTGACGCCCCTCCCGACGACAAGATCCGGTCCTGGCTCTACGGGATCGCCTACCGGGTGCTGAGCCACCACTGGCGTGGCCGCAGGCGCGCGGCCCGGCTGCGGGACCGGGTGGCGCACCTCCGCAGCGTCGACCCCGCCGGGCCCGAGGCCCTCGCGGTGCGCCGGTCCGGGCAGTCCCTGGTGCTGGAGGCCGCAGCGCGCCTCCGCGAGCCGGACCAGGAGATCCTGCGCCTCGCCGGCTGGGAGGAGATGGCCCACGGGGACATCGCGTCGCTGCTGGGAATCTCGGTGGCCGCGGTCGACCAGCGCTTCCACCGGGCCAAGCGCCGGCTGGCCGACGAGTACCAGAAGCTCGAAGCCGACCGCGGCGGTCGGCCTGCAGGGAGATGGGAGGGGACGTGACCGATCTCGACGCCACCTTCTCCGAGTTCTGCCGGGCGAACCCGGTGCCGGACCCGGCTGCCCTGGATGCCACCCGTCCCCCGCTGGCCGAGATCGTCGACCTCGAGGATGCGCCGGCTGCTCACTCGCTGCTGACGCCGGGCGCCCGGATCCGTGGGGGACCGAGTCGACGGCCCCGGAGGCCGATGCTGGCGATGGCCGCGCTCGTGCTCGTGATCCTCGGCGTGGTCGGGCTCACCCGACTGCTCGATCCCGACGACCCCGACACCGTGGCGACCCTCGGCGCGGAGGAGGTCGTCCGGCGCGACGCCCTCGACCTCGCCCAGCGCTGGCTCGACGCGAGCAACACCGGGGACATGGAGACGATGATGGCGGTCTCCTACGAGCCCACCCTCGCCGACCAGCAGATCTTCGGCTGGCTGATCGGGCTCGCCGATGCCGGCCTGCCGACCCGGGTCGAGGGCTGCGAGGTGACGGCCGCGAACCCGGTCACCGCAACCGTCGACTGCCGGGTCGTCCTCGAGAACCCGGTTGCAGCCGAGCTCGGTGTGGACGAGCTGATCGCGCCGTTCAACTACCGGGAGGGCCGGGTCGATTGGCTGGAGTACCGGGGAGGCGACATCAGCCTCCACAACAAGGCCGTCGCGGACTACCTGGCGGCGTACGAGCCGGAGCGGTACCTGCAGGACTGCCGCCCGGACGCCTACGAGCCCGGCTCGGTCATCTCCAACGCAGGCCTGGCGCTGACCCGTCGGTGCGCCGAGCTCGTGGGGCCCCTCGCCAGCGAGGTCGCCCAGTGGATCCGAGACGGTCGTCCCCCGCCTGCCGGAGGCTGACGAGCCGGTCCACCGCGATCGGCCCGACGAGGCGCCGCTGGCATGCCTCAGGGAACGAGGAGCACCTTGCCGGTCGTGCGGCGACCTTCGAGGGCGCGGTGGACGTCTCCGGCGTCGCGCAGATCGAAGCGAGCGCCGATGCGGATTTCGAGCTGGCCGCCGGCGACCCAACCGAACAGGTCGTCTGCTCGTCGCTGCAGCTCGTCGTGGGTGGCGATGTAGTCGAAGAGGGTGGGTCGGGTGAGGTACAGCGACCCGTTCGTGGACAGCTCGAGCGGCGACACCGGGTCGACCGGACCCGAGGCGTTGCCGAACGTCACCATCGTCCCCCGGGGCTGTAGCAGGGTGAGGCTCTTCGTGAAGACCGACTTCCCGACCCCGTCGTAGACGACGTCGAGTGGACGGTCGCCGGCGATCTGGGTGACCGCCTCGGCGAAGTCGACGTCGCGGTAGAGGATCGTGTGGTCCGCGCCGGCCGATCGAGCGAGGTCGGCCTTCTCGGGCGAGCCGACGGTCGTGAACACCTCGGCACCGCGCAGCTTGGCGATCTGGATCAGCAGCAGGCCGACTCCTCCGGCCCCGGCGTGCACCAGGCAGCGGTCGCCGGGCGACAGCGGGAAGGTGTCGACGGCCAGGTAATGGGCGGTCATCCCCTGGAGCGGCACGGCCGCGGCCGTCTCGAGGTCGACGTCGTCGGGCACCGCCACCGCGCTCGCCGCCGGCATCTTCACCCGCTCGGCGTACGAGCCGATGCTCCCCGTCCACGCAATCCGATCACCGACGGCGTGGTCGCCGACGCCCTCACCGACCGAGACGACGGTGCCGGACCCCTCCAGGCCCGGGGTGAAGGGCAGCGACATCGGGTACAGCCCGGTCCGGTGGTAGGTGTCGATGTAGTTCAGCCCCGCGGCGGCCACCTCGACGACGATCTCGCCGGCGTCCGCCGTCGCATCGGGCAGCTCGCGCCACTCGAGGACCTCGGGTCCACCGTGCTCGCTGATCTGGATGCCCCACATGGCCCCGAGACTAGATGCGAGCGGCCGGCCTCATGCACGTCCGGCTGCGGCTTCGTCGGCGCGGTTGCGGCCCGAGAGCCGGATGAGCTCCTCGTGGAGCTCGAACCAGACGGTGTGGTAGCTGTCCTTGAGGGGGTGGGCGACCATGTCGGTCTCACCCGCCTCGATCGCCGCGAGGGCGGCGTCGAGCCGGTCCAGGTAGCGGGCCATTCGGGGTTCGGCCGCAGCCACGCTGGTGACGATGGGTTCGATGAGGGCGTGCACCTCCGTCCGGAGGCGGGCGATGACCGCGGCGTCGTATTCGGCGTCGGTGTGGTCGTTGGGGACCTGCTCGCCGTCGACGGTTCGCACCTGCCACTCGGTGACGAGGGCCTTGAAGCTGGAGTTCACGTGGTGGAACGCCTCCATCTGCGGCTCCACGTGTGCGCTGGCCCGGGCCGCGGCCTGGGCGAACCGGTCGTCGACTCGGGCCATGAGGGCCCGGGTCGGCCGCACCCGACCGCCCGGCAGCTCCTGCACGTCGCCCGCCTCGATCAGGGCGGCGATGTGGTCGGCGACCGCGTCCGCCGAGCCGCCGAGAACGGCGGCGATGCCCGCGGGGTCTCCCATCCCCTTGACCGCCAGGGCCCGCTCGACCGACTCGGCGGTCACGTCCTCGCGGTGGCGGAGCGGCTCGGCCACCGACGCCGGCGTGGCCTCGCGCTCCCACGAGCGGAGGACCGCCACCTCGGGCACCTCCACCTCGTCTGCGTGGTGGGCGCCGAGGAGAACCTCGCCGGTCGTCCCGTCGACGGTGATCTCCGTTCCGGCGACGACCACCCGGTCACCGATGCCGATGCCGTCGGATCGGATCTCGATCCGGGAGGCACCGACGACGGCGGGCAGCCCCCAGCTCCGGGCCACCACGGCCGCGTGGCTGACCAAACCGCCCCGGCTGGTGACGATGCCCGTGGCTGCGGCCATCCCGGCGATGTCGGCGGGCGAGGTCTCCCGGCGGATGAGGATGACGGCCTCACCCCGGGCCTCGGCCGCGATGGCCGCGTCCACGTCGGTGCACACGGCACCGATGGCCCTCCCCGGTGAGGCGGCCAGCCCGGTCGCCAGCACGTCCCCGTGCGCCGGACCCGACGATGCCGTGGCCACGGTCGGCGGGTCGGCGAGGATGCCGGCGACCCGCTCGAGGGCCTCCTCGCGGGTGAGCGGGAACTCGGGGTCGTCGGCCATGTCGATGGCCATGCGCAGCGCGGCGCGCGGGCTGTGCTTGCCCCGGCGCACCTGGAGCAGCCAGAAGGTGCCCTCCTCGACGGTGAACTCGATGTCGGCCAGGTCCGTGAGGTCGTGCTCGAGCAGGGTCGCGGTGCGATCGAGCTCGTCGGCGATGTCCGGCCACAGATCCCGCAGAGCGGCGATTGGCAGGGTGTGGTGGGTCCCGGCGACGACATCTTCGCCTTGGGCGCCCGCCAGGAAGTCCCCCATCACGCCCGGGGCGCCGGTGGACGGATCGCGCGAGAAGGCCACCCCGGTGCCGGAGCGGTCGCCGAGGTTGCCGAACGCCATCATCTGCACGGTCGCCGCGGTCCCGAGGCCGTCGTCGATGCCCTCGATCCGCCGGTACACGGTGGCCCGCTCGCAGTTCCAGGACCGGAACACCGCCTGCACCGCATGGCGGACCTGCTGGTGGGGGTGGTCGGGCACCACGTACCCGGCTCGGGCCAGGGTCTCCCGGAAGCCTGCAGTGGCGCGGGCCAGCCCGTCGGCATCGAGGCCTCGGCCCTCGTCGTCGCCGAGATGCTCGAGGCTGGCGTCGCGGATGAGCGGATCGGGCGCGCCCAGCACCACCGATGCGTAGGACTGGACGAAGCGCCGGGCGGTGTCCCAGCCGAAGCGCTCGTCACCGCTGGCGGCGCCGAGGCCCCGGGCCACGTCCTCGGTCATCCCGACATCGAGGACCGTGTCCATCATCCCCGGCATCGACACCGGCGCGCCGGATCTCACGCTCACCAGCAGCGGCCGCGCCGGGTCGCCCAGCCGCTTGTCGGTGGCTGCCTCCAGGTCGGCGATGCCCTCGGCCACCGCGGCATCGAGCTCATCGGTCCAGCCCTCACCCAGGAACCGGTGGCAGGCCGCGGTGGTGAGGGTGAACCCGGGCGGGACCGGGAGCCCCAGTGCCACCATGCGGGCCAGCGCCGCCCCCTTGCCCCCCAACAGGTCGACGGCCGCGTCCGGCTCGAGGGCGGCGCCGGCGGTGAACGTCATGCCCAACTGCACCATGGCTCGTTCCCCCTCCGTGCGACCTTCGGCTCAGACCCGACCGGCCCGGCGAATCTTACGATCCATGTTCTCGTGATAGTGGGCGATCTTGCACTCCCGACCCTGCAGGACGTGGCGGGTGTAGCCGCTGGACCGCTTGGTGCGGGCCAGCTGCTGGTAGATGTCGATGTCCTCGCCGACCACGCCCCGCAGGACCTTCCAGTGCTCCATGGTGCGCTCGAGGTACGCGGGATAGTCCTGGTCGCCGTCGCGCTCGGGGTGGACGAGCTCCCAGCAGAGGAACCGGGTGCGATCGACCTCGAGGGGGATCGGGGTGAAGACCTGCACGTGCTCCGGGTTGCAGTTGAAGATGGTGTTCGGGAACACGACGTAGTGGCAGATCGCATAGCGATGGTGATCCCAGTCCTGGGCCAGCCGGTCGAGGTGCTCGGCCCGGGGGACGAAGCACATGTAGTTGTCCCCGACGATGTGGAACGAGGTGCCCCGGGCGGCCTTCACCCAGTCCGGCGAGACACCGTGGAGCTCCTTGGTGTGGTAGATCTCGTTGAACCCGTCGACCACGGCCTTGTAGCTCACCGGGACGTCCCACTCCACCACCTCGTGGAGGACCATGTCCTCCATCCGGTAGCGGCCCAGATCGGCGGCGATCTCGTCGCCGATGGCGTCGCGGAGCGGTGGCGCGTGGTCGGGACCGGCGAGGTTGATCCACAGCCACCCGCCCCACTCGTCCACGGCCACCGCCGGCGCCCGGAGCCCGTCGAGGTGGGACGGGTCGAAGTCGTCGCGCTCGGGTACGCCCACCAGGTCGCCGGTGGTGTCGTACACCCAGCCGTGGTAGGGGCAGGTGAAGCGGCGAGCTCCACAGCCGGTCAGCTCGCCCACGATCGCGGCGCCCCGGTGCTGGCACACGTTGTGGAAGGCCGCGAAGCCGCCATCGCGCAGGCGGGTCACCACCACGGTCTCGCCGTGGCCCTCGTAGGTCAGCCAGTCGCCCGGGTTCGGGATCTGCTGGGCCCGCCCGGCCAGGATCCAGTGGGTGGCCAGGACCCGCTCCCGCTCGAGCTCGAAGCGCACCGGGTCGGTGTACACGTCGCGCCCCATGGTGCTGGGCCCGATGTCGGGGATCAGCGGATCGATCTGCGGGCCCAGGCGGATGGGGACCTCTCCTCGAGTGGGGACGTGGACCATGGTGATCGGGCAACCTCTTCCTGATTTCGAACGAGCGTTATTTCTAACAGTTGTGATATCTTGCGTCAATGCCGAGGATCGTCGACGTTGACGCCCGACGCGACGAGCTGGCTCGGGCTGCGGCCCGGGTCATCGCCCGCTCCGGGCTCGCCGGCGCGTCGATGCGCGAAGTCGCCGCCGAGGCCGGCTGGACCACCGGCACCCTGGTCCACTACTTCCGCAACAAGCGCGACCTGCTGCGGTTCACCCTGGAGGCATCGCTCGATCAGCGCCGGGCCCGGCGACAGGATCGGGCCACGCTGGAGCCCGCGCATGCCCTGCGCGACACGCTGGTGGGCGCATTGCCGCTCGACGAGGAGTCGCGCCTCCACTGGCTCGTGACCCTGGCGTTCTGCGCGCAGGCAGCCGGCGATCCCGAGCTGGCCCGCATCCAGCGCGACGCGTACCGCGAGTTCCGGACCCAGGTGGCCGACCTGTTGGTGGCCGCCGATCGGGACGACGGACGCAGCGCCCGGGCCGAGGCCGAACGACTCATCGCCATCGTCGACGGGCTGGCCATGCAGGCCCTGTTCGATCCCGCCTCCTGGCCGCCCGACCGTCAGCTCGCGGCGCTGGAGACCGCGCTGGCGCCCGCTTCGTGACCGACCCCCGGGAGACCACACCATGATCACCGACCTCGACGGCCGCGCTGCGATCGTCACCGGCGCCGCCGGTGGCATGGGACGAGCCGTCACCCGACGGCTCACCGGCGCCGGGATGCACGTCGTCGCCAGCGACCTCACCGATGCCGCCGCCGACGAGCTGCTCGCCGGCTGTGCCGACGCCCCGGGGTCGGTGCGATTCCGGGCCGGCGACGCCGCCGTCGCCGACGACGTGGCCGCGGTGGTCGAAGAGGCCACCAGCGCCTTCGGGCGCCTCGACTGCGCCGTCAACGCCGCCGCCATCGAGTTCGAGACCGTCCCCCTCGCCGAGTGCGCCGACGAGGACTTCGACCGGATGCTGGCGGTCAACGCCCGTGGCGTGTTCCTCTCGATGAAGCACGAGATCCGGGCCATGCTCGACGCCGGCAACGGCGGCAGCATCGTCAACATCGCCTCCACCAACTCGTACCGGCCCCAACACGACCAGCCCGCCTACACCGCCTCCAAGCACGCGGTGCTCGGGCTCACCCGCAGCGCCGCCATCGACTACGCCCGGCACGGCATCCGGGTCAACGCCATCTGCCCCGGCGCCATCGACACCCCGATGCTGCGGAACGCCATCGAGCGCCGCGGTCGGGACGTCCACGCCGTGGCCCGCCGGCTGAGCTACCTCGGCCGCTTCGGCGACCCCGACGAGATCGCCCGAGCCGCCCTGTGGCTGTGCTCGGACGCCTCCTCGTTCACCACCGGCCACGCCCTCGCGGTCGACGGCGGCATGCTCGCCGGCTAGCGGGCCCCCGCACGGGCGATCCGCAGGGCCCCCGTTGGTAGTCTCGCGGCCCTCACCGCGTGGTCGACGAGCTGGGGGTGACGACATGACGTTCGGCTGGAGTGCCTCGGTGCCGCCGAACGGCTTCGCCAACCGGAGCGCAGCGTCCGGGGCCGCGACGAACGACAACCCCCTGGGTCTGGCGACCGAGGTGGGCGAGATCGAGATCGAGACCACCCCCGAGCACCTCAACCTGGTCGGCGGCGACCCCCGGTGCGCCGGCTGGAGTCGGGCCTACGACGACGCGAACGTGGTGGCCCTGCGTGAGCGCCTGCGAACCCGCGGCGGCATCCCGGGGCTGGAGGTGGTGGCCCCCGACGATGTCGACCGGGCGGTGAGCCTGTTCCACCGGGACGGGTTCGTGGCCGTGCGGGACGCGCTCGACCCGGACCGGCTCGACCGGCTCCGGGCCGCCGCCGACGAGGTGATCGCGACCATCGAGGCCGCCGACCCCGAGGGCGCGGTGGGCGGAGGAGCCGGGGGCCTGCCGCACCGCTACTCCTTCGGCGGTACGTCCGCGTCGCGCCACATGTTCCATCGGCCGGAATGGTGCGACCTGATCGACTGCCCCGTGACCACCCCGATCCTGACCGCGATCTTCGGCTCGAGCGACTACGTCGTCTACGGCGCCGGCGGGGACCTGGCTCTCCCCGGTGCCATCGAGTACCAGGGGCTGCACTCCGACAACGTCTGGACCGAGCTGCACGACCCGGTGGGAGCGGTCTCGATCCGTGACCTCCCGGTGCCCGTGGTCCACGTCAACTTCCCGCTCGTCGACCTCACCCCCGAGAACGGCCCGATCCGGCAGATCCCCGGGACCCACCGCTCCCGGGCGCCCATCCCGACCCTGGCCGACGAGCCGGAGTGGATGCGGTTGTCGACCGTGTGCCCGCTGCCCGCGGGCTCGGCGATCGTCCGGGATGCCCGATGCTGGCACGGCGGCACGCCCAACCTGTCACGCCAGGTGAGAGCGATGCCCAACGTCGAGTACATGGCGCCGTGGTTTCGCAGCGGGGCGTTGATCCGATCGATGTCGTTCGACACCTGGACCACGTTGTCGCCCCACGCTCAGCGCCTCTGCCGCTACATCGTGTGCGATCCCGGTGAAGCCGTGGTCGGGGAGGGCTTCACGCACCCCCGCCGGGCCGAGCGGGAGCGCTACCGGGCCGCCCAGCTGGCAGCCATGGGCGACGCCGCCGCCGCCACCTACCTCCGCCGGAGCTGACGGATCCGCGCACCGGCAGGGGCGCCTGGTGCCGACATCGGCAACCACCGCGACGCCCGCCGCCGGGTCTATCGTGCGGGGGGCGCCCTGCCGTGGGCGCAGGAAAGGGGCTATTCGATGCCGGGGACCCTCCCACCGCTGCGACTGGCCGATTCGTGGGATCACGAAGAGGACATGATCGCCGAGGTCATCCGGGCCCAAGCCGTCGATGGCGGGAAGCTCGAGATCCTCGAGGCCGGATGCGGGCGAGCCTGGCCGTTCGACCTGCCCGGCTCCAGCTACCGCCTGACCGGCGTCGACACCGATCCCCACGCGCTCGAGGCTCGCATCGAGCAGGGCGACCTCGCCGAGGCCATCCACGGCGATCTGCGCACCGTGGAGCTGGAT
>JBFKRY010000126.1:0-11683 GCA_041636995.1 Acidimicrobiales bacterium | reverse complement strand
GCGACCATGGATGGCCGCCCCCCAGGACGCACCGGCGTTCGAACAGGTCGCCCGTCGCCGCCTCGCGGCAGGGCGACAGACGAGCCGCCGCCACCGACGGCGGCGGCGAGTCAGATGAGCGCCGCGACCTCTGCCGCGGCCTCGACGGTGGCGTCGATCACCTCGTCGGTGTGGGCCAGGCTCGGGAACAGGGCCTCGTAGGGACCGGGAGGCAGGGCGATGCCCCGCTCGAGCATGCCGTGGAAGAACCGGGGGTAGACGCCGTTGCCGGCCGCGGCCTGGGCCTGGTCGAAGTCGGCGGGCTGACGGTCGGTGAAGAACAGGCCCACCAGGGGCCCGACCCGGGGCACCACCGCCGGGACCCCGTGGTCGGCGAGGGCCTTGGTCAGCCCGTCGGCCAGCCGGGTGGCGATGGCTTCGAGCCCGCGGTAGGCGTCGTCGTCGAGCAGGCGCAGCTGGGCCAGCCCGGCCGCGGTGGCGAGCGGGTTCCCCGACAGGGTGCCCGCCTGGTAGACCCCGCCCAGCGGAGCGACGTGGCTCATGATCTCGCGGCTGGCCCCGTAGGCGCCCACCGGAAGGCCGCCGCCGATGACCTTGCCGAACGCCCAGACGTCGGGGCGAACGCCGTACCACTCGGTGGCCCCGCCCCGGCCGAGGCGGAACCCGGTGATGACCTCGTCGAACAGCAGCAGCGCCCCGGCGGCATCGCAGGCGTCGCGCAACTCCTGGAGGAACCCGTCGCGGGGCGGCACCAGCCCCATGTTGGCGGGCACCGGCTCGACCGCCAGCACGGCCACGGTCTCGTCGAGCTCGGGGACCACGTTCCACGGCACGACCACGGTGTCGGCCACCGCCGACGCCGGCACCCCGTCGCAGCCCGACAGTCCCTGGTTGGCCACCCCGCTGCCCCCCGCGGCGAGCAGGCCGTCGGCGTGGCCGTGGTAGTGGCCGGCGAACTTCACGATCCGGTCCCGCCCGGTCACCCCCCGAGCCAGGCGGATGGCGGACATGGCGGCCTCGGTGCCGCTCGAGACCAGCCGCACCATCTCGAGGCCGTCGACCCGGGAGCACAGCTCCTCGGCCATCTCGATCTCCCGCAGCGTCGGCGCGCCGAACGAGGTGCCGTCGCCGACGGCCTGCTGTACCGCGTCGATGACGGCCGGGTGGGCATGGCCGAGGATGCCGGGGCCGTAGCTCATCACGTAGTCGATGTACCGGTTGCCCTCGACGTCCCAGACGTAGGGGCCCTCGGCGGTGGAGACGAAGTAGGGGGTGCCTCCCACGGAGCGGAAGGACCGCACCGGCGAGCTCACGCCACCGGGCATGACCCGCTGGGCCCGCTCGAACAGCTCGTCGTTGGTGGCCACCGTCTCAGGGGTGCGCGAGCGGCCGTGGATGGCCGCTCACCGGGTGGTGACGGGGTGCGGACACGTCGCCCGTCGCGGCCTCGACGCACGGCGACACACGAGGCGATGTCAATGCCAGGGTCATGGATGACAGAGCCGAGTCATGAGCCCAGCCGCTCGGCGAGCTCGCGGGTCAGGTAGGTGAGGATGACGTCGGCGCCGGCCCGCTTGATGGCGCCGAGCTGCTCCAGGGCCACGGCATCGCCGTCGATCCAGCCGTTGGCTGCGGCGGCCTTGATCATCGAGTACTCGCCCGACACGTGGTACGCGGCGATGGGCACGTCGGTGACCGCCCGGGCCCGCTGGATGACGTCCAGGTAGCTCAGCGCGGGCTTGACCATGATCATGTCGGCACCCTCCGCGAGGTCGAGGCGTATCTCCTCCATGGCCTCGCGGGCGTTGCGCCAGTCCTGCTGATAGGCCTTGCGGTCACCCCCGTCGGCGATGGTGACGTCGACCGCGTCACGGAACGGCCCGTACAGCGCCGAGGCGTACTTGGCCGAGTAGGCCAGGATCGGGATCTCCTCGTGGCCGGCGGCGTCGAGACCGGCCCGGATGGCGCCCACCTGGCCGTCCATCATCCCGCTGGGGGCCACCACGTGGGCCCCGGCGTCGGCCTGGGCGACCGCGATCCGGGCGTACAGGTCGAGGGTGGCGTCGTTGTCGACCCGGCCGGCGTCGTCGACGATGCCGCAGTGGCCGTGGTCGGTGTACTCGTCCACGCAGAGGTCGGCGATGAGCACCAGCTCGTCGCCCAGATCGTCACTGAGATCGCGCAGCGCCAGCTGGACGATGCCGTCGGGGTTCCAGGCCTCGCTCCCCTGGGCGTCCTTGGCCGCCGGCACCCCGAACAGGATCACGCCCGGCACCCCGAGCCGGGCCAGCTCGCCCACCTCCTTGCGGAGCGACTCGCGGGTGTGCTGCACCACGCCGGGCAGCGACCCGATCGGCTGGGGCTCGTCGATCCCCTCCCTCACGAACAGGGGCGCGATCAGATCGTCGACGGTGAGCCGGGTCTCGGCCACCAGGCGGCGCATCGCCGGGGTCCGTCGAAGCCGGCGCAGCCGACGTTCGGGGAAGGTCACGCCCGGAGTGTAGGAGCCCCCGGGCCGGCTGGCCCGGCCGCCGTCTCCACCTGAACCGGCCCAGACCCCGCCGTGGCTGGGGTCAGGCCCCATCGTGGGTGGGGTCCGGGCCGGTCACGAGCAGCCCGGCCAGCTCGAGCGCCTCGAGGGAGTCGACCAGCAGATCGGCGGCGGAGAAGTCGCCTCCGGAGGTCACCCGGTTGGGCACGGCGACGCAGTACATCCGGGCCGCCTTGGCCGCGGCGACCCCGTGGACGGAGTCCTCGAGGGCCACGGCCCGGTGGGCGGCCACGCCGAGGGCCTCGCACGCGGCCAGGAACAGGTCGGGCGCAGGCTTGGTGCGGACCACGTCGTCACGGGTCCTCACCACGGCGAAGCGGTCGAGGATCCCGAGCCGGTCGAGATGGTGGCGGACCCAGCCGTAGGGCGAGCTCGATGCGACCGCGGTCGCCAGCCCGAGGCGGTCGGCCTCCTCGAGCAGCTCCAGCACGCCCGGCTGCAGCGGCTGCGCGTCGGTGAGGGCGTTCTTCCTGGCCCGCCGCTCGTCGTCGATCAGGATGTGGTCGATGTCCGTGCCCAGCATGCTCGCGAGCAGCTCGGTCCACGGGGCGTTGTCGCCCCGGCCGATGCGGTCCTGCCACTGGGCCAGGGTCAGCTCCAGGCCGTGGGCCCCGAAGACCTCGGCGACGGTGACGAACGCCGGCCACTCGGTGTCGACGATCAGCCCGTCGAAGTCGAAGACCAGCGCGTCCATGGGGACCGACGGTAGCTACTTGCTCCCGAAGAAGTCGGTTCGTCGCCGATTGCGAGCTGTGCCTCGATCGGGTGGATGTAGCTCGTGCTGCGTCAGCGGCTGGGCAGGGCGTCCCTGGGAACCACGGCCTCCGCGAGCTGGGCCACCGCCGCGATGGTGGTGAAGATGCGGTCGGTGTCGGCGCGCTCGGGGTCGAGCTGGCCCAGCAGCTCGATGCCGAGGAAGAGCGCCGAGATCGCCAGCGCGATCTCGTGGCGGGGAAGCGAGGCCGCCAGCGCGGTGTGCCCGATCGGCGACGCGGCCACGGCGCGATCCACCACCTCCTCGAGGAGCTCGTTCCACTCCGCGATGTGGCCGAACATGGCCGGCCCCATCACCGCGTCGCGGCTGGCCCCGGCGAAGGCCTGGGTGAGGACGGTGACCTCGCCCGACTCCCGATCGGCCTCGTAGAGCTCACGGGCCACCGCGATCAGGTCGGTGAGGTCGTCGACGGCGAGCAGCGACTCGCGGTAACGGTCCAGGCGACGCCGGCTCAGCTCACCGACCGCGGCCACGATGGCGAGGTCGACGGTGCCGAAGTGGTAGAAGATCAGCGCCTGGTTGAAGTTCCCGGCGCGGGCGATGGCCCGGGCGCTGGCACCGACGATCCCCTCGGCCTGGAGGGTCTCGAGCGTGGCCTCGATGATGCGGGACCGGGTCTCCTCCCCGCTCGCCGATGATCGGCGCTTGGCTTTCGCCATCCTGGCTCTCTCCTTCGCCGCCCCGACGAACGGTCTCGTTCCATTGTCCCATGACTGGCGGCCGGAGCCGGGGTCGTACCGCCGGGTCAACCCGAGATCGATCCGTAGTGCTCCTCCAACGCCCGGACCAGCCCGGCGATGGTGTGCTCGGCCGCCTCGACGTCGACCGAGAGGCCGAGCTGGCGGGCCGTCGCCGCAGTCACCGGACCGATGCAGGCCACCACCGGAGGGACCGCGTCGGCGCCGACGAGCTCGACGAAGTGTCGCACCGTGGACGACGATGTGAAGGTGACCGCGTCGGCCTCGGCCACGGCCTGCTGCTGCTCGTCGGAGACGGTGGCGGGTTCGGTGCGGTATGCGGGGACCACGTCGACGGTCCAGCCCCGGGCCCGCAGGCCCTCCGGGAGGACCTCGCGGGCCTCGGCAGCCCGTGCGATCAGCACCCGCCCGCCCCCGGGGGGTGGGGGCGGGAAGGCCGCGAGCAGGCTCTCGGCCACGTACTCGTCGGGCACCAGGTCGGCGACGACGTCGTGCTCCGCCAGCGCCGCCGCGGTACCGGGGCCGATGGCCGCGACCCCGACCCCGCCGAGCTGGCGGGCGTCGGGCAGGCGGGCGCACAGCCGGGTCGCGCCGTTGGGTGAGGTGAGGACCACCCAGGCGTACCCGGCGATGCCGGCGATCGCTCCGTCGAGCGCGGCGCCGTCGTCGTCGGGATCGGTGATCCGGATCGTCGGGACCTCGACCGGCGCCGCGCCCCGCCGGCGCAGCAGGTGCGAGAGCTCGCCGGCTTGTTCCCGGGTCCGGGTCACCACGACCCGGCGCCCGGAGAGGGGCCGCTGCTCGAACGAGCCGACATCCACCAGGGCCACGGTACCGGCAGCTGGCCCGGGCGACCGTCAGCGGATCGCGAGCAGCTCGCGGCCGCCCGCGTCGAGCAGCGCCCGGGCTGCGGCCCGCCCCAGCTCCTCGCCGTCGGCACCGCGGCGGTCGTCGCGCAGCACCCGGCTCCCGTCGGGCGCGGCCAGCAGGGCCCGCAGCCGCACGTCGCCGCCGGCGAGCACGGCATGGGCGCCGGTTGGGAGGTCGCAGTCGCCGCCCAGCTCCGCGAGGTAGGCCCGCTCGGCGTCGGTCAGCCGCCGGGTCACCGGATCCTGGACGGCGGCGAGCACCTCGGCGAGCCCGGCGTCGTCGCGCCGGCACTCGACCGCGAGCGCTCCCTGGCCGACCTGGGGCAGGAGCACCTCGGGCTCGAGCACGTCGACAACCTGGGGGGTCTCACCCAGCCGAGCCAGCGCCGCCGCGGCCACGACGATGGCGTCGAAGTTCGACGCCTTGGCGAGCCGGGTGGCGATGTTCCCGCGCAGCTCCGCGAATCGCAGGTCCGGGCGCAGCGCGGCCAGCTGGCTGCGGCGGCGGATGGAGCCGGTGGCCACCGTGGCCCCCTCCGCCAGCGCGCCGAGGCGGCAGCCGACCAGCGCGTCGCGCGGGTCACCGCGCTCGGGGACCGCGGCCAGCAGGAGCTCGGGCGGGGTGGCGCTGGGCAGGTCCTTCATCGAGTGCACCGCGACGTCGGCCCGGCCCTCGATGACCGCCGCCTGCACCTCCTTCACGAAGACCCCCTTGCCGCCCATGCGGTGGATGGGGGTCTCGGCCCGCCGGTCGGCCACCGTGGTGACCACGACCTCGTCGACGCCGTCGACGGCGACGCCCGCAGCGCGCAGGAGCGCGGCCACGTGCCGGGTCTGCCACAGGGCCAGGGGGCTGCCGCGGGTGGCTGCCCGCAGCCGGGCCATCAGAGCCCGAAGAGGTCCCGCAGCGCGTCGGCGAGGCGGTCGCCCCTGGGGGTGCCGGCGGCGTCGCCGAGCTGGACCGACGGCTCGTGGAGGAGCTTGCCGAGGATGCCCTGGGTGAGCGCGTCCACGGTGCGCCGCTGCTCCTCGCCGAGCTGGTCGAGCTTGGCTGCGAAGCGCTCGAGCTCGGCCTGGCGGATGGCCTCGGCGTTGGCGCGGAAGCTGGCGACCAGCGGGGCCACCTGCCGGGCCGACTGGCGCTCGAGGAACAGCCCCAGCTCCTCGTCGATCACCGTCCTGGCCGCGATCAGCTCGTTCTCGCGCTCGCGCCGGCCGGCGGCCGCGAAGGCCCGGACGTCGTCCATGTCGAGCAGGGTCACCCCGGCCAGCTCGCCCACCGCGGGGTCGACGTCGCGGGGCACCGCGATGTCGACGATCAGCAGCGGCCGGCCCTGCCGGCGAGCCATGACCTCGGCGAGCTCGGCCTGGTCGACCATGAGCGAATGGGCTCCGGTGGACGTGAGCAGCACGTCGACGTCGGCGAGGGTCGCGGCCAGGCCGTCGAGGGTGACGGCCACACCGTTGGTGAACGCCCCCGCCAGCGCCTGGGCCCGCTCGAGGCTCCGGTTGGCGAAGATCATCCGATCCAGGCCGGCATCACGCAGCATCGTGGCCATACCCCGACCCATGTCGCCGGCCCCGAGCACGAGCACCTGGCGCCCGGCCAGGCCGCCGAGCTGCTCGCCGGCCATGGCCACCGCGGCGTGGGCCACCGAGGTGATGTGGCGGGAGATGCCGGTGTCGGTGCGGACCCGCTTGCCGACGGCGAGGGCCCGGCGGAACACCTCGTCGAGGGAGGAGCCCGACGTGCCCTCGGCCTGTGCCGCCTGCCAGGCCATCTTGACCTGGCGCTGGATCTCGTTCTCTCCGAGCACCGCCGAGTCGAGCCCGGCGGTCACCGCGAAGAGGTGGCGGACGGCCTCGTGGTCGTAGCTCACGTAGATGTGGTCGGAGAAGTCCTCGGGAGCGAGCTGTGCGGACTCGGCGAGGAAGTCGCGGACGTCCTGGTAGGCGCCGTGGAACCGCTCGGCGTAGACGTACACCTCGACGCGGTTGCAGGTGGAGAGGAGCACCGCCTCGCTGACGTGGCGGCGGGCCACCAGATCGGTGAGGGCCTTGGGGAGCTGATCCTGGGGGAGCATGAGCCGCTCGAACAGGTCGAGGGGCATGGTCCGGTTGTTCACTCCGATGACGACGGCAGACACGCCTGCAGGCGCTCCTTCGCTTCGACGATCCGGCCCTCGCGGGCCGGCTCCAGCATCCCCGAATCCAGGGCCTTCTGCCAACCCAGGCCCCCGGTGTCGATGCCCTGCTCGCGCCGGGATTCGGGGGCCTCGGCGAGCACGTCCAAGAGTACCTCGTGTTCGGGCCCGATCTGCTCGGACCGGCGGCGGCGGGGCCCGACGGAGGGCGCGGGGGTGCGGCCGGGGGCGGACGCGGTCGCCAGGATCACCGGGCGCGGTCTGCCGGCTGGCGCTGCTTGTAGAAGCTGAGCACCTGCAGCTCGAGGGTGAGGTCGACCTCCCGCAGGGTCACCGTCGGCGGCACCGAGATGACGGCCGGGGCGAAGTTGAGGATGGCCCGCACCCCGGCCTTCACCAACCGGTCGGCCACCTCCTGGGCCACCCCGGGCGGGGTGCTGATCACCCCGATGTCGATGTGCTCGCCTTGGGTGCTCTCGAGGTCCTCGAGATGGTGGATGGTCCGGCCGGCAACGACCGAGCCCACCTTGTCGGGGTCGATGTCGTAGAGCGCCGCCACGATGAAGCCCCGATCGCGGAACCCCCGGTGGTTGGCGAGGGCCCGGCCCAGGTTGCCCATCCCCACGATGGCCACCGCGGACTCGTGGGCCAGGCCCAGGCGGCTGGTGATCTCGAAGCGCAGGTAGTCGACGTCGTAGCCGACGCCGCGGGTGCCGTAGCTCCCGAGGTGCGAGAGGTCCTTGCGCACCTTTGCGGCGTTGACCCCGGCCAGCTCGGCCAGGCGCTCGGAGGAGACCGTGGTCTGGCCGGCCGCCGCGAGCTCCACGAGCACCCGCAGGTAGAGCGGTAGCCGGTCGACCGTTGCGTCGGGGATGCGCCGCCCGTTCATGGTCGTGGCGTCCGGTGGCCCATCGGTCCAGCCTAGGACGATCGTTCAAGCGTTCACGAGCGCCCGGCGACGCCGCGCCGCCGCCAGCCTCCGGGGCAGGCCCCGCATCCACGAGAGGGCCCGGGCGGTCTCGTCGGGCCGCACGAACGACAGGTAGCCGATCACCATCGCGGGCAGGAAGAAGCCGAGACGCATCGTGTAGTCGAAGCCCACATGCATGGTGACCCCGAGGATGATCCCCAGCCAGCGGGTGCGCCGGGTCCACAGCAGGAACGGCAGCGACAGCTCGACGCCGAGGGTGAACCACGTCATCAGGTTGCCGGCGATGAGGTTCTCCCGCAGCAGCTCGGGCACCCAGAATCGCTCGAAGTCGCGCAGCCCGAGCGCGTACAGGGCCGCGGTCCCGTTGCGCCAGGTGTCGCCGTCGAGCTTGGCGATGACGGTTGCCGGGTAGATGACGGTGAGCTGGATCTGGGCGACCCGAATCAGCCAGGACGGCGCCATGGGCCAATACCGCCCACCGCCCTCGGCCCGGCGGCCGAAGAGCGGCACCGACAGGAACCGGCTGGGCGTCAGGACCGCGAACAAGGCGTAGTGGGCGGTCCAGATGCGGAGCAGCAGGTCGCCGGCGTTGAGCGCGTCCGGGGCTCCCTGTTGCATCGACAGGGTGACGATCCACAGCGCCGGCGCGGCGAGGCGCACCCCCCGCCCCACGATCAGCAGGACCGAGGCCAGCACCATCGTCGACCACACCAGCACCACCGCGGTGTCGCTGGTGAACCACTGGAAGAGCCCGAGCCGGTGATCGGCGTAGCGGGGCTCGGCCAGCAGCCCGTCGTCGAAGTAGAAGGTGCGCAGGTCGGCGAGGATGGAGAGCGCCCACCCGAGACAGGTGACGCCGAGCGCGACCCGGATCGCAGTGATGGTCGACGCGGGCTTCGGGGTGAACCAGAACCGGCTCCAGGCCATGGCGATCGCCCGGGACCACCGGCGAGCCCGATTCCCGAGCGCGCTCACGACAGGTCCACCTCGGTCGCGGGCCCCAGGTCGAGGTCGAAGAACTCGACGCTCTCCCACTCGCGCTCGTCGCCCGAGCCCGCCTCCGGGGTGTCGCTGAACCGGCGGATGAGCACCACCCGATCGACCCGCTCGTCGAACTGGTCGGCCACCCACTCGGCGGTCCGGGCCCACATGTGGTCGTTGCGGTCGAGCCGGACCCGGCGCTCCCACTTGCGCCAGCGGTACTCGCGGTAGGCGCCGACCAGGTCGTCGCCGTGGGGGAACGTGAAGCGAACCACCTCACCATCGGCGAGGTAGACGTCGGCCTCGACCGCCAGCGAGATCCGGGTGGGGTTGGGGGCGAAGACCGACCAGCTCTGGTCGATCGCCACCGCGTTCACCACCGGCCGCAGCCCGGGCCGGATCTCGTCGCGCACCTCGGAGTCGGGCAGGTTCCAGGTGATCAGGGTGAAGGTGAGGAACCCCAGCAGGGCCCCGAGGATCAGCCGGCCGGGGCGGGTCCCGGCGAACCAGCCGAGAGGGGCGGCGTCGTCGTGGGATGGCCCGTTCGGCATCGGCCACACGGTACCCGTGCGGCCGGGGGTGGACGGCGCGCTGTCAGGCGTCGCGCAGCTGGCGCCGTCGCACCTTGCCCGCCACCGAGCCCCGTGGGATCTCGTCGACCACCTCGACCACCTGCGGGCACTTGTACCGGGCCATGCGGGCCTCGCAGTGGGCGATCACCTGGCTGACGTCGAGCACCTCGCCGGGCACCGGGACGACGAACGCCTTCACCGCCTCGCCGGTGGCGTGGTCGGGGATCCCCACCACCGCGGCCTCGGCCACCGCGTGGTGGTTGCGCAGCACCGCCTCGACCTCGCCCGGGTAGACGTTGAAGCCCGACACCATGACCAGGTCCTTCGAGCGATCGACGATGTAGAGGAAGCCGTCGTCGTCGACCACGCCGATGTCGCCGGTCATCAGCCAGCCGTCGGGGGTGAGGGCTCGGGCGGTGGCCTCGGGGTCGTTCCAGTAGCCGGGGAACACGTTGTCGCCCTTGGCCCAGATCTCGCCCTCGTCGCCCACCGGGACGTCACCGCCGTCGGGACCGACGAGCCGGAGCTGCACCCCTGGTACCGGCCGCCCGACCGAGGTGGGGGGCGCGCCCGTCCCGGCGCCCAGGGTCAGCACCGGGGCCGCCTCGGTGAGCCCGTAGCCCTGGGTCAGGGTCAGGCCGAGCCGGTCCTGCACCAGCTGCACCACCTCGCGGGCGAGGCCCGCGGCCCCCGACACCGCCACCTGGACCCGGGCGAACTGCTCGGGTGTCGCTCCCGGGTGCTCCGCCAACGCCTGCCACATCGCCGGCGGACCCGAGATCGCGGTGACGCCGTGGCGGCCGACGAGCTCGATGACCGTCGACGGGTCGAATCGCTCCACCAGCACCACCGAGGCCCCGGCGCGGACGATCACCCCGAGCAGGAGGTTGAGCCCGAGGATGTGGAACAGCGGGATCACGGCCAGGGCGACGTCGTCCGACGTGGCCAGGCGGGTCGAATGAGCGTCGACCTGGCGGACGTTCGCCGTCAGGTTCCCGTGCGTCAGCATCGCTGCCTTCGGCGCCCCCGCGGTGCCGCTGGTGAACAGGAGCACCGCCAGGTCCGAGGGCTGGCGCTCCACCAGGGCCGGATCGGCGTCGGCGACGAAGTCGTCGTAGGCGATGGCGCCGTCGAGGTCGGCACCCGGCAGCGCCACCACGGGGCAGCCGGGATCGCACTCCGCGAACGCCGCCGCGGCCGCGGGCCCGACCAGCACCAGGTGGGGCTCGACCACGTCGATCTCGGACTGCATCTCGGGTGCCGGCGACAGCGGGTTCGCGGGGATGGCGACCGCGCCGGCGTGGAGGATGCCGAAGAGCCCGATCACGAAGTTCGGGGTGGTGCCGGCGAAGAGCATGACCCGCTGTCCGGGCTCGATGCCGTGGCCGGCCAGGCCCGCGTGGAGGCGGCGGACCCGCCCGACCAGATCCGTGTACGTGATCGCCCCGGCGTGGTGGTACAGGGCCACCTTGGGGTTGGACGCGTGCTCCTCGACGACGGCGCTGATGTTCATGCGAGCGCGCAGACTCTCATGTCGGACCCCTCCTGGCCAGTCACAGTATCCGTTCGATGACGGCGGCACGAAGGTCGATCCGCCCGGGTCGTCGGACTCATTGGCGAGACCGAAGGGCCGGGCGACCCATGAGCCGGGCGGGGCGCACGCCGATGGCCGGACGTGCTTCGCCTCGCGCCACGGACCCTGCCGGTCATCGTGCTCGCCATGGCACTCCTGGTGCTGGCCCCCGCGGGGTCGAGCGCGGCGGCGTCGGCGGGGTCGTTCGCTGCAGACGACGAGGCCGCCTACGTCGCCCGGATCAACGCGGTGCGCGAGGCCAACGGCCTCGGCCCGCTGCGGCTGGACCGGAACATGACCGACGCCGCCCGGCGCTGGACCGCCTGGATGGTCGACAACACCACCCTGGCCCACGCCGACGACATCGTGACCGGGGCCCCCTCGGACTGGCTCAAGGTGGGCGAGAACGTCGGCCGGGGCTCGTCGGTGGAGTCGGTGTGGCAGGCGTTCCTCGCCAGCCCGAGCCACGCTGCCAACGTCCTCGATCCCGAGTACGACCTGGTGGGCGTGGGGGTGGTGTGGAACGCCGAGGGCCGGATGTACACCACCCACCGATTCGCCTCGACGGCCTCCGCCGAGCCGGCCCCGG
>JBFKRY010000125.1:0-11715 GCA_041636995.1 Acidimicrobiales bacterium | reverse complement strand
GCTCGTCGGCATCCTCCACGGCTGCCTACAACACCAAACCCCCTACGACGAACACATCGCCTGGGCACACCGCACCCAACTCGCCGCTTGACACCAACGAGCCGTGGGATGTCTAGGTGGCGTCGACCGAGCGGCGGCCCTCGAGGGCCCGGCCCAGGGTGAGCTCGTCGGCGTACTCGAGATCGCCGCCCACGGGCAGGCCACTGGCGATGCGGGTGACGGTTATCCCCAGGGGCTCGATCAGCCGGGCCAGGTACATCGCGGTGGCCTCCCCCTCGATGTTGGGGTTGGTGCACAGGATGACCTCGCGCACCTGGCCCTGGTCGATCCGGTCGAGCAGCTCCTTGACCCGCAGCTGGTCGGGACCGATGCCGTCGATGGGGTTGATGGCCCCCTGGAGCACGTGGTAGCGGCCGTCGAACTCCCGGGTGCGCTCGACGGCCACGATGTCGCGAGGCTCCTCGACCACGCAGATGGTGGCGGCATCGCGCCGCTCGTCGGCGCAGATCTGGCAGCGGTCCTCGTCGCTGATGTTGAAGCAGACCTCGCAGAACCGCACCCGCGCCTTGGCCTCGGTGATGGCCTCGGCCAGGCGGATGGCGTCCTGGGTCGGGAGCTTGACCAGGTGGAAAGCGATCCGCTGGGCCGACTTGGGCCCGATCCCGGGGAGGCGGCCCAGCTCGTCGATCAGGGCCTGGACGGCCGGCGTGTAGACGTTGACCACGTGGTCCTACTCGTCGTCGGGCCCCGGCAGCCCGGCTGCGCCACCACCCAGGAGCCCGCCGAGGTCGAGGCCCCCCAGGTCGAGGCCCCCACCGCCTCCGCCGATCTGGCGGACCGCGTCGTGGAGGGCCGCCAGCACCAGGTCCTCGAGCATGGTGACGTCGTCCGGGTCGACCGCCGAGGGGGAGATGGTGACCGAGCGGAACTCGTAGCCGCCGGTGACCTCGATCTTGACCGCGCCCCCGCCGGCCTGGCCCTCGTAGACCTGGGCCTCGGCCTCCTGCTGGGCCGCCATGAGCTGCTCGCCCATCTGCTGGGCCTGCTGGATGATGGCGTCCATGTCGAATTGCTGCTCGTCGCTCATGATGGACCTCGCTGGGTGGGCCGTTCGGGCGGTGAGAGCCAGTGTGGCAGAGTCACTCGCTGTCGGACTCGATCAGCTCCGCCCCGGGGAAGGCGTCGGTCAGGATGCTCACGCCGCCGGCGGTGGCGGCGTCGGCGTCGGTGAGGCCGCCGAGGTCGACCGCCTCCTCCTCTGCCGCGTCCCCGGCCGCGTCGTCGGGCTCGGCCCGGCGGGGCGGGGGCCCGGGCTCGGCGGCACGCGCCGGTGGGGCGGGGGCGTCGCCGTCGACGATCAGCTCCAATTCCAGCGCGGTTCCGAAGTGATCCGACAGGGCCCGCCGCACGTCATCGGCGCACTCCTGGCAGCGGTCACGGTGGATGGGGTTCGGGAGCCCGAAGGTGATCGCGGTCCCCTGGACACCGACGAAGCGCCCGCCGCTGAACCGGGAGCGGGCCCGGCCCGGCAGCGTCGACCGGATGCCGTCCCAGGCTGCCTGCACCTCGGCCAGCCCGGGTGGCTCCCCGGCCGATGCCGGAGCGGGCTCGGCCACCTCGGGCGCCGGCTCGGCCGGCGGCGGTTCGGCTGCCTCGGCCGGCGGCGGTCCGGTGTCGGGCTCGGATCGGGGCCGACCCCGGTGGGCACCGAGGGCGGCGCGGGCCCCGGCTGGTGCAGGCTCCGCCGCCGCGGGCTCCCCCGGCGCCGGCTGCTCCTCTTCACGCCGGCTGGCGAGCACGGCGCGGGCCCCGGCCGCCGGCCTCGCCTCCCCCGCTGGCGCGGGCGGTGGCGCCTGGCCCTGGAGCTGCTCCAGGCGCTCGATGCGTTCGAGCACCGCGGCCAGGTCGGCGTCCAGCTCGGGCCGGCACAGTCGCAGCAGCGCCACCTCGAGGTCGACCCGGGGGTCGGGGGCCTGGCGCATGTCGACCAGCGCGCTCCCCACCACCTCGAGGGCTCGGGTGATGGCCGCCGGCGGCATCGTCTCGGCGATCTCGGCTGCGGTCGCGGCCTGGTCCGCCGAGAGCTGATCGAGGGGCGCGTTCATCGCCGACAGGAACGCCTCCCGCAGCCGGGAGAGGACGTCCTCGCCGATCACCCGGGGGTCCCGGCCCGCCTTGAGCGCCTCGCTCACTGCGGTGACGACGGCACCGGCGTCGCGGGCCGCGAGGGCCCGCACCACGCCGTCGACGGCGTCGTCGTCGCGGGGGACGCCCCGGGCCGCCACCACCTGGTCGAGGGCCGAGAGGGTGTCGCGTGCCGAGCCACCGCCGGCCCGGAGCACGTACCGGATCATGCTGTCGTCGACGTCGAGGCCGGCGTCGGCGACCACGTACCTGACGTGGGCCTCGAGGTCGGAGATCGGGATCAGCTCGAACTCGTAGTGCTGGGTGCGACTACGGATGGTGGGCACCACCTTGTGGGGTTCGGTGGTCGCCAGCACGAACACCACGTGGTCCGGCGGCTCCTCCAGGGTCTTGAGGAGCGCGTTCTCGGCCCCGGCGGTGAGCATGTGCACCTCGTCGAGGATGTAGACCTTGGTCCGCCCCGGTGAGCCCAGGGCCACCTTGCCGATCAGGTCGCGGACGGCCTCGACCCCGTTGTTCGACGCAGCGTCGAGCTCGTGCAGGTCATAGGACGCGCCCGCCTCGAACGCCTGGCACGACTCGCAGGCGCAGCACGGCTCGCCGTCCTCGCCCAGGTCGGTGCAGTTGAGCGCCTTGCCGAGAATCCGGGCGGTGCTGGTCTTGCCCGTCCCCCGGGGCCCGCTGAACAGGTAGGCGTGGCCCACCCGGTCCTCGGCCACCGCGTTCCGCAGCGCCGTGACCACGTGGGCCTGGCCGACGAGCTCGCCGAACCTGGCGGGCCGGTACCGGCGGTAGAGGGACTGGAAGGCCATCGGTGACCGCAGCCTACCGGCTGGGTCCGACCCCGACGGCCGGCTACTCGCAGACCGGGACGAAGGGCACGAACGCACCCCACACCGGGGCATCGGGCTCGGGACCGGCGACGATCTCGTAGCCGGGCTCGCCCACCCGGTTGAGGTCGAACAGCTCGTCGTAGACCACGGGCAGCCCGGCCGCGGCGGCCACCACGCCCACCGGCTGGCCGATGCGGCCGCCGCCGGGCAGCTGGATGAGCTCGACCTCTGGGAACCCGCCGTCGACGATGCGGATGTCGTAGCCCCAGGCCCTGAGCTTCTCCGTGCCATCGAAGCGGTCGAAGTAGACGTTGAGATCGCCCCACTGCACCAGCCGCTCGTCGAGCTCGTCGCCGTCGATGGGACAGCCGACGTACCAGTCGGTGTCGGCGTCGGGCTCGCCGATGTGCGACACCAACTGCGCCAGCGCGGCCTCGGCCTCGGCACCGATGGGCACGCCCAGCAGCGGGGCGTCGGGCCCGATGACGAACTCGATCGGGATCGGGGTGGGCGACGGCGTCAAGGTGGGCTCCGCGGTCGCCGTCGGCTCGGCGGTCGCGGTCGGGGCCGGCGTGGCCGTGGGCTCGGCGGTGGGCTCGACGGTCGGGGTGACGGTGGGCTCCTCGGTGGGAGCAGGCGTGGCGCTCGGGGTGGGCTCGGCGGTGGGCTCGACGGTCGGGGTGACGCCGGGCTCGGCGGTGGCCGTGGGTGGTGGCTCGGTCACCTCGATGTCGATCGTCGTGCCGCAGGCGACGCCGACCACGAACGTCAGAGCGACGACGGCGCCGGAACGGAGCACGGTGTGCATCGGATCGGTTGCCCCTCCACGGACGCCAGCGCGGCGGCCCGCCTTCGGAAGTGACGACCAGGCGATCTGCGGCACCCGGGAGACTCCGCTGAGAGCTGCTGCCTCCCGGCCCTGACTCGGTTCACGGGCTCCCGTTGCACAGGACCCGGTCGTCACATCCCAAGGCGGGTGTCCCCAGGGTAGCGCTGCAGCGGCCGGACCGGTGTGCCAGGCTCACCCGATGACAGACTCGCCCGTGACACCGTCGGCGCTGCAGTTCGGCATGTTCGTGCCCCAGGGATGGAAGATGGAGCTCTCGTCCATCCCGGACCCGGCGGACAAGTGGGAGAAGGCGGTCGGGATCGCCAAGCTCGCCGAGGAGCTGGGCTACGACTCGCTGTGGGTCTACGACCACTTCCACAACGTGCCCCGGCCGTTGCACGAGACCATGTTCGAGTGCTGGACCACGATGGCGGCCATCTCCCAGTGCACCACCGGGATCATGCTCGGGCAGATGGTGAGCTGTGCCCCCTACCGGGAGCCCGGCCTGGTGGCCAAGATCACCTCGAACCTCGACGTGATGTCCGGTGGCCGGCTGATCTGGGGGATCGGCGCCGGCTGGTACGAGAACGAGTTCCAGGGCTACGGCTACGAGTTCCCGAAGCCGGCGGATCGCATCCGGATGCTGCGCGAGACCGTCGAGATCGTCACCGCGATGTGGTCCGAGCCCGACGTCTCCTACGAGGGCCGGCACTACACCCTCGACGGGGCCCAGTGCGACCCCAAGCCGCTCCAGCAGCCCCGACCCCAGGTGCTCATCGGTGGCGGCGGGGAGCAGCTCACCCTGCGGGTGGTCGCCCGCCTCGCCGACGCCTCGAACTTCGGCGGCAAGCCCGACGAGTTCGCCCACAAGTGCGACGTGCTGCGGTCGCACTGCGACGCGGTCGGGCGCGACTACGACGAGATCCAGAAGACCTGGTCCCCCGAGGTCCACGTGCGGGAGACCGAGCAGGACATCGCCGACGGCGGCACCCGGTCGTTCTGGGGCGAGCCGTTCGACTCGTGGGCCGCCGGCAACCTGGTGGGCACCCCCTCGCAGGTGGCGGAGAAGATCCAGACCTACATCGACCTGGGCTGCACCGGCTTCTACCCGTGGTGCAGCGACTACCCGGACACCATCACCATGCGACTGTTCGCCGAGGAGGTCGTCCCCGCGGTGCGCGCTGCCAACCGCTGAGCCGACACGACTCAGCCCGGCGCCGGCGGCACCGGGATCGTCATGTGGACCACGCTGCGGTCGTCGGGATCCCAGTCCATGGTCGCTCCCAGCTGCGCCAGGACGTTCAGCATGGCTTCGTTCTCGGCCAGCACCATGGCCTCGAGCGTCGCGATCCCGGTGCCGATCGCGTGATCGATCAGGGCCTCGAGGAGCAGGGTGCCGATGCCCCGCCGCTGGTAGTCGTCGATCACGGTGACCGCGGCCTCGGCTCGGGACGGATCGTCGGCATCGACGATGTAGCGGCCCACCCCCACACCGAACCCCTCGGCGTCGGTGCCCGGTGCCGGTGGCCGGCCGACGTCGAGCGCCGCAACGGCCACGTGGTGATGGTCATCCACGTCGACGAGGCGTTCGAGGACCTGGGGCCGCAGGCGCGGCATCGGGGTGAAGAAGCGGGCCCGGCGGGACTCGGGTGACAGGTGCTCGAATCCCGCGAGCAGCTCGTCGCGGTCGGCGGGGGTGCCCAGCCGCAGCAGCAGGTGGGTGCCGTCGTCGAGGGTGACCTGGCGCGGGAGGGACGGGATCATGGGCCCATTCTTCCCGGGCCTCGCCCGAGTGCGGACGTGGTGTGGGTCACAGCTCCTCCTCGGCCGGCCGGTAGCGCGCGCGCATGTACTCGGCGTGGCGGCGGCGAGCCCGGGGGTCGAAGCGCTTGTGGGCGCTCTGGGCCGCGATCCCGAGGGCCTCGCCGATGCGCCGCCAGGACGCGCCCGCGGCCCGAGCGTCCTCGGCCGCTGCCTGCAGCGCCGCCTTCGCGGTGTCGAGCGCCTCCTGGCGCCGGCGAAGCGTCTCGAGGGGGTCATCTCCCGAGGCGGGCCCGACCCCGTCGCCCGGCCCGTCGACCCCGGCGTCCACCGCCTCCACCGCCCCGTGCAGGGCGCTCTCGAGCTGGTCCAGGGCCCGGTGGGCCGCGTGGGCCGCCCGGCGCCGCTGGCCCGAGGTCATCGACCGGTCCGCCAACGCCGTCATCAGGGATCGGACCTGCGACAGCGATGCTCGGACCTCGCTCCCCGGGTGATCTGCGGCCATGGCCATGGCGACAGTGTAGGTCACGATCGGCAGTCGCTGACAGCCATAGGTGAAGACCGAATCCCGGCGCCGGTGACGTTGGGCCCTACAATGGCCCCACCACATGTGGTGGGGTCGCCAGGACGGCAGGGGGGTTGCCAGGATGAGAGAAGTTGCCATCGTCGCCCGAGATCCGGCGAAGTTCGCGTCGGTCGTCGGTGCCGATCGTGGCGCCGAGCTCCTCGAGAGCGCGGCCCGAGCCCAGGAGCTGCTGGCCGGTCGCCAGGTGATCAACGTGAACTCCACCGCCGTCGGTGGCGGGGTGGCCGAGATGCTGAGCGTCCTGCTGGGCTATGCGCGCGGCATCGGCGTGGACGCCAGCTGGGTGGTCATCGAGGGGAACCCCGAGTTCTTCGAGATCACCAAGCGGATCCACAACCACCTCTACGGCGGCGTCGGCGACGGCGGCCCCCTCGGCGAAGCGGAGCACGAGCTCTACGCCCAGACCCTGCGGCCCGAGCTGGACGAGCTGGCCGGCACGGCCCAGCCGGGCGACGTGATCATCCTCCACGATCCCCAGACCGCGGGCCTGGCCGAGCACGCCAAGCGCCTGGATTGTCATGTGGCATGGCGCTGTCACGTGGGCATCGACGAGCAGAACGAGAACAGCGAGCGCGCTTGGGAGTTCCTGCGGCCGTTCCTCGAGCCGTTCGTCGACCACTACGTGTTCACCGACCGGCGGTTCCCGCCGCCGTGGGTGCCCGAGGAGCGGTGCTCGATCATCTGGCCGTCGATCGACCCGTTCGCGCCCAAGAACCAGGAGCTGTCCGACGACGTCGTGGAGGCCATCCTCACCCACGTCGGCATCCTGGCCGGTCGGACCGGGGACACCACCTTCCATCGCATCGACGGCTCGGTCGCCCGGGTGGAGCGCTACTGCGACGTCTTCCGCACCGGACCGCCGCTGGCCCCCGATGCGCCACTGCTGGTGCAGATCTCGCGCTGGGACGTCATGAAGGACATGACCGGCGTCATGCAGGCGTTCGCCGATCACGTCGACTCCGGGCGCGACGCCGAGCTGTTGCTGGCGGGGCCCGCGGTCACTGCGGTCGCCGACGACCCGGAAGGGGGCCAGGTGCTGCAGGACTGCTGGACTGCCTGGCGGCAGCTGCCCCACGCCGTTCGCCGCCGGGTCCAGCTGGTCTGCCTGCCCATGCACGACGTGGAGGAGAACGCCGCCATCGTCAACGCCCTCCAGCGCCACGCGACCATCGTGGCCCAGAAGAGCCTGGCCGAGGGCTTCGGGCTGACGGTGGCCGAGGCCATGCTCAAGGCGACCCCGGTGATCGCCAGCGCGGTCGGGGGGATCAGCGACCAGGTCATCGACGGCGAGACCGGCCTGCTCATCGACGATCCGACGGATCTGGAGGCCTTCGGCCGGGCAGTGTGCCGCATCCTCGACGACGACCTCCTGCGCAAGCGCCTGAGCGAGGGCGCCCGCCGCCGCGCCATCGATACCCACCTGGGCGACACCCATCTCGAGCTGTGGGTCGAGGTGCTCGAGACCATCCTCCGGGCCGACTGAGAACGTCCAGTCCTCTGGCGCCGCGCCGTGATCGGCATTGGCTGTCAGCCATGGATGATAGAGGACGGGTCCGGGACGCGTACCGTCCCTCGTGGGGGGAACGAGAGAAGGGGGGGTCGCGCTGGTGGGCTCCGGGACGGGGCGGTACCCTCGGTCGCCGATGCGCACGGGCGAGGGTGGTGGACCGGCTTGGGGGACGGTGCTGGAGGGCTGTGTCGCGCACCTGAACCGGGTGCTGCTCGGGAAGGCGGACCAGATCGAATGCTTCCTCGCGGCGGCCCTGAGCGGCGGTCACGTGCTGCTCCTCGACGGTCCGGGGGTCGGGAAGACCACCCTCGCCCAGGCCTATGCGTCGCTCGTGGCCGGTTCCTACGCCCGGGTCCAGGGCACGTCCGATCTCCTGCCGACCGACCTCTCGGGCGTCTCGATCTACGACCAGCGCTCGGGTCAGTGGCAGTTCCATCCGGGACCGCTGCTCCATCACGTGGTCCTCCTGGACGAGCTCAACCGCCTGTCGGGCCGTACCCAGTCGGCGCTCCTCGAGGCCATGGCCGAGGCCCAGGTCTCCTTCGACGGCGTCAGCCACCCGGTTCCCCAACCGTTCACCGTGGTCGCGACGGCCGACGCCAACGCCGGAGCGACCATGCCGGTGATCGACGGGGTGGCGGATCGGTTCGCGGTCTCGCTGTCGCTGGGCCTACCCGACGAGGCGAGCGAGGTCGAGCTCGTCTCGTCCCCGCGCCCGGCCGCCACCGATCTCCCAGCGCTGGTCGGCCCGGCCGAGCTGCAGCAGTTGCGCACCGAGATCGGCAATCTGTTCGTGAGCCGTCCGGTGGTCGAGTACGCGGTGGCGCTGGTGCGGTCCTGCCGGTCCGTCGGGTGGCTGAGCCCGCGCGCCAGCCAGGCGCTGCTCGCCACCGCCCGAGGCCGGGCGGCGTTGCGGCACCGCGACCACGTCGATCCCGACGACGTCCGTGAGCTGCTGCCCGCGGTCGTGGCCCACCGCCTCCACTACGGGAGTGGTGCGGGTCCGCCCGGCAGCTACGCCGCCGCAGTCAGCGAAGCCGTCGCCGCCGTGCCGGTCCCCCGGCCCGGGCGGTGAGGCCCTGGACGGCCCACAGGCTGGCGGCCTCGGCCGGAGCGATCCTGGCGGCGCTCTTCGCGACCTGGTTGGTGTCAGCCGACACCGTCGCATCCCGATTCGTCGGCATCGCGGTGTTCGCCGCCGTCGCCCTCGACATCGCCACGACGATCTGGCGCCGGCGATCGCTGGATGTCCGCGCCACGGCGACGGGCACGTTCGACGTCGACGACGGAGTGCCGATCCTCCTCTCGTGGTCCGGCGCCGACCCCGATGCGAGCGACGACACCATCGTCGTGGCCCCGACCGTTCCCTACCTCGTCGACCGGCGACACCCGTCCCGCGGGGAGCTCCGCATGGTCGCATTCTTCGAACGCGGTGGGTACGACCACGTGGAGCTCCAGGTCATGATCCGCTCGTTCCTCGGGCTCTACGCGGAGTACGCCACCCTTCGGCGGGACGCGGACTTCGTGGTCGGCCCCCGCATCGAACCCGCCCAGATCGACGAGCCGTTCCCGGATCCCGAGCGCGAGCTCGTCAGCGTGCGCGAGTACCAGCGAGGTGACCCGAAGGGCCTCGTCCACTGGCGGTCCACGGCGCGCTGCCAGACGTTGATGGTGAAGGCCGAGGAGCCGCAGCTGCCTGGCCCGCATGCGTCGGCGGGAGCGCTGACCGTCGTCGTGTCCTGGCTCGTCGAGGGCGACCCGGAATCGGAGCGGGCGCTCGGCCGAGCGCGAACCTACGCCGAGCGGGGGCTCGAGCTCGGCCTGGCGGTGACGCTGATCAGCGCGACGCGAGACGACGGACCCGCGGCCCGACGGGTGCACAACCGCGAGGACATATTGCGCCTACTGGCGCTGTCGCACCCGACGGCGACACCGTTGGAGCTCCCGATCGGGTCGCACGGAGTCGTCGTGCACCCCGGCGGCGACCGATGACCACGAACCCGTCGCTCACCCGGGTTCTGGGCCCGATACCCCTCGTCATCGCGGTCCTCGTCGAGGGGGTGTCCCCGGCCCTGGTGCTGGTGAGCTACGTCGCAGCCCTGGTGATCGGCCACACCTTCGAGGTCGGCCCGACGACCGCCGTGTCCCCCGGACGTGCCCTGGTCTTCGGTGTTGCGCTCGTCGGTGGCTTGGTGGCCTTCGAGCTGGCCGGCATCCACGGCGAGGTGGTCGTCGCCGTCTTCGTCGTCGGCGCGCTGGTGGGGTCTGGCCCTGGCCTGGCGCTTCTCCTCATGGCCGGTGTGGCAGCGACGACGGCACGAACGGTTGCCGACGACGGCGACGGGCTGGTGTGGTGCGCGGTGGCGGTGCTGGCCGCTGCGGCGGCGCTCGCCGCCAGGTCCCAGCAGCACCACCCCATCGTCTCGGGCCTGCGCGCCGAGCCCTCGCCGCAACGGGACCAGCTGCTCACCTGGCCATCGGCCCGCGCCATGCTCGCCGGCCTCGGGACGGCGGCCGCAGCGCTCGTCGTGGCCCTCCTCGTCACCCCTCTCCTCGGTGAGCCCCGGGCAATGTCGGGCCCGGGCGCAGCACCGCCCGAGGGGTGGGGTATCGGCGACCGCGGCGACATCCTCGCCCGCCCGGAGCGGACGGACGACATCGTGCTCTTCGCCCGGTCGGACTCGCCGCACTACTGGCGAGCCACCACCCTGGACGAGTGGGACGGCCGGTTCTGGACCAGTCGATCCGACGTCGTCGACGTGGTCCGTCCCGATTCGGACGGCTGGGCGTACATCGCCGACGGGGCCGATATGGCGCCTCTGGTCGAGGAGTTCGAGTATCAGCTCGGCGGCAGCTCGGTGATCCTGACGCGAGAGGGCACCTACGCGGTCTCCACCTCCGACCAACGTCAGGCCGTCAGCCCGCGCGACGACGGGACGGTCCGGCTGTTCCGATCGGCCTTCGATCGTGACGAGGCGCACTGGATCGCGACCCACCCGGTGTCGCCGTCACCCGAACAGCTCAGAGACGCGGATCCTGCAACGGAGAGGTTCTCGGAGTCGTTCCAGCAGCGCTATCTGGACACCGATGCCCTGTCGCCCCGTATCGCGCAGCTCGCGACCGAGATCACGGAGGGTGGGCCGACGTCCTATGACCGCGCCGTGGCCCTCGAGGCGTGGTTCGACACGAACATGCGCTACAGGCTCGACTCGCCGCTGCCTCCCGACGGAGCGGATCCGCTCGAGTTCCTCCTGCTGGTCGACCGCACGGGGTACTGCGAGCAGATGGCCACGTCGATGGTGCTCATGGCCCGCAGCGTCGGAATCCCGGCACGGGTGGCCGCGGGCTGGGTCACCCAGGAGCAGCGGGACGACGGGTGGTGGGTGGTGCGTTCGGAGAACGCCCATGCCTGGGCCGAGCTGTACTTCCCCGGGGTCGGCTGGGTGGACTTCGACCCCACGGACGGGGTGCTCCCGACCTCGCAGGTGCGCACCGATGCTCCCGACCTCGGAGCCCTGACCGTCCCGCTCCTGCCTCTCCTGGGTGGTCTCGTCGGCGCGCTCGCGCTGGCATGGGTCGTCCTTCGGGTGCGCAGCCGCGCCGGCCATGCGGCAGCGGCCACCCGACCGGACGATTGGGTCGACCGCGCCGCGGAGCGCCTCTACCGGCTCGGCGAGGAACGTGAGTGCGAGCTGCAGCCCGACGACACGCTGCGGGACTTCACCGCCCGGCTGCGCGAGGAGGGGTGGGACGACGGGCGCCTCGATCTGGTCGTCGACCGGCTCTCCGCAGCCGCCTACGGACCTGCCCCACCGTCGCCCGACGTACGCGCCGATGTCGACGAGTGGTTGGCCGACCTCGAGGACAGCCACCCCCAGCAGGTCACAGCCGATCGGTGAGGCGCCTGCGGCGCCGACCGGGACCGCGCTTGTGCTCTGCGCATGAGCAAAGCGAGCGCAGCGAGCGGAGCGAACTCGCAGCAAGTCACCGCGCGGAGGAGGTGGGATTCGAACCCACGGTGGGTTGCCCCACACACGCTTTCCAAGCGTGC
>JBFKRY010000124.1:0-11740 GCA_041636995.1 Acidimicrobiales bacterium | reverse complement strand
CTCGTAGAGCCGGTACGCGAGGTAGTCCTGGTGCGCCGGTGTGGCGAGGTGCGGGAGGATGCCGACGACTTCGGGGAGGTACTGGGCGGCGATGTTGTTCCAGGTCGCGTCGCTGAACTGGTAGGTGCCGTAGTACCCGTTGCCGGTGTTGATCGCGTAGTTGCCGCCGGACTCGCACTGGCGCAGGGCGGCCCACTGCTCCGGGCTCGGCCACCCGGGCGGGTCTCGATCGTCGCCGTCGTCGCCGTCATCGGCCTCGGGCTCGGGGGTCGGCTCGGGCTCGGGGGTCGGCTCCGGCTCGGGGGTGGGCTCCGGCTCGGGGGTGGGCTCCGGCTCGGGGGTGGGCTGGGGCTCGGGGGTGGGCTGCGGCGCAGGGGAGGCCGACGGCGGGGAAGTGGGTGCGGGGGTGGGCTCGGGGGTGGCGAGGGGCGAGCTGCGATCGGTGCCGCTCTCGGTGCGGTCGGCGGCTCCGACGTAGTTGGGGACGTAGAAGCCGGCGCTCCCGGGTTCGCCAGCGCCTGCCAATCCGGTGGTGGCCAGCGCGGGCTCGGCGGAACCCGAGACCCCGTCACCAATCACCATCTCACCCATCACCACTTCGGCCGGCACCGCGGCCACCGCGGGCTCGGCCGGTGGGGGCGCCTCCGGTGCGGCAGGCGGCCCGGGCACCGGCTCCGGGCGATCGGCCGCGGGGCGAGCGATCGCCGCCTCCGCGGTGACGAGGGACTCCTGGCTGACGTCGGCGTCATCGGTGGCCACGGCGAGGGTGGCGAACGCGGCCAGGACGAGCGCGGGCGCGGCGAGCAGGTGCCGCAGACGCGGGATGCGTCGATGCCCGGACGCGCTACTCAAGGCCGATCCTCCGCTCCACTGACAAACCGACATGGAAGGTTAGGGAAGCCGTAACACACCCGCAACCTGAGCTGGTGGCACAGGGCCGAGCGGCCCTGGGTCCTACGTCGGGTGGTCGGCGGCCGCGGAGAGCGGCGGGAGGTCGTAGAACGAGTGGGTGGTGTCCCAGAGCCGCTCGGCCAGCTCGGCGACGGGCAGCCCCAGGACCTCGGCCAGGCGAGCTCCGACCAGGGGCAGGTTGGCCGGGGTGTTGGGCCTCCCCCGCACCGGCTCCGGTGCCAGATAGGGCGAGTCGGTCTCGACCATCATCTGCTCGGGCGGGGTGAGGGCCACGGCCTGGCGCAGGGCGTCGGCGTTCCTGAAGGTGACGATCCCGGAGAACGACAGGACCGCGCCTCGCCCCAGCGCGCCCTCGGCCTCGGCCGGGCCGCCGGTGAAGCAGTGGAACACCGTCCTCGCCGGGATCCCCTCGCTGTCCAGGACGGCGAAGGTGTCGTCCCAAGCCTCCCGGGTGTGGATCACCAGCGGTAGCCGGTGCCGGTGCGCCAGCGCGATCTGGGCCGCGAACACCCGGCGCTGGACGTGTCGGGGCGAGTGGTCGTAGTGGTAGTCCAGGCCGCACTCCCCCACCGCCACCACGCCGGGCTCGGCGAGGAGGGCTTCGAGGCCGTCGTGGCCCTGGCTGGCCTCGTGTGGGTGCACCCCTACGGTGGCGAACACCGTCCCGGGCCGGTGGCCGGCGCGATCGATGGCCCGTCTCGAGTGGGCCAGATCGGTCCCGACGTCGATCAGCCGGACCACGCCCGCGGCCGCGGCAGCCGCGATCTGGTCGTCGGCGGATGCCCCGAGCTCGAGATGGCAGTGGTTGTCGATCCAGCACAGACCCGGCTGGCCGGCGCCGGGGCCCTCAGGCATCGAGCTCCACCTTGGCGAACAGCGGCACCGGCTTGTCGATCGGTCGTCCCGGCTCGAGCGGGGCCCGGCACCAGCCCTCGACCGGGCCCAGGATCTCGTCGAGGTTGGCCGACGAGAAGGGCAGATACGGCGACAGGGCCACCCGGACGCCGTTGATCGCGCCGAGGGCGGTGTGGAGGACGGTGCGGGCCCGACCGGGATCGGAGGCGACCAGCTTCCAGGGCTCGGTGGCGTTCAGGTACTGGTTGGCGGCCTGGGCCCCGTCCATGGCCGTGCGCAGCGCGGCGCGCAGCTCCACCCGGTCGATCTGACCCGCCGCCTTCGCCAGGCAGGCGTCCACCGCGGCCAGCAGCTCCTGGTCGGCGGCCTCGAGGGTGCCGGCCTCGGGAACGGCGGCGTCGCAGTTCTTGTGGGTCATCGACAGCACCCGGTTGACCAGGTTGCCCCAGGTGGCGACCAGCTCTTCGTTGACGCGGCGGGCGATCTCCTCCTCGGAGATCTCGGTGTCGGCGTGCTCGGGGAACGCGGCGGCGAGGGCGTAGCGCAGCGAGTCGGCCTCGAACAGTGCCAGCGCCTCGTCGATGGTGAGCCCCACGCCCCGGCTCGCCGACGCCTTGCCGCCCTTGAAGGTGGCGTACTGGTTGGCGGGCACGTCGTCGGGCAGGTGCAGCCCGCCGACCCCCATGAGCTGGGCCGGCCAGAACAGGGTGTGGAACGGGATGTTGTCCTTGCCCACGAAGTACACGTGGCGGCTGTCGTCGTTCTGCCACCAGTGCCTCCAGCGGTCCGGATCGCCGGTGGACGCTGCCCACTCCTTGGACGCCGAGAGGTAGCCGATGACCGCGTCGTACCAGACGTAGATGCGCTTGCCGGGGCCGAGATCGCCGACGGGCAGGTCGATGCCCCATTCGATGTCGCGGGTGATGGCTCGGTCGTGGAGACCCTCCTCGAGCCACCCCAGGGCCAGGTTGAGCACGTGGGGGCGCCATCCCCGGCGGGAGCGCAGGTACTCGCCCAGCGCGTCCGAGAAGTCGGAGTAGCGGTAGTAGAAGTGCTCGGTCTCGCGCAGTACCGGGCTGGCGCCCGACAGCTTGGAGCGGGGGTCGATCAGGTCGATGGCATCGAGGGTGCGACCGCAGTTGTCGCACTGGTCACCCCGGGCTTCGGGATAGGAGCAGTGCGGGCAGGTGCCCTCGATGTACCGGTCGGGCAGGAAGCGCTCCTTGGCCGGGTCGTAGAGCTGCTGGCTGACCCGCTTGTCGATGTGGCCGTGCTCGAGCTGGGCCAGGAACATCTCCTGGGTGGTCTGCTCGTGGTTGCGGGTGCCGGTGGTGGTGAACAGGTCCCAGGTCATCCCCAGTTCGTCCCACTGGCGCAGGAACTCGCTGTGGTACCGATCGACGATCTCGTCGGGGGTCACCCCCTCCTGTTCGGCACGCACCGTGATGGGGGTCCCGTGGACGTCGGAGCCGCTCACCATCAGGACCTCGTTGCCGATGATCCGCTGGTACCGGGCGAAGATGTCGGCCGGGATGTAGGCGCCGGCGAGGTGGCCCACGTGGCGCGACCCCGAGGCGTAGGGCCAGGCGACGGCGACCAGGACGGGGATGGTCATGGGGCCACAGGCTACCGGTCCCGCGCGCGGGCCCCCGGGCCGGTTCGGGCCGTCGGCGGGACCTCAGCTGGCTTCCGCCGGCGGCAGGTAGCGGTGGATGCGGTCCCCGGTGACGTCGTCGGCCTCCGTGTCGGCCGGCTCCGCCGCGTCCGCCGGCTCGCGGTGATCGCCGGCCAGGGGCAGCAGCTCGGCCCGGGCCTCGTGCTCGGCTTCGAGCTCGTCGACCCGGCGCAGCTTGCGCTCGAGCTGGTTGCGCCGGGTGCCCCCCAGGGTCTCGAACGTGCGGCTGAACGTGTCCAGCTGCCGGCCGGCCTTGTCGAGATGATCCGTGAAGCGGCCCCACTCCTCGCGGAACTCGGCGAGGAAGTCGAGGATCTCGCCGCTTCGGCGCTCGAGCCGGAAGTTGTCGACCGCCTGGCGCACGATGGCCAGCACCGAGAACAGGGTGAGCGGCGAGCACAGCACGACCTTCTGCTTGAGGGCCTGGTCGATGAGGTCGGCGTCGTTCTCGTGGACGAAGGCGTAGACGCTCTCGTTGGGGATGAACAGCAGCATGGTGTCCACGGTGCGCTCGGGGTCGATGTAGCCGCGGTCGCGCAGCTCCCGGATGCGGGCCCGGACGTCGCGGGCGAACGCGCTGCGGGCCCGGTCACGGGAGAGATCGTCGGTGGCCTCGAGATAGCGCACGAAGTTGTCGATGGGGAACTTGACGTCCATGTTGAGCTCGAGGCCCCGCGGCAGCAGGAACGTGAAGTCCGGGACCCCGCCCTGGCTGGACGTCTGCTGCTTCTGGTAGTTCACGCCCTCGCGGAAGCCCGCGGCCCGGAGGACGTCCTCGGCCATGCGCTCACCCCACTGGCCCCTGGCCTTGGGGCTGGCGAGGACGTCGCGCAGCGCCGAGGTGGTCTCGTGCAGGGCTCGGCTCCGGTCCGCAGCCGTGCGCAGCTCCGACACCAGCTGTCCGTGCTGGGCTGCCTTGTCCTTCTGCAGCTCGGCGACCATGCGACTCACGCCCTCGAGCTGGCTCCCCATGGAGGTGATCAACTCGTTGAAGGACGCCGAGCGCAGATCGAGCTCCTTGGACCCGGCCGCGAGCTTGGCGTCGAGCGCCGCGGTGGCGACCTTGACCGCGTTGTCCACCGCGGCCGCGACCGTGGCCTCCCGGTCCGCGGTGACGGCAGCCGCGGTGGCGGAGGCCGTGGCCCCACGCTCGAGCAGCACCTGGCGGACCGCGGCGTCGACCGCTGCGGCATGAGCGTCGATGGCAGCGTCGGCCTGCAGCGCCCGCTGGCGGCGCGCCACCGCGACGGCGACCAGGAGCCCAGCGGCGATTCCGGCGAGGACGGAGACGAGAACCACGGCGATGAGCATGGGGCCATTGTGGAGAGTGGGTGTGACGGTCTCGGGGATGGGGGACGAAATCCCTGGTCAGGGCGGTCCCGGGCCCTACGATCCGGCCATGACGGAACCGCTCGACGTCGACGCCCTCCGCGCCGACACCCCCGGCTGCAGGGTCGTGGTGCACCTCAACAACGCGGGCTCGTCGTTGCCCACCCTCCGCACCGTGGACACCGTGGTCGACTACCTGCGCGACGAGGCCGTGCGAGGCGGCTACGAGCAGGCCGAGCTCGACCACGACCGCATCGAGGCCGTGTACGACTCGGTGGCCCGCCTCATCGGCGCCCGACGCCACGAGATCGCGCTGGTCGAGTCGGCCACCCGAGCCTGGGACCTGGCGTTCTACGGCTTCGAGCTGGGTCCCGGCGACCGGGTCCTCACGTCACGCTCGGAGTACGCCAGCAACATGCTCGCCTTCCTCCACGCCCGCGACCGGCACGGGATCGAGATCGTGGCCGTGGACGACGACGAGCACGGCCAGCTCGACGTCGACGCCCTCGCCGCCGCCATCGACGAGCGGACCGCGTTGATCGCGGTCAACCACGTGCCCACCCAGAGCGGGCTGGTCAACGCGGCCGAGGCCATCGGCGCAGTGGCCAACGACGCCGGGGTGCCGTTCCTGCTCGACGCCTGCCAATCGGTGGGTCAGCTGCGGGTCGACGTGGACGCCATCGGCTGCGACCTGCTCTCGGCGACCGGGCGCAAGTACCTGCGCGGTCCGCGGGGCACCGGCTTCCTCTACGTCCGGGAGGCGTTCCTCGACCGGCTGCACCCGCCCATGATCGACCTCGAGAGCGCCACCTGGACCTCGCCCACCACCTACGAGCTGGCCCCGGGCGCCCGCCGCTTCGAGGACTGGGAGGCCTCCTACGCGTGCCGGCTGGGCCTGGGCGCCGCCGTCGACTACGCCCTCGACCTGGGCCTGGCGCGGATCGAGGCTCGGGTGGTGGCGCTCGGCGCCGCGCTGCGGGAGCGGCTGGGCTCGCTCGACGGCGTCCGGATCCGCGACCGTGGCGAGCGGCTGTGCGGCATCGTCACCTTCACCGCCGACGGCGTCGACAGCCGGGCGCTGGCGGAACACATCGGCCGAGCGGGCATCAACGTCAGCACCAGCACCAGGCAGAGCGCCCAGCTCGACCTCGGCGCCCGGGACATCGACAGCGTGGTCCGGGCGTCGGTGCACTACTACAACACCGTCGAGGAGCTCGACCGTCTCGTCGAGGTGGTCGCCGAGCGCTGAGCCACGCCACGATGGTGGCCCCCATGCCGGCGTGGTACGGTCGGGTCGGGCATCGGTGGGGGAAACATGCGGAAGCGGGAGTGGTCGGCGGACCAGTTGCACGGTGCGAGCCGTCGCGTCCCGCCACGTGTAACAGCTCGCCGGGCGACCATCGCGCTGCTCCCGCTCCTCCAGCTGGCGGTCCTCGCCGGCGGGTCCGGAGCCGGCGCCGCTCAGGACGGCGGCCAGCCGGTCGTGATCGACTTCGACGACTACCCCGCGAACATCTCGGGTTCGCCCGCGGCGCCGGCCATCACCGGCGCCTACGCAGAGAGGGGCGTGCTCTTCCCGAACGGCGTCACCGCCCTGCGCTTCGACGACACCAGCTTCCCCCCTCGCCCCGATCTGCCTCGATCGCCGGCCAACGTGATCACCACCTGCTACTCCGCCGAGTTCTGCTCGTCGGGGTTCACGATGGAGTTCACCCGGAGTGTCGAGCTCCTGACCTTGTACGTCGGCTACGCAGGCCCGCTCGATGCGCCTGCAGAGCTGGTCATCGAGGCCTTCGACGAGAGCGGCACAACCGTCGCTGCCAGCTCCGTCGTCGTCCCGGCCGCGGACGCAGCACAGCCGGCGGCCATCGACCTGACCGTGAGCGACCCGACCGGCAGCATCACCCGCGCCGTGGTCGGGTGGGCCGACCCCTCGCGCTTCCTCGGTCGTCTCATTGCCGACGACCTCACCCTGGTCCCCTTCGTCGCCCGACCAGAGCTGGCGTCGGACCCGGCGCTGCTGGAGCTCGCTGCGACCGACTCGGTCGTCGAACGGACGCTGACGGTCGTCAACACCGGCAACGTCGGGCTGTTCGACGTCTTCGTCACCCTCGACGAGGAGGACGTGACGGGTGCGGGGGCAGCGATCGATCTCCGAGGCGATATCGCCTGCCTGGGGTTCATGGCGCCCGGGGAGCGGTGCGAGCTGGTTGTCCTCCTCGGGCCGGGCGAGGACGGGACCGTCACCGGCGTCCTCACGATGAGAGGCCCGACCGGCGCCCCGCTGCTGGAGGTGCCTCTCCGGGCAACCGTGGTTCAACCGATCCCGCCGACCGAGATCCCACCCACACCGACGGAGCCGCCGGCCACCCCGACGAGCGCCACCACGACACCGACCGCAGCCCCCGAGGAAGCCACACCCACGGCGACCACCCCGCCGGTCCCAGCGACGGCTGCTCCTGGCGGCGACGACGACGACGGGTCTGCAGTCGGCCAGGGAGGCTCCCCCGGCGGCGGGGACGACCCGGGGTCCGGCTCCACCGTCGTCCTCGTCGCCATCATCGCAGCCGTGGTGGCGGGGGTGCTCGGCTTCCTGGCACGGGGCCGCTGGCGGCGCCCGCCGGCAGCAGTGCCGGCGCCGGTGACCGAGCCCCGGCCGACGCCGCCTGCCAGGTACTCGATCCGGGCCCACTTCGGCGCCGAGCAGCTCGGCTTCGCCCCCGGCGCCGGCCCGTCGGTGTCGCTGCGGGCCTCGTTTGCCGACGGGGCGACGACCAACATCGGGAAGCCGCGGGCTTCCGACAAAGGAGACTGACATGACCTCGGTGGCACGCCTCCTTCTCGACGAGCCCACGCTGCAGGCGCGACGCCAGCGGTTGAGCGAGCGGCTCACCGCGATGGGCCGAGTTCCGCCTGCGATCCGCGTCGGCGGTGTCGACATCGACGGAGTCGAGGTGACCAACGCGCTCGCCGACCTGCTCGAGCTGCCCGTCGGCAACATCGCCCTGCGCGCCTGGTCCGCTCGCCGCGAGCTGGCGGAGGCCAAGGAGCGAACCGCAGGTGACCCGACGGCGCGGGAGACCGTCCGGCTGCTGGAGCACACCATCGAGAGCACTCACACCCCCACCGTGGAGGTCACCGCCGCGGGGCTCACCAAGACCGTGCTCGAACTCGAGCTGGTGGTCGAACTGACGATCGCCTCGGCGGCCTTCGTTGTCCAGGGCGGCCAGGTCGTCGAGAGCCGCGCAGCCCAGGCCTCCGGGAAGGTCGAGCTGTCGGGATCGGGCGTGACCCTGTTCGAACGCGAGCTGCCGGCCTTCGACCTCGAGACGGCCGCCGACCTCGTCGACATCCGCGACGACCCGCCTGTCCCGGCCTCGGGGTCCTGACGGCGCGCCGACGATCAGAGGAGCCAGCGGCGGACGATGGCGACGCTGGCCGCCGGATCGCCGGGCACCAGGTGCACCACGACGGGCTCGAGCCGCTGCCGGCTCCGTGCCTCCACTTCCACCTGCGGCTCGGGCTCGTCGGTCTCCAGCGCGTCGCGCACTCCGCCGACCAGGCCGACCACCAGGGCTCCTGCGGTCACGCCGCCGCGCCAGCCACCGCCCGGGGCCGGCGGCCGCGAGGGCTCGCCGGTGCGAGCGTCGATGGCCCGGAGGGTGGCGTCGTCGTAGAGGTCCTCGAGGGCGCTCACGGCTCCATCCCCAACGCCAGCGAGTACGCCCGCTTGCGCGCCACGCCCAGGCGTTCCGAGACCGTGGCCGCAGCGTCCCGGGTGGACGCGCCCTGGCGCAGGGCGGTCCGCAGCTCGGCGACCAGCTCGTCGTCGCTGGGCTCGGACACCGGGGCTCCGGCCACGACCAGCGCGATCTCGCCCCGGGGCGGGGTGGCCTCGGCCCACTCGACGGCCTCGCCGAGGGTGCCCCGCCACACGGTCTCGTACAGCTTGGTGAGCTCCCGGGCGATGGCCACCCGCCGCTCGGACCCGAGCGCCGACGCCAGGTCCTCGAGCGTCCTGCGGATCCGGTGGGGCGCCTCGTACAGCACCATGGTGCGGGCCTCCGACGCCAGCAGGCGCAGCCGCTCGTGGCGAGGTCCCGGCCGGCGGGGCAGGAACCCCTCGAACACGTAGCGCCCGGTGGGGAGGCCGCTGGCGACGAGGGCGGCGATGCCCGCCGAGGGACCGGGCACCACCTCGACGGTGTGGCCGGCGCGGACGACCGCCGAGACCAGGCGCTCGCCGGGGTCGGAGATGCCGGGCATGCCGGCATCGGTGACCACCGCCACCCGCTGGCCGCCGTCGAGGCGGGCGATCACCTCGGCCCGGCGAGCCGACTCGTTGTGGTCGTTCACCAACAGCAGGGGGCGGCGCTCGATCCCGGCGTGCTGGAGGAGCCGGCCGGTGCGCCGGGTGTCCTCGCAGCAGATCACGTCGGCGGTGGCGAGCTCCTCGACGGCGCGGGGCGAGAGGTCGCCCATGTTGCCGATCGGGGTCCCGACCAGCACCAGCGCCGCCGGCCGGCTCATGCTGCGGCCTCCGCGTCCACGATGTCCACCCGGACGCCCGGTGCCAGACCCCAACGCTCGAACGAGCCCGCCTCGGCCTCGATCACCTGGCGGGCTCTCCGCACCGGCCGGCCGACGCGGTTGGGGGCCAGGGTCTCGGTGGCCAACACCGTGCCGTCGGCGTCGAGGTACGCCACGTCGATGGGGAACCGCATGCCGAGGGTGTGCACCGAGCGCGCCGGCACCAGCAGCAGGGCCCCGGTCAGGCCCCGCCGGCCCAGCAGGCCGCGCAGGCGCGACGGCGCACTGGCTGCGATGGCGACCGGCGTCACCGGGCGCCCGTCGCAGGCCAGCACGGCAGCGGCGTTCCGACCCATGGGGCCCAGGGTAACGGGGCCCGCCGACACCGGCGCATGGTCGCTCAGCCCTTCTCGGCCCCCATGGCCAGCCCGGCGATGAAGTGCTTCTGGAGGGCGAAGTAGACGAGCAACGTGGGCAGGGCCACGTACACGGACGCTGCAGCGATCAGGTTGTCGTCGGTGAAGAACTCGCCGCCCAGGTTGGCCAGCGACGACGTGATCGGCCGGTCGTCTCCCTGCTGCTCGAGCACCACGGCCCAGAAGAAGTCGTTGTAGATCCAGGTGAACTCGAGGGTGGCCAGCGCGGCGAGGGCCGGCCGGGTCAGCGGCATGATGATGTCCTTGTAGAGCACCCAGACCCCGGCGCCGTCGATGCGGGCCGCCTCGTTCAGCGACTTCGGCAGCAGCTTCATGTAGTTGCTGAGCACGAAGGTGCAGAACCCGCTCTGGAACGCCACGTGGATCAGGATCAGCCCCCAGGTGCTGCCGTTGAGCTTGCCGGAGTTGGACATGAAGTCCGGCAGCGGGATCCGGTTGTAGATCTGGAACAGCGGCTGGATGATGATCTGCTGGGGCAACAGGTTGCCGGCCGTGAACAGCACCAGGAAGAAGATGTTGAACTTCCAGCTGTACCGGCTGGCCGCGAACGCCACCATGCTCGAGAACCACAGGGTGAGGATCAGCGCCGGCGCCAGGATGAGGAAGGTGTTCCAGTAGCGGCCCAGGATGTCGCCGTCGGTCCAGGCGTTGCGGTAGTTGTCGAGGGTCACCGAGTCGGGGACCGAGAAGTAGCCGTCGCGGACGGTCTCGCTGAAGGGCCGGAACGACGAGTACACCGCCCCGAGGATGGGGACGAGCCACACCAGCGCGGTCAGCGTGAGGAAGACGTACAGCACGACCCGTTTCCATGTGAGCGGGCGCTTGCGCTGGACGAAGGTCGCGGCGCTCGGGGCCGGGGCTGCGTCGGTGGTGGGAGCGGTAGTGGTGGTCATCAGGACTCCGCCCCTTCCTGGGTGCGCCGGTAGTGGTTGGTCACGTACCAGATGACGAACCCGAGACAGAGCAGGAACAAGATGGTGGCGTAGGCCGACCCCCGTCCGACGTTGCCGCCGCCCTCACCCAACAGGTTGTTGGTGGTCAGGATCGACAGCACCTCGGTCTTCCGAGGGGTGTTCAGCACGAAGATGATGTCGAAGGCCCGCAGGGCCTCGATGACGGTGATCACGGCGATCACCACGTTGATGGGCTTGAGCGTGGGGAACGTCACCAGCCGGAACGTCTGCCACTCGCTGGCACCGTCGAGCGCGGCGGCCTCCTTGAGGGAGTTGTCGACGCTCTTCAGCCCCGCCAGGTACAGCACCATGATGTAGCCGGTGTGGCGCCAGGCGATGGCCACGAGGATGGCCACGAAGTTCTTGGAGATCCCGTAGGTGTCCCCGAAGGGGATGAGGAACGACTGGTTGCCGATCCAGTCGACCGGCTCGCCGCCGCCGAAGAGCTCGGTGGCCAGGCCGTTCTCGGTGGAGTAGATCACGCTCTGCCACATGAAGCCGACCACGGCCAGCGACAGCACCACCGGGGTGTAGAAGACGCTCTGGTAGACGCGGGTGCCCCGGATGTTCTTGTCGAGCGAGTACGCCAGGAACATCCCGAAGATCGTGGGGCCGATGAAGAGGAACACCAGCAGGACCGCGTTGTTGATCACGGCCTGGAAGAAGTCCTTCTCGAAGACCGTGAAGATCTGCTCGTAGTTGAGGAAGCCGACCCAGTTGATGTCCGAGAACCGGATGCCCTTCCAGTCCGTGAACGACAGCACGATCGAGCCCAGGGTGGGTATCCACACCAGGGCCACGTGGAGGAAGGTGGGGATCCCCACCATGGCCAGGAACACCCAGCGGTCCCGCCCGCTGAACTGGGTGCTGCGGCGCCGGGGTTTCGGCGCTGGTCGCGGCACTTCCTCGGGCGCGGGCGTCTGCGTGGCAGTGGTTGCCATTGATCTCCCCCACTCGTGATCGTGCCGGTGGCGGCTGGCGCCGCCACCGGACACTATCGGACTCGCCCCGGCTCAGCTGCCGAGGATGACCTCGGCCTGCTGCTGCAT
>JBFKRY010000123.1:0-11776 GCA_041636995.1 Acidimicrobiales bacterium | reverse complement strand
CTACGTGGTCGTGGCGAGCACCGTGCCCGCCGGGCAGGTCATCGCCGAGGAGGACCTCGCCATCCGCCGGCTCGACCTCGGCGAGCTGGCCGACCGGACCCTCACGACCAAGGCCGAGGCCGTCGGCGCGGTGGCGGTGCAGACCCTGCTACCGGGCCAGCTGCTCCAGCACGGCACCGTCCTCCAGCCCGCGCCGGGTCAGGACCCCGCGGCCCCGGCCACCTTCGAGGTCTCCTTCTCGATCGACCGGGCCCGGGCCCTGGGTGGCCGGCTCCAACCCGGCGAGCTCGTCGACGTGGTCGCCACCCTCGACGTCGACGCGTCGCCGCCGGGTAGGCAGCGCTGCACCACCGTGGTGGCCGCGGGGGCCCGGGTCGTGGGCGCCGGCGCGGTCGACGACGAGATCCTCACCGGTGGCGGCGCCTACACCGTCACCGTCGCAGTCCCCGAGGACCAGGCGGTGCTCGGGCTGGTGTTCGCCGTCGACCAGTCCGAGGTGACCATCGTGCGGGCCACCCGAGCCCAGGACCTCCGATCCGCCGGCAGCTACTGCGGCGCCGGGGCCGGGGCCGCGACCGGAGGAGGCGGCTGATGGGCAGCGGCCGCTACGTGGTGGTGGGCCTGGCAAACGTGCGCTCGTTCTGGTTCCGGGAGGTGGGTCGCTGGGCCACCGCTGCGGCCATCCCCGTCGACTTCGTCAAGTGCGTCTCGGTCGAGGAGCTGCGGGCCCGGCTGGAGTCGGGCCGCTCCTTCTCGGCGGTGTTGCTCGACGCCGGACTGGTGGGCATCGACCGTGATCTGCTCGACCTGGCCTCCGACACCGGGGCGGCGGTCCTGGTGGTGGGCGACGGGCGAACCACCCGGGACTGGGTGGGCCTGGGCGCCACCGCGGTGCTGCCCGAGAGCTTCCAGCGCCACGAGCTGATGGACGAGCTCGACCGCCACGGGCGCCTCATCGAGCGCGCCGGCGGCGGTCCGGCCACCGCCGGCGAGCCCCCGGCGTCGCCGGGCTGGTCGGGGCGGCTGCTGGCGGTGACCGGCGGTGCCGGCGCCGGATCCTCGACGCTGGCCATGGCCCTGGCCCAGGGCCTCGGTGACGACCCCCGATACACCGACCTGATCCTGCTGGCCGATCTGGCCCTCCGAGCCGACCTGGCCATGCTCCACGATGCCCGGGACGTCGTGCCCGGGCTCCAGGAGCTGGTCGACGCCCACCGCAGCGGCAGCCCCACCCCCGCCGAGGTCCGGGCCACCACCTTCGCCGCGCCCGAGCGCGGTTACCGGCTGCTGCTGGGGCTGCGCCGGCCCCGGGACTGGTCGGTGCTGCGCCCCCGGGCCCTGGCCGCGACCCTCGACAGCCTGCTGGCCGCCCACCGGCTGGTGGTCGCCGACATCGAGGCCGAGCTGGACGGTGAGGACGAGACCGGCTCGGTCGACATCGAGGAGCGCAACTCCCTGGCCCGGACCGCCGCCGGGCGGGCCGACCTGGTGGTCGCCGTGGGCAACCCCACCGTCAAGGGCGTGCACGACCTGGTCCGAGTGATCGCCGATCTCGTCGCCTTCGGCGTCGACCCGGCGCGGCTGCTGCCGGTCGTCAACCGCTCGGGCCGTTCCGCCCGCCAGCGCAGCGAGATCACCGCGGCCTTCGGCGAGCTGGTGGCGCCGATCAGCACCACGTTGCCGTCGCCGCTGTACCTGCCCGAGCGCCGCCGCCTCGATGACTCGGTCCGCGACGGCATCCGCCTGCACAGCTCGCTCAGCCGCCCGCTGGCCGCCGCGGTCGCCGCCGCCCTGAAGCGCCTCGACCCGCGCCCGGCTCCGGCCCCGGCCGTCCCCGTCAGTCCCGGGAGCCTCGGCCGGTACCACGACGACCTGCCCGCCGAGGGCACGGGCTGACGGTGCCCCGGGGCTCGCCGCCGGTCGCCACGACGACAGCTGGGCGCGGCCGGGTGAGCGCCATCGCGCGAATCTCGCCGAGCGCGACCGCCGAGCACAGTGGCCAACGTTCCGAGTCGTCGGCCAATCGGCGCGGGACCTTGGTCTCTGCCGTCGTAGCGCCAGCGCGGCGATCGTGGTCGGCGTGAGATCGCTCCGACTCGTCGTCTTCGGGCTCGCTGCGGCGATGGGCACGGTCGTGGTCGGCTGCGGTGATGGCGGCGACGACGACACCGCCGCGCCAACCGCGGCCGTGATCGACCCCACTCCGACGGCCACCGTGACCGAACCCACTCCGACGGCCACCGTGACCGAACCCACTCCGACGGCCACCGTGACCGAACCCACTCCGACGGCCACCGTGACCGAGCCGACACCCGCGCCCCCGCCGCCACCAGGTCCGGTGGTCGCGAGCGCCGACGGCCTGGGAGTCGTCACCTTCGGCGACGAGGCCGAGGGGGCGATCACCGCGTTGACGACGGCGCTCGGCGCGCCTGACGTCGACACCGGCTGGGCAGACCCGACCGATCCTGCGAACGAGCCCTTGTGGCCGGGGTGTCCGGGCCGCATGGCCCGGCTGTTGCAGTGGACCGGGTCGCTGGGTGCGGTGTTCACCGACTGGGATGGTGACCTGTCCGCACCCGGCGGGACCGTGGCCACCCCGTACTTCGCGGGTTACGGCCTGTGGCCGACATCGCCCATCCTCACCGTGGACGGCGCGTCCGCGGGAGGGACGCTCGGCGAGCTTCGAGCGGTCTACGCGGACCGCCTGTTCGTCTCGAGCGAGCCCGACCTCGCCGTCGACCTCTACTGGTTCGCCGTCGACGGCGACGGCAGCCCGCTGTTCAGGACCGGCGGACTGCGCGGCTGGTTGTATCCGCCCGGCTTCTTCGACCAGAACACGCCCACCCAGCCCGGCACGCCACCCGATGACACCTGGACGGCCGCGGCCTTCACCGCCGGGGTGTCGTGCAGCACGCCCTGACCGTGGACGACGACCGTCCGGGCGTCGGCGTACTGTTTGTGTCGTGTAGTGTTATCTCGATATATTCCACACCGCAGACACACGAGGCCGTGGACCGTCACCCGATCGGTGCGCGAGACTCGTGCCACTTCGGGCGGAGGCCGCCGGTCGCCGCCAGCTGAGCCCGGCGGGCCCTCGCCACCGCTACCCGTTCGGCGCTCCGTGAAGGTGGGAAGCGAAGAGCGTCGAAGGGAGACCCGGCGGTGCAGCAGATCCTCGAGGCCGCGGCCCCCGCCGCGCCCGGAGGCAGCCGCTGATGGCGGCCGGAGCGGAGGTGGCGCCCCTGGTCGAGATCGAGCGCGAGGTCCAGGCCCGGGCCAAGAACCTGACCCTCGACCCCGCCTGCGCCGACGGCGAAGCCGGGCTGCGAGCCCTCATCGACGACCAGATCACCCGCTGGAACGACGACCACAAACGAGGGCTCCGCCCCCTCGCCCTCACCGACACCGCCCGCCTCTCCGAACGTGCCTACCGCAACCTCGCCGGCTACGGCCCCCTCACCGACCTCCTCGCCGACGACGACGTCTGGGAGATCATGGTCAACGCTCCCGACGCGATCTTCGTGAAACGCCACACCGGCCCCTCGGGCTACCACGACGAGGCCTTCCACGACGACGACCACGTCGTCCGGACCCTCACCAAGCTCCTCGACGACGCCTCCAGCTCGCATCGCAAGCTCGACCCGTCGCTGGGCCTCCAGGACGCCCAGCTCGACAACGGAGCCCGCCTCCACATCGTCCACCAGGACATCGCCCGAGGCGGCCATCTCATGGTCAACATCCGAAAGTTCACCGGGGTGGCCTTCACCAGCCTGGCCCAGCTGGTCGATCGGGACATGCTCGAACCCGTGGTGGCCCGCTTCTTGTCGGCCACGGTGGCCAGCGGCCACAGCATCGTGTTCTCCGGCGCCCCCGGCTCGGGCAAGACCACGATGCTGTCGTGCTGCGCCGCCGAGATCGACCCCACCAAACGGGTGGTGATCGCCGAGGAGGTCTTCGAAGCCGACGTCCCCGTCGCCAACGTGGCCTCCATGCAGACCCGGACCGCCCGCATCGATCGGGACCCCATCGACCTGCGCCGCCTGGTCACCGGGTTCCTGCGCATGGCCCCCGACGTCGCCATCGTCGGCGAGGTCCGAGACCGCGAGGCGCTGCCGCTGCTGCTCACGCTGAGCTCGGGGGTGGCCGGGTTCACCACCATCCACGCCGGGTCGGCCCGCCAGGCGCTCACCCGGCTGCGGTTCGTGTGCCAGCTCGCCGACACCAGCACCGAGCTGCCGATGTCCGCCCTGAACACGCTGGTGTCGGAGGCCATCGACCTGGTGGTGCACTGCGCACGCACCCCCTGGGGTCCCCGGGTCACCGACGTGATCGCAGTCGAGGACCTCCAGGGCGGCGACCACGCCACCCAGTTCACGGTCACCGAGCTCTTCGAGCGACCTCGACAGGACCAGCCGCTGCGCTGGACCGGCCAGCTGCCCGTCCGGCTGGTGCGCCGGCTCACCGAGCACGGCCACGACATCCACGAGCTCCTCGCGCCGGGCGCCAGCCCGACCACGGTGGCCCGATGATCGAGCTGGTCCTCGCATTGATCGGGGGGCTGGGGGTGTTCTACCTCTACACCTCGGTCGCCCACGGGTGGTCGGGGCCGGCGCTCGGCCCCCGCCCGACCCCGGCCGGCCCGAGGACGGCATCGCGGTCGGCGCAGTGGTTCACCCAGGCGGGGCTGGCCGACGTGCGGCTGGCGCAGTTCCTGTTGGCGGTGCTGGGGCTCTTCGTCGCCGGGGCCCTGGTGGCGTTCACGATGTTCGGCGGGCTGGTGCCGGCGCTGGTGGTCGGCTCGTTCCTGGCGGCCACGCCGCTGGCCTCGCATCGGGCCCGCCGGCGGCGGCTGCGGACCCGGGCCCAGGAGGCCTGGCCCCGCATGATCGAGGAGATGCGGGTCATGACCGGCAGCGCCGGGCGCTCGGTGCCCCAGGCCCTGTTCGAGGTGGGCCGCCGAGGTCCGGTCGAGCTGCGCCCGGCGTTCGCAGCCGCCGAGCGGGAGTGGCTGCTGTCCACGGACTTCGAGCGCACCCTGGACACCCTCAAAGCGCGCCTGGCCGACCCCACCGCGGACATCGCCTGCGAGACCCTGCTGGTCGCCCATCAGCTCGGTGGCACCGACCTCGACCGGCGCCTCGCCGCCCTCGCCGACGACCGGGTCACCGACACCCAGGGCCGCAAGGATGCCCTGGCCCGCCAGGCCGGGGCCCGGTTCGCCCGCTGGTTCACGGTGCTGGTCCCGATCGGGATGGCGCTGGTGGGGATGTCCATCGGCGACGGCCGCGCCGCCTACGCCACCGGCTACGGACAGGCGCTGGTGGTGGTCGCGCTCCTCTTGACCATCGGGTGCTGGGCCGCGGCCACCCACATCATGCGGCTGCCCGAGGAGCAGCGGGTGTTCCCGGAGATCCCGGAAGCCACGGAGGGATCGCGGTGACCCGCCCGGAGCTGCTCTTCGCCATGGTCCTGTTCGTCGGGTTGGCGCTGGAGCTCTCGGTGCTGCGGTGGTTCGCCCGGCGGCCGCTCGCCGATCGGCTCCGCCCCTACACCCCCGGGGGCTTCGGGGTCACGGCACGGCGGGGCCTGCTCTCGGTCGAGTCGTTCCGCGACGTGGTGGCCCCACTCTCCCAGGGCGTGGGGAGCGCCCTGTCCCGGCTGTTCGGGGTGTCGGAGGACCTCGACCGCAGGCTCCAGCGGCTCCACTCCCCCCTCGACGCCGGCCATTTCCGCACCCGGCAGGTGGGCCTGACCGTCACTGCGCTCGCCGCCAGCACCACGGCGGCGGCGCTCATCGGGTTGCCGGCCCCGCTGACGGTCCTGGTCGCGCTCATCGCCCCGCTGCTGGTGTTCCTCGTCGCCGAGCAGCGGGTCGTGGCCGCCTCCCAGGCCCGCCAGGCCCGCCTGTTCCGGGAGCTGCCCGTGGTCGCCGAACAGCTCGGGATGCTGCTCGGTGCCGGCTACAGCCTCGGTGCCGCCATGCACCGCATCGCCGGGCGGGGCCGGGGCGTGGTCGCCGAGGACCTGCAGATGGTCCTGGCCCGCATGCGCCAGGGACTGTCGGAGATCCAGGCGCTGCGCGAGTGGGCCGAGCTCGCCGACGTCGACGCCCTGCACCGCCTGGTGTCGGTGCTCGGCCTGAACCAGGAGGCCGGCGACCTGGGCCGGCTCATCAGCGACGAGGCCCGGGCGGTGCGCCGGGACGCCCACCGGGAGCTGATCGAGGCCATCGAACGAAAGGACCAGCAGGTCTGGATCCCGGTGGCCGTGGCCGCGCTGGTGCCGGGCACGATCCTGATCGCCATCCCCTTCATCCAAGCCATGCGCACGTTCTCCGCAGCCTGACCCAGACACGACCGACCACAACCCACCACCACAGGAAGGAACAGCATCATGCAACTCGGGACGAGGATCGCGGTGGCCATCGCCGCCTGGCGGACCGCAGTGACCGGCCGGCTCGGCCACCGGGGCGAGGGCATCGTGTCCGTGGCCATCGCGGTGCTGATCATGGCCGCGCTCGGCGTCGTCGCCTACGGCGCCTTCGACGCCCTGTTCAACAACACCACCGACGCCGCCGAGAACCAGATCGGCCAGATCGGCGGCGGCTGAGCGGGTGCCTCGCCCCGGCGCCCAGCGCGGCGCCGGCGTCTTCGCGTCCGCGTTCGGGCTGGTGTTCTTCCTGGTGTTCCTGCTCCTGGCGGTACAGCTCATGTGGAGCCTGTACGCGACCTCGGTCATCACCGGCGCGGCCTACGACGCCGGCCGGATCGCGGCTCGCACCGGCGACGCCGGCGCCGCGGTGTCGCGCTTCGAGCGCAGCGTGGGCTCCTACGACGCCGACGTGGCCATCACCGTCCCCCCCGGCGAGGGGGTGGTGGTCGTCGACATCGCCGGCACCAACCCCACCCTGTTGCCCCAGCGCTGGGCCCGGGCGCTGCCGTTCGGCACCATCGACCGCTCCCTCGAGATCCGGCGTGAAGTGTTCATCGAGGACTGACCAGCGCCGCCTCCAGGGCGACGCCGGCTTCGTCGCCGGTGCCGAGGGGATGCTCTTCGGGGTGGTCGTGTTCGTGTTCGGGATGCTGGTGATGTTCAACGCCTGGGCCGTGGTCGACACCAAGATGGCGGTCGCCTCGGCGGCCCGGGAGACCACCCGCACCCTCGTCGAGTCCGACGGCAGCGCCGCGGCTGCAGTCGCCGCAGGCCGGGCGGCATTCGCCGCGAGCACCGGCCTCGACCCCGCCGGGCTGGTCGGGCCCAGGATCGACGGCGAGTTCCGACGCTGCGGCCGGGTCCGGGTGACCTACTCGTACCGGGTGCCGGCCATCAGTCTCCCCGGCGGCTTCGGCTGGGGCCACGGCTTCGAGGTGACCGCCAGCCACAGCGAGATCGTCGACCCGTTCCGCAGCGGCCTCGACGGCGAGGCGGTCTGCTCGCCATGAGGTCCGAGCGGGGCGGGGTGCTGCTGCTGTTCCCGGTCGGGCTGTTGGTCGTGGTGCTGCTGGGCGCCATCGCCGTCGACCTCGGCAACGTGTGGCTCCAACAGCGCCGCCTCGCCGACGCCACCGACTCGGCCGCCAACGACGCCGTGACCTACGGCCTCGACCAGGACCGGCTGCGTCGCCACGGCGACCTGGCCCTCGACCCCGAACGGGTCCGTGAGGCAGTCCTGGCCTCGGTCTCCGGCCAGGACCTCCCGCCCGAAGCCGGCCTCCCCGCGGTCACCATCGGCACCAACGCCGACGGCAACCCCACCGTCACCGTCACCATCGAATCCCGGGCCGAGCTGATCTTCGGCCGCATCACCCGCAACCGAGGCGTCGCCATCGAGGCCACTGGCACCGCCGAGCTCACCGACGGCAGCTGACCCGGCGGGCCTGCGGGTACGGTGAGCCATCAGCCGCTCGGAGGACCGGCGCCGCAGACGTTCTCCCTCGACGCCACCATCGACGAAGTGAGACCATGTCCCAGTCAGAGGAGGACCGGCGAGGCCTCTACGACGAGCTCGCCGGAGCGATCGGCCCCGACAGCGCCGGAGTGCTCATGGAGCTGCTGCCCCGCTCGCCATCGAGCGAGCTGGTGACCAGAACCGACATGCAGGCGAACACCATCATGCTGCGCGGCGAGATGGCCCAGCTCCGAGCCGACCTCCGCAACGAGATGGCCGAGCTCCGGGCCGACCTCCGCACCGAGATGGCCGAGCTCCGCACCGACCTCCGCACCGAGATGGCCGACCTCCGGGCCGAGCTCACCGGCGAGATGGCGGCTCAGATGGGCGCGCTGCGGCTCGACGTGGCCCGATGGCTGTGGACTGCGTGGGCATCGAACCTGGCTGTCATGGTGGCCCTGGTGCTGCTGGTGTGGCGCCTGGGCGGCTGAGCTGATCAGTCCCCGCCTAGAGGGGCTGGTCGAAGCGCTGGATCTCCACCATGTGACCGTCGGGGTCGGTCACGAAGCAGTGGTAGATGCCGAACGCCTCCGACGCTCGAGGCCCGTCCACGGCGAGACCGGCGCCGGCGAGGCGGTCGGCCCAGCCGTCGACGTCGTCGGCCACCAGGGTCACGATCACAGCACCGGGCGCAGCCGGCCGGTGGTCGCAGAGCCCCAGGTAGGCAGCGCCGGTCGTCCGGTAGATGCGGCACGCACCCTGATCACGCGCCAGCTCGAGACCCAGCGTCTCGCCGTAGAACGCAGCCGAACGCTCGAGGTCCTCGACGAACAGGAAGGTGATCTGGGCATCGACGTCGGGTGCGGCCATCCCGGCGACCGTACCGGGCGACACCCCTGGGGCGGTTTCGCGCATGGTGCGCGATGATGCGGGTGGTGACCCATCGTCGACACAGGAGGTTCGCCATCCATGTCCTGTGATCTCGTGATCGAGGTCGAGAACGAGCCGGGGGCGTTGGCGAGGGTGGCGGCCGCCATCAGCGACGCCGGCGTCAACATCGCCGCCGCCACCTGCACGGGGGCCGCCGAGCGGGCCCAGCTGCACATCCTCGTTCCCCACGCCGAAGCCGCCAAGCACGCGCTGGCGATCACCAACCAGGCGATCACCAGCGAGCGCGAGGTGGTGGTGGTCCAGGCCAAGGACCAGCCCGGCGAGCTCGCCGACATGGCCCGCAAGGTCGCCAAGGCGGGCATCAACCTCGACCTCGTGTACGTGGCCACCGGCTCGCGGGTGGTCTTCGGCGCCGAGGACCTCGACGGCCTCCGCGCCGCCCTGGGCGTGACCTGACGCCTCCCGTCCTGACGACCCTCAGCCGACGTCGATCAGGATCTTCCCCACGTTGGCGTTGGCGGCCATGTGCTCGTGGGCGGCCGCGATCTCGTCGAGCTGGAAGCGCCGGTCGATCACGGGCTCGAGCACTCCCCGATCGAACAGCGGCAGCACCTCCTCGGCGAAGCGCCGGGTGATCGCGATCTTCTCCTCCAGGGGTCGGGCCCGCAGCACCGTCCCGATCAGCCTGATGCGACCCCGCAGCAGCCGGCCCAGATCGATCTCGGGGTTGCCCGCACCCATCACCCCCACCTGGATGATGGTGCCGCAGGTGCGCACGCAGGCCAGATTGCGAGCCAGGTAGTCGCCGCCCACCACGTCGAGGATGACGTCGGCGCCCTCGCCCCCGGTCAGCTCGCCGACGGCCTCGACGAAGTCCTCGGTCGTGTAGTCGATCGCCAGGTCCGCACCCAGGGCCCGGCAGGCGTCCACCTTCCCCGCCGACGCGGTCACCGCGATTCGAGCCCCGATCGCGCGGGCGATCTGGATCGCGGCGGTCCCCACCCCGGAGGCCCCGGCGTGCACCAGGGCGGTGCGGCCCGAAGTGAGCCCGGCCTGGACAACGAGGGCGTCGAAGGCGGTGATCCAGACCTCGGGGATGGCCGACGCGTCGTCGATCCCGACCGAGGCGGGCACCGGCATGGTCTGGCGCTCGTGCACGGTCAGCTTCTCGGCGTAGGCGCCCCCGCCCACGATTCCCATGACCTGATCGCCCACCGCCCGGTCGCGCACCCGCTCCCCCACCTGGGCCACGGTGCCGGCGAACTCCATGCCCGGGATCTCGTGGTCCATCGGCGGCCCCGGGTAGAGCCCCATCCGCTGGAGCAGGTCCGCCCGGTTGAGCGCGGTGGCCCGCACCTGCACCAGGACCTCGTCGGGGCCCGGCACCGGCTCGGGCACGTCGCGGATCGTGAGCACCTCGGGTCCGCCATGGTTTTCCAGCACCACTGCGCGCATGTGTCTGCCTCCGGTCGGGGTGGAGCGCGGGGGCACCGAGACTACCGAACGCCGTCGAGCCGGCCCGGGGCTCCCCCTCCCGAGGCCCTGGGCCGGCTCGACCAGCGTGCAACCCGTCGGTTGCGGACCTGACCAGCGCAGCAGAAATCCGCGCCCGTGTCCGCGCGCCCCCACCGATCGTCACCTGATCGAAACCCGGCCCACACCGCGACGTAAGCATCGCAACGGCCCTGGAGGGTTCGTCACGGTCGTTGCCGGCTCAACGGCCCCGCGCTCGGTGCCGATTGGAGCCGATGGCAGACGTCACCGACGCCGAGGGGCTGCCCGCGCCCCGGGCCCGCGCTACACGGGCTCACGCCGCCGACCGCCGGCTCCGGCTGGTCTCGATCTACCTCTTGGCGTCGCTCGTGTGGGTGCTCGCCGTGGGCCTGCCCGTGGAGCGGATCGCGATCCTGGGCTGGCTCTTCGGGGTCCTCGCAGTGGCGGTGGCCGGCGATGGCCTCGACCGGCTGCGCGGCCTCGGCCGCGACTGGGCGCTGTTCGCGTTGCTGTTGCTGGCGTACCGGTACTCGGCCGGTCTCGCCGACGGGGTCGGGCGCCCGGTCCTGATGGACGGGCTCGCGGATCTCGATCGGACGATCGGCCTCGGCGAGATCCCCACCGTCCGCCTGCAGGACGCCTTCGACCAGCAGGGCCAGGCGCCGTGGTGGCAGGTCCCGCTCTCGTTCGTGTACGTCTCGCACTTCTTCGGGGTGCTGGTGGCCGGCGCCCTGCTGTGGTACCAGGACCGGCCCGCCTGGCTGCGCTACACCAAGCGCCTCCTCACCCTGGGTGCGATCGCGGTGGCCACCTACGTGCTGGTGCCCGCGGCGCCGCCGTGGATGGCGGCCGAGCGGGGCGTCATCGGGCCCGTCGAGCGCTCCCCGTTCCGGGGCTGGGAGCGAGTCGGGCTGGGGCTCGTGGAGCCGGTGATCGAGCAGGGCCGGGCGGTGGCCAACCCGGTGGCCGCCCTGCCGTCGATGCACGCGGGCTTCGCGCTCTTCATCGCCTGGTTCTTCTGGCGTCGCCGCGGGGCGGTGGGGCGGGCGCTGCTGGCGCTGTACGCCGCGGCCATGGCCTTCACCCTGGTGCTCACCGGCGAGCACTGGGTGGCCGACATCGTCGCCGGCTGGCTGTACGTCGCTGCGGTCATGACCTGCTGGTCGTGGTGGGAACGCCGACGCCCGGCGGCGACGGCCTCGTGATCCCCTGCGGACGGCCGCACCACTAGACTTCCGTCGTGGCAATGCAGCGGAGCACCCAGCGGGTCATCGCCGGATTGCTGGTGTTCGTGATGCTGGCATCCATCCTGGCGGTCATCTTCTCGGGCAGCGCCGACGGGCTGGCGGCGCTGGCATCGCTCCGCTGACCCCCCTCGCAACCCCCTGGCTGCGGAACCCTCGCCCTCTCGACCACGTCTCAGTCCCATGCACACCACCCCCCGTCTGCCCCTCGTCCTGGCGGTCGTGCTCGCGGTGCTGGTCGGGGCCTGCGGGTCCGCCG
>JBFKRY010000122.1:0-11975 GCA_041636995.1 Acidimicrobiales bacterium | reverse complement strand
GCCGCCCGACAAGCGTCGGGCGGCGAACAAGATTGTCGTACCCCCTCGATACGCTTCCCTCACCGTTCGCGGGCCGACGTCACGGCTCTCCTCCATCCACTGCGTCGAGGAGGTCACGGATGCTGGCCACCGTTCGTTCGGCCACGCTCCACGGGGTCCGGGGCCGGCCCATCACGGTCGAGGTCCACGTCGGCCGGGGCCTGCCCGGCTTCACCGTCGTCGGCCTACCCGATGCCTCGTGCCGGGAGGCGCGCGATCGAGTCCGGGCCGCGGTCCAGACCAGCGGCTTCGAGTGGCCGATGAGCCGGGTCACCGTCAACCTGGCTCCATCGGGCGTCCCGAAGTCCGGCGCCGGCCTCGACCTGGCCATCGCCGTCGGAGTGCTGGTCGCCTCGGGCGAGCTGGGCCGGGCCGCGGTCGCCGATCTGGCCTTCATCGCCGAGCTGGGCCTCGACGGCTCGCTGCGACCGGTGCCGGGTGCGCTGCCGCTGACCGCTGCAGCCGACGCGGGCACCACCGTCGTCGCGCCGGCCAACCGGGCCGAGGCCTCGCTGGTCGCCGGTCGCCGGGTTCGCGCCGCAGCCAGCCTGGCCGAGCTGGTCGCGGTGCTGCGCGGCCAGTCGTGCTGGCCCCGCTCGCCTCGCGCCCCCGATCCGGCGCCACCGGAAGCCCTCGTCGACCTGGCGACCGTCCAGGGCCAGCCGGTCGCCCGCCGGGCCGCCGAGATCGCGGCCGCGGGTGGCCACCACCTGCTGCTCGTCGGGCCCCCGGGTGCGGGAAAGACGATGATCGCCAAGGCGATCCCCGGCCTCCTGCCCGCCCTTTCCATCGCCGACGCCCTCGAGGTCACCACCGTGCACTCCGCAGCCGGCCTGGCCCTGCCCGCGGGCGGGCTGGTCGACACCCCGCCCTTCCGGGCCCCGCACCACACCAGCTCCACGGTGTCGCTGGTCGGCGGGGGCCATCGCCGGCTGCGTCCCGGCGAGATCAGCTGCGCTCACGGCGGCGTGCTGTTCCTCGACGAGCTGGCCGAGTTCCCGGCCACCGTGCTCGACGCCCTGCGCCAACCCCTGGAGGAAGGGGTGGTGCGGGTGAGCCGGGCCTCGGGCTCGATCACCTTGCCCGCTCGTTTCATCCTGGTGGGGGCCACCAATCCCTGCCCGTGCGGGCGCCGCGCTGCGAGCACCCCGGGTGCGTGCACCTGTTCCGACGCCTCCCGGTCCCGGTACCGGCGCCGGCTCTCGGGCCCCCTGCTGGACCGGTTCGATCTACGGGTCCACGTCGCCCGGCCGGCGGCGGCCGATCTCTTCTCACCCCGCCCGGCGGAGTCGTCGGCCGTGGTCGGGGCCCGGGTGGCCCGGGCGCGAGAGATCGCGGCGACGCGGGGCATGCGCAGCAACGTGGTCCTGACCCCCGACCGGATGGACGACCTGGCGCCGCTGGCACCGGCCGCCAAGGCCATCCTGGTCCGGGCCGTCGAGGACGGCCGGCTGAGCGCGCGGGGGCTGCACCGGGTCAGGTGCGTCGCCCGCACCGTCGCCGATCTCGCCGGGCGCGACGGTCCCCTGGGCGAACACGACGTGGCCGCGGCCCTGGCGCTGCGAGCCGCGCTGGACGATCGCGCGCCGGCCCTCAGGGAGGCATCGTGAGCGAGCCACTGCCACCCGAGGCCTGGCTCGCCGGGTTGCTGTCGTTGCCGGGGCTCGGCCCGGCACGCGCCCATCGCCTGCTCGAGCGCTGGGAGCCCGCCGAGGCCTGGGCCGCAGTGGCCTCCGGTCATCGCATCGCCCGGCAGATCGCCGGTGAGCCCCTGGCCCAGGAGTGGCGGCGTCACCTGGGCCGCACCGACGTCGCCGCGGTGTGGGAGTCCTACCGCTCCGCCGGGATCGGAGTCCTGGGCCCCGACTCGGCTGGGTACCCGGAGCCGCTGGTGGGCGACCCCGAGCCGCCGGCGCTGCTCTTCACGCTCGGCGACCCCGGCTGCCTCCAGCCTCGCCGGGTGGGTGTGGTGGGCACCAGACGGTGCACCCGCTACGGCGTCGACCTGGCCGCCGAGATCGGGGCCCTGCTCGCAGCCAACGGGGTGCAGGTGGTGTCGGGGCTGGCGCTGGGCATCGACGCCGCGGCCCACGCTGGTGCCCTCGCTGCCGAGGCCTGCCCGCCCCTCGCCGTGGTGGGCACCGCGCTGGACTCGCCCTACCCGAGCCAGAACCGCCAGCTGTGGGCCCGGGTTGCGGAGCGGGGGCTCGTCTGTGGCGAGGCCCCGCTCGGATCCCGCCCCGAGCGCTGGCGGTTCCCGGCCCGGAACCGCATCATCGCCGCCCTGTCCCAGATCCTGGTCGTGGTCGAGTCCCACGCCCGAGGGGGCGCGCTCTACACCGCAGCGCAGGCCGTGGAGCGGGGCCGGCCGGTTCTCGCGGTGCCCGGACCGATCCGGAGCCTGGCGTCGCTGGGCTGCAACCAGCTGCTCGCCGATGGATGTCACCCGCTCTGCGAGCCCGACGACATCCTGGTCGCCCTGGGACTGGTGGCCGCGCCCGCAGCAGCGGCGGCGGCCACGGTGGTGACCGAGCGCCAGGCCGAGGTCCTGGAGCTGGTGGGCTGGCAGCCCACCAGCCTCGCCGAGCTGGTCCGGGCCGCCGAGACCGGAGCCCAGGCGCCCGGGGGCGTGTCGCCGCCGAGCGTCGACCAGCTGGCTCTCACCGTCGAGGAGCTGCGGTCGCTCGGTCTGGTGACGTCGCGGGGCCCCTGGCTGGAGCGGGTCGCCCGTCCCGTGGCCGTGGGGCCCATCGGCCCAGATGGCACGGAACCGACCGGGCCCGGTCCGCTGGGGGCAGGATGATGTCGGTACCCTGTTGCCGTGCGTTGGGAGCTCGACGAGTTCGCCGGATCCCTGACGTCGGTGACGCCGGCCACCATCGCGGTGTATCGACGAGACCTCGCCGCTCTCGCCGAGTGGGCGGCCGAGCGCGGGCTGGAAGGGCCGGCTGCGGTGCAGCGGCGCCACCTGCGCACGTACCTCGCCTGGCTCATCGAGCAGGGCTATGCCCGCCGCACCCTGGCCCGCAAGGCGTCGTCGATCCGTCGGTACTTCCGCTGGGCGTCGCGCCGGGGGCTCACGGCCTCGGACCCGTCGGTGGGGTTGCAGGCACCGGGTGGGAACAGCCGGCTGCCCCGGGTCCTGCGGCGAGACGAGCTCCGGGTGATCCTCGACGAGCCCCGGCCCAGCATCGTCGACGACCCCGAGCACCGACGGTTGCGCGACGACGCGGTCCTGGAGCTGCTCTACGGCAGCGGGCTGCGGGTGAGCGAGCTGTGTGGTCTGCGCGGCGAGGACATCGACCGGGACCGCATGCTCATCCGGATCATCGGCAAGGGGTCCCGGGAACGGCTGGTCCCGCTCTCGGAGCCGTCGCTGCAGGCGATCGACGCCTGGGAGGCCCGGGGCCGTCCGGTGCTGACCGCCAGCGAACACCCGTATCTGTTCTCGAACCTGCGCGGTCGCCCGCTCGGACCGCGCGACGTCAGGCGCATCCTCGATCGCCGGGCCGCCGCGCCGGTCAACCCCCACGCCCTGCGCCACACCTACGCCACCCACCTGCTCGACGGAGGAGCGGATCTGCGGGCGGTGCAGGAGCTGCTCGGTCACGCCGACCTGGGCTCCACGCAGATCTACACCCACGTCAGCAAGGAGCGCCTCCGCCGAGTGCTCGAGCAGACGCATCCGCGGGCATGACCGCGCCCGCCGACACCGACCATCTCTGGGCCGAGTACAAGCGCACCGGCTCCGACGCGATCCACAGCCAGCTCGTCGTGCACTACGCGTCGCTGGTGAAGTACGTGGCGGCCCGGGTGGCCACGGGGCTGCCGTCCACCGTCGAGCAGGGCGATCTGATCAGCTACGGCATGTTCGGCCTGATCGACGCCATCGACAAGTTCGACCCGGCGCGGGGCTTCAAGTTCGAGACCTATGCGATCCCTCGCATCCGGGGGGCGATCCTCGACGAGCTCCGCTCCATGGACTGGGTGCCTCGCTCGGTGCGGGCCAAGGCTCGACGGATCGAGCAGGCGATGGCCTCCTTCGAGAGCGACGAGGGGCGCAGCCCCAACGAGGAGGAGCTCGCCGACCGGTCGGCGATGGACCTCGAGGAGCTGCGGGCCACGCTCGGACAGATCGCCCGGGGCGGCATCCTCGGGCTCGACGAGATGGTCGGTTCCGGCGAGGGATACGAGGGAGTGAGCGTCGGCGACACCGTCGCCGACGACCGCCTGGGCCCGGGTGGGCAGTTCGAGGCCAGCGAGGTCCGCCAGATCCTGGCGGCGTCGATCCTGGCGCTGCCCGAGCGCGAGCGCACCGTGCTCGGCCTCTACTACTACGAGTCGATGACCCTGGCCGAGATCGGCACCATCCTGGGCGTCAGCGAGAGCCGGGTTTGCCAGATCCACGGCAAGGCGGTCCTGCAGCTGCGCTCCCGGCTGCTGGCTGCGACCCGGGAGCCCAGGTGAGGCGCCGGCCCGGTCCGCATGCTCGCGGCTCGTCGCCGGCCGCTCGACCTGCCGGCTGATCGCACCGCCGCCGGCTTCCCCCACCCCACACCACCATCCGAGGGGGATGGCTCCCAATGGCTCTCGACCCGCGCCCCTGCCCGCGCCGCTCCCGCGCCCGGGCTCACCTCCGGCCCGACCACCGCCCGCGACGCGACCATCGAGCGGTGCCCGGCGGGCCCCCGCCGGGGCCACCACGCGGTCGCCTGGCTGCGCCGGCCTTCGTCGCTCGCGCGCTGCTGGGGGTCCTGCTGGCCCTGGCCGCGGTCACCACGGCTGTCTGGGCCGGGACCGAGCCCGCGGGGGCCCAGTACGTCGAGCCGGTCGACGGTCACGTGGTCGACGGGTTCCGGCCGCCGCGGCACTTCGCAGGTCCGGGGAACCGGGGCTGGGAGTACGCCACCGTGGCCGGTTCGCCGGTCAGGGCCGCCGGGGCCGGCGTCGTCGCGTTCGCGGGATTCGTCGGCTCTGGCCGCTACATCTCAATCGACCACCCCGACGGGCTCCGGACCACCTACTCGCTGGTGGCCACCATCGGCGTCGCGCCCGGCCAGGCGGTGACCGCCGGCACCGTGATCGCCACCACCGGGACCACCTTCCACTTCGGGGTCCGGCGCGAAGCCCGGTACATCGACCCGGCGGTGCTCTTCGGGCCCGGCGCCGAGCCCGGCCCACCGGTGCTCGTCCTGCGTCCCGGCCGGGTCGGGCCGCACTCGGAGGCCGGGGCGGGCGTGCAGCCGGCGGTGCCGCTTCCCGGCACGTACCGGTAGACTTCGGCGCCGGCCCGGCATCGGGCCGCCTTGCACTCTCACCCCTGGCCACCCACGGTCGCCGCAGCTCGCGGTGCCGGCCTCGGGCTTCGACAAACCGCTGGGAAGGAGACAATCGAATGGCGCCTGTCGTGACCATGCGACAGCTTCTGGAGGCCGGTGTCCACTTCGGGCACCAGACCAGGCGCTGGAACCCCAAGATGCAGCGCTTCATCTACGGCGAGCGCAACGGCATCTACCTCATCGACCTGCAGCAGACGCTGTCGCACATCGTCGATGCCTACACCTTCGTCCGGGACACGGTGGCCAACGAGGGCCAGGTTCTGTTCGTTGGGACCAAGAAGCAGGCCCAGGACAGCGTGCAGTCCTTCGCCGAGCGGTGCGGCCAGCCCTACGTCAACCAGCGCTGGCTGGGCGGCATGCTCACCAACTTCGAGACCATGTCGAAGCGGGTGGCGAAGATGAAGGAGTACCAGCGCATGCGCGACTCCGGCGAGTTCGACGCCATGCCCAAGAAGGAGGCGTTGCTGCTCGCCCGGGAGCTGGCCAAGCTCGAGCGCAACCTCGGCGGCATCCGGAGCATGGACAAGCTGCCCGACGCAGTGTTCGTGCTCGACACCAAGAAGGAGCACATCGCGGTCACCGAGGCCAACAAGCTCGGGCTCCCGACCATCGCGGTGGTCGACACCAACTGCGATCCGGACATCATCACCTACGTGATCCCCGGCAACGACGACGCCATCCGCTCCGGCGACCTGATGTGCCGCATCATCTGCGAGGCCGTCGAGGAGGGGCGCCTCATCGCCGCCAAGCGGGGCGAGGCTCGGATGGAGCGCTCGGCCGAGGAGGAGGCCGAGGTCGCGGCGCGCCAGGAGCAGGCCCGGGCCGAGGCCGCCGCCGCTGCGGCGGCCCGTGAGACCCGCGTGGCCGAGCGGCTGGCCGAGCCCGCGTCGACCCAGGCGCCCGAGGCCGGGGCCGCGCCCGAGCCCGTCGCCGCTGCGGCGCCCGAGGCCGAGCCCGGTGCCGCCCAGGCGCCCGAGGCCGGGGCCAGCAGCGAGGCGCCCGAGGCCAGCAGCGATGCTGTAGCGCCCGAGGCCGGGGCCGCGCCCGAGCCCGTCGCCGCCGCGGCGCCCGGGGCCAGCAGCGAGGCGCCCGAGGCCAGCGCCGAGCCCCCCGCCGCCGGCGACACCGCGGCCGGCGAGTCCCCGGCCGGTGAGGAGGAGGAGTGAGCGTCATGGGACAGTTCACCGCACGCGACGTCCAGGCCCTGCGCCAGGCCAGCGGTGCCGGCATGATGGACGCCAAGCGCGCCCTCGAGGCCGCCGGCGGCGAGTTCGATGCTGCGCTCCAGGCGTTGCGCGAGAAGGGTCTGGCCAAGGCCGACAGCCGCAGCGATCGGGCCTCCGCCGACGGCGCCGTCGCCATCTCCCGCGAGGGCAACCGGGTGGCCCTGGTCGAGCTGCGCTCCGAAACCGACTTCAGTGCCAAGGCGGCCGACTTCGTCTCCCTCACCCAGGAGCTGGCCGATCTGGTCCTGGCCGAGGGGGAAGTCGCGGTCGACCAGAAGCAGGACGCCATCGACGACTTGCGGATCGCCAAGAAGGAGAACATCCAGCTTGGGACGGTCGCCCTCGTCGAGGCCGACGCCGACTCGGTGGTGGACGCCTACCTGCACACCGACCAGGAGGGTCGGGGTCTCAACGGCGTGGTCGTGGTCGCCGAGGGCGTCGATCCCGAGACCCTCCACGAGGTGGCGTTGCACATCGCCTTCGCCAAGCCGTCGGCGCTGCGCCGCGAGGACGTGCCTGCCGACGAGATCGAGCGGGAGCGCCAGTCCGCCCTCGGGGTCACCAAGGCCGAGGGCAAGCCCGAGCAGGCGTGGGACAAGATCGTCGATGGTCGGGTCAACAAGTGGCTCGCGGAGCGGGTGCTGCTCGAGCAGGGCATGTTCGGGGAGAAGGAGACCGTGGCCCAGCGCATCGGCAGCGGCACCATCACCCACTTCGTGCAGGCCTACATCGGCGACTGACCCTCCCACGCACCGCCCCGCCAGAACACCCGGGCGGTCAGGCCCCGCCTCGCGGTTGTCGCGCCCGGAGGGCCACTAGGCTTCGGGAACGCCCGAGGCGACGGACCGCGTCGCCGCACCCGGGTCCATACCCGCCGGTCAGCCCGTCTGTACGCTGGTCGGCTGAGAGGGAGGGTCGTGAGCACTGAGCTGATCGAGCTGATCATCGCCGAGGCCACCGAGCGCATGGACAACGCGGTGACCCATGCCCGTCAGGAGTTCTCCACCGTGCGCACGGGCCGACCCAATCCGGCGCTGGTCGAGAAGATCCCCGTCGACTACTACGGCAGCGAGGTACCCCTGCAGCAGCTGGCCAGCTTCTCGGTGCCCGAGGCTCAGCTGCTGGTGATCGCGCCGTTCGACAAGAACGCCATGGGAGCGATCGAGCGGGCGATCCAGCTCGCCGACCTCGGCCTCAGCCCCTCCAACGACGGCACGGTGATGCGCCTCAACTTCCCGCCGCTCACCGAGGAGCGCCGCAAGGACCTCGTCAGGGTGGTCAAGGGCATGGCCGAGGAGAGCCGGGTCGCGGTCCGCAACGCCCGCCGCGCCGCCCGCCACGACCTCGAGCAGCTCAGCAGGGATGGCGAGGCGTCCGCCGACGACGTGATGCGGGCCGAGAAGCAGGTCGACCAGCTCACCCACGACCGCGAGGACGCCATCAACGCGGCGCTGGCACAGAAGGAACAGGAGCTACTGGAGGTCTGACCGCTCGCCGGTCGCCGACCTGGAGGTCCCCCCGTGGACAACGAACCGAACGACAGCGACACCGGTGTGGATCGGGAGGGCATGCGGATCATTCGCGAGGAGGATCATGGCCTGCCCCACTGGACCGAGCCCGGCACCGGCGAGGTCCCCCGCCTGGCGGCCGAGGGTGACGACGACCTGGCGGCCTGGTCCTCGCTGACCAGCTCCGGGCCTCGCTGGGCCGACGATCCCGACGTGGCCACCGGCGCCCCGGCCGAGCCTGCGCCGGCGCCGGCGCCGCAGGTGCCGATCGGCGGCGGCGGCTCGGTCGAGGACGACTTCTTCACCTACGAGAACGCGCCCCGGGGCCAACGGCCCCCGGCCCGCCGACCTGCCCCCGCCAACAGTGGTGGTGGTGGTGGCGGCGGGGGCTCGGCTCCTGCCGACCTGGTGCAGCGGGTCGCCACCGGGGTGATGCTCGGCGGGGTCGCCATCCTGTGCCTGCTGATCGGCAAGACGGTCACGCTGCTGCTCATCGCCGTCGTGCTCGGGCTGGCCGCCTCGGAGTTCTACGTCAGCCTGCGACGGGTCGGCTACCAGCCGGCGACGCTCCTGGGGCTCACTTCGGTGGTGTCGTTGCCGCTGGCCGTGTACTGGCGGGGCGAGCCCGCCATCGGGGTGGTCCTGTTCCTCACCATCGTGTTCGGCGGGTTGTGGTACCTCCTCGGAGTGGCCACCGAGCGACCGGTGCCGAACCTGGGGGTGACGGTCCTCGGGGTCGTCTACATCGGCGTCCTCGGGTCCTACGCCGCGATCCTGCTCGACAGCCCCGACGGCCTCGGGCTGGTGCTCACCGCGATCGTCCTCGCGGTCGGCTACGACATCGGCGGCTACTTCGTCGGTCAGGCCATCGGCCGCACCCCGCTGAGCGAGGCCAGCCCGAACAAGACCGTCGAAGGCCTCCTCGGGGGCATGGTGGTCACCGTGGCCGTCGGCCTGGTGGTGGTCGGCATCATCGGCATCGACCCCTTCTCCGGCGACCCCTTCGGCGTACTCGACGCGGTGATCGTCGCCATCGCCGCCGCGGTGGTGGCTCCCATCGGCGACCTGGCCGAGTCGCTCATGAAGCGGGACCTCGGCCTCAAGGACATGGGCGCCATCCTGCCGGGCCACGGCGGGGTGCTCGACCGATTCGACGCCATGCTCTTCGTGCTGCCCACCGTCTACTTCATGGTCCGCCTCCTAAGCTGACCACGGCGAGCCCCGACGGACGACCCGTCCGAGCATCGGCGCCACCGCCTGAGGGGCCGAGCTGAACGGGTCGGCCGGCCAGCCCGTACGATTGGCGGGGTGAGCACGACACTGGCGGTGCTCGGCTCGACCGGGTCGATCGGCACCCAGACCCTCGACGTGGTCCGGGCCGAGGGCGCGGCCTACGACGTGGTCGCGCTCGCAGCCGGTGCCTCCGTAGGAACAACGGTCGACCAGGTGAAGGAGTTCTCGCCCGGGGTGGTGGTCATGGCCACCGCCGAGGCCGCTGCCGCCGTGCGCGACGCGGTGGGCGGGTCGGTGGCCGTTCATCACGGCCCCGAGGCCCTCGCCGACGCGGCGCGGATGGCCCAGACCGTGGTCAACGGGGTGGTGGGCTTCGCAGGTCTGCCGGTCACCCTGGCGGCGCTCGGGGCCGGCCGGCGGTTGGCGCTGGCGAACAAGGAGTCGCTCATCGCCGCGGGGCCGGTGGTGCAGCGGGCCCGGCGCACCCCGGGTGCGGAGATCCTCCCTGTCGACAGCGAGCACTGCGCCCTCCACCAGTGCCTGCGCGCCAACGACGCGCTGCCCGGCAGTGAGGGACCCGATCGGGTGAGCCGGCTGGTCCTCACCGCCAGCGGCGGGCCGTTCCGGGGTCGGTCCCGCGCCGAGCTGGTCTCGGTCACCGTCGACGATGCCCTGGCTCATCCGACCTGGTCGATGGGGCCCAAGATCACCGTCGACTCCTCGACGCTGATGAACAAGGGCCTGGAGGTGATCGAGGCCCACGAGCTCTACGGCACGCCCTACGACCGCATCGAGGTGGTGGTGCACCCGCAATCGGTGGTGCACTCGATGGTCGAGTACACCGACGGCTCCACCGTGGCCCAGCTGTCGCTGCCCGACATGCGTCTCTGCATCGGCTACGCCCTGGCGTACCCCGACCGCATCACCACCTCCTTCGGGCGCATCGACTGGCACCAGCTCCGCCGGCTCGACTTCGAGCTTCCCGACCTCGACGCGTTCCCCTGCCTCGGCCTGGCCTACGAGGCCGGCCGCGCCGGCGAGACCGCGCCCGCATGGTTGAATGCAGCCAACGAGGTCGCCGTACAGGCGTTCCTCGACGGTGCCATCCCCTGGGTGGGTATCGCGGACCTGCTCCGGGAGGTGCTCCAGCGATTCGATGGAACACGGGCCACTTCTGCCGATGTTGTGTACGACGTGGATCGGCGGGCTCGGGAGCTCGCCCGGCGGCTGATCGCCGACAAGAAGACAGGACGGACCACCCACACGTGAGCGCGACGTGACCACGACCGACTCCCGGCCCCGCCGGGGCACCCCCCGGCAGGTCGCGCCCGCGAGCGACGCCGACGGCGAGAGTCGCTGGATCGGCCTGGTCGCGCTCGTCGCGCTGCTCGCGTGGCTGGGCCTGGCTGCCGGCTGGGAGTACATCGTCGTCGTCCTGGCCCTGGTGTTCATGATCTTCATGCACGAGCTGGGCCACTACCTCGCTGCCCGGTTCGGGGGCATGAAGGTCACCGAGTTCTTCCTCGGGTTCGGGCCCCGGCTGTGGTCGTTCAGGCGAGGGGAGACCGAGTATGGCATCAAGGCCATCTGGGCGGGCGCGTACGTGAAGGTCGTCGGCATGAACAACCTCGAGGAGGTCGACCCCGCCGACGAGCCTCGCACCTACCGCCAACAGTCCTACCCGAAGCGGTTGCTCGTGGCGGTCGCCGGCTCCGGCATGCACTTCCTGATGGCGCTGGTGGCCATCTACGCGCTGCTGGTCAGCAGCGGCCTGCGCAGCGACCAGACCCAGTGGACCGTCAGCGAGGTCCCTGTCGACGGCGCAGCCTTCGCCATGGGGCTCGAGGAGGGCGACCGGGTGGTGGGCGCCGACGGGATCGTGTTCGAGACCTTCGAGGACATGCGCGGCTTCGTCGAGCCCCGCCCCGGCGAACGGGTCACCTTCGACGTGCTGCGTGACGGTTCGATCGTCTCGGTGACCGGTGAGATCGGCGTCAACGACGAGACCGGCCTGGGACGGCTGGGTGTTGCCACTCGCCCCGCCGACCTGCCCCGCATCACCCTCGATGGCTTCGAGGCGGTCCCGGAGACCTTCGAGCTCTTCGGCATGCTGGCCAAGGACACGGTGGTGAGCATCGGCCAGATCTTCAGCCCCAGCGGGCTGGTGGACTTCTTCGGGCGGCTCGGCGAGGACCGCGAGGGCACGGTCACCGCGGGCGGCGAGCAGGTCGAGGACGACAACGAGGGACGCATCCTGTCGCTGGTCGGCGCCACCCGCCTCGGGGCCCAGCTCACCGAGCAGGGGGTCGCCGGGCTGCTGGTGTTCTTCTTCAGCATCAACATCTTCATCGGGCTGATCAACCTGGCGCCGCTACTGCCCCTCGACGGCGGTCACGTGGTGATCGCCACCTACGAGCGGCTCCGCTCCCGAGGCGGGCGTCGCTACCACGCCGATGTGGCCAAGGCGCTGCCCATCGCGTACATGGTGATCCTGCTGCTCACCACCGTCGGCATCGCGGCCATCTACCTCGACATCGCCGACCCCCTCAGGTTCTGACCACTCCCGCAATCGCAGCTTCGGCGCGTCGTCGCCGGAGGCGACAGATCGGAAGAGCGGCGTGGTGGGACAG
>JBFKRY010000121.1:0-12128 GCA_041636995.1 Acidimicrobiales bacterium | reverse complement strand
GGGGCAGGTCGGAGCATCGAGAACGAAGGTCCTGGGAACCAGGTCCCCTCGTCATCTGTCGGGCGGGGCATCAGCCCCGCCAGCGATCAGCTCTTGGTGGCGGCCTTGCGAGAAGTCGGCTTGCGGGCCGAGCTCTTCTTGGCGGTGGTCTTCTTCGCGGCGGGCTTCGCGGCCGGCTTCGCGGCCGGCTTGGCGGAGCCGTTGACGTAGTCCCGCACCTTCGCGAGGCCCTCGTCCACGTAGCTCTCGAACGGGCCGGGGGTCATATCCGACAGCCGGTTGACGGTGGGCTCGGCAGCGTCCCACGTGCGGCGGACCATCGGCTGCACGCGGTCACGGGCCTTCTGGCCGTGCTCGCGGGCGATGTCGAGCTGCTCGTCGAGCTGCCCGCGCCGGCTCGAGAAGCGATCCTCGAGCTGCTGGCGCTGGCTCGAGAGCAGGTCGTTCAGGTCGTCGAGGAAGAGCACGTTGAGGCCGATCGCGGTGTACGCGGCATCCTTGGCGCTCTCGAGGAGGGTCGGCATCGGGGGATCCTTCGTGAATGATCGATTGGTACCTTCTCGACTCTAGTCGCTTTGCAAACTATTTCAAGCACTTGCTAAGTGAACTGTGTCACAAGGGCCAGGTCACGAGGGTCGTACCATGATGGCGCCATGGCCGAGCTGATCGCCCTCGACATGCCGGCATGCCCCCGGTTCGTCGACGAGCTCCAGCGGGCATGGGACGCGGGCAACGCGGTGTTCGCCGTCGACCAGCACCTGCCCCCGGCCCTGCGCGCCCGGGAACTGGACCTGGTGGCTCCCTCGGTCGTCATCGACGCCGATGGCACCACCAGCCGCCGCCAGGGACGGCCCGTCGAGCCCGGCGACGCTCTGGTCGTGGCCACCAGCGGCACCACCGGCGAGCCCAAGGCCGCGGTGCTCACCCACGACGCGGTGGCCGCTTCGGCCCGCATCACGAGCCGGGCCCTCGCCGTGGATCCCGCACGCGATCACTGGCTGTGCTGCCTGCCGGTGTGGCACATCGGTGGCCTGTCGGTTGTCACCCGGGCCCTCCACACCGGGACCCCGCTGAGCGTCCACGAGCGCTTCGACGCCGATCGGGTGGCCGCCGCGGCCGCCGCCGGGGTCACCCTGGTCTCGCTGGTCGTGGCGGTCCTGGACCGGCTCGACACCTCGACATTCCGCCACGTGCTCCTCGGCGGGTCGGCCATGCCGCCCGAGCTGCCCCCCAACGCGGTCGCCAGCTACGGCATGACCGAGGCCGGGAGTGGCATCGTTTACGACGGCTATCCGCTCGAGGGGGTGGAGCTGCGCATCGTCGACGGCGAGATCCACCTGCGCAGCCCCACCCTGCTGCGCGCCTACCGCGATGGCAGCGACCCCAAGGTCGACGGCTGGTTGCCGACCGGCGACGCGGGCTCGATCGGCGACGACGGGCGGTTGTCGGTGTCGGGGCGCTTGGCGGACGTCATCGTCACCGGCGCGGAGAAGGTGTGGCCCGTCCAGGTCGAGAAGGCCCTGGTGGGGCTGGGGCTCTTCCGGGAGGTGGCGGTGACCGGCCGGCCCGACCCCCAGTGGGGCCGTGCGGTCACCGCGATCGTGGTCCCGCTCCCGGACCAGCCGGTGCCGAGCGTCGCCGAGCTGCGTGAGCTGGTGGCGCACGCGCTTCCCCGCTACGCGCTCCCCCACGCCATCGAGATCCGGGAGGCGCTGCCCCGCACCCCGGCCCGCAAGATCGACCGCACACAGCTGTGATGGGTCATCGAATCAGAGCCTGATCACGCCGGCCCGGGCCACCAGGTGCTCGGCGCTGCCGTCGGCGAGGAGCGTCGCGGTGCCCAGCCCGTGGGCTCGACGCCCGCCGATCGCGGCGGCCAGGTGGCACCAGGCGGCGAGTCCCACGGGTCCGTCGTAGAGGGACGACACCACCACGTCGATCCCCGACGCCCGGGCTCGCCGGGCCAGCTCCAGCGTGGGGGTGATCCCGCCCACCAGCGGCGGCTTCACCACCACCACCTCGGCCAGCCGGTCCGCCACCACCGCGTCCAGCGCCGACAGGGCCAGGTCGTCGGCCGCCACCGGGACCGGCGAGCGCTCCCGTACCTCGCGCAGCTCCTCCGGCGTCGCCACCGGGTCCTCGACGTATTCGAGGCGGTCACCGAACAAGGCGGCCAGCTCGTCGAGGGCGGCGACCGCGTGGTCGACGCCCCAGGCCCCGTTGGCGTCGAGCCGCACGAGCACCTCACCGGCTCCCGCTTCGTCGAGCGCCGACAGCACCGCCGAAGCCCGGGTCGGATCGTCGCCCATCCCGAGCTTCAGCTTGAGGGTGCGATATCCCTCGCCCACGGCGGCGCCCGCCGCCCGACCGAGCGCCGCGGGTGTGGCCCCGACCACCAGGGCGTTCACCGTCACCTGCCCCTGGCCACCTCCGAGGTGCTGCCAGAGCGGCAGCCCGGCCCGGGCTGCCGCCAACGTCTGGAGCGCGGCGTCGACCGCCGCCCGCACCTCGGGTGCCTCCGCAGCCGGGAGCCAGGCCTCGCCACGGGTCAGGGCGTCGGCGCAGGCCTCGAGCTGGCGGAGGGCTTCGACGCCGGTCACCTCCGACCAGCCCGGCAGCGGCGCCAGTTCGCCCCGCCCCCACCGCCCGGCCTGGTCCCGGAGCACCAGGATGTGGCCCGACCGCTCGAAGATCGGGCCCCGGGCCGTGGTCACCGGCTCTCGCAGCCCGATGCGCAGCTCGTCGATGCGAGCGTGGAGCCTCACGCCGCCAGATGGCCGGCGACCAGCTCGGCACACGCCGCCGGGGCTTCGAGGTGGACCGCGTGCCCCACGCCGGGGACGACGCACAGCTCGGCGTCCGGGAGCACCTCGACCAGGCGGCGGCCGAGCCGGACGTAGTCGGTGTCGAGCTCGCCCACCACCAGCCGGACGGGCCGGTTCAGGTCCCGGATCCGGTCCCAGAGCGGCGGCATGGCCCCGGCGCCGCAGCCCCGGAGCGCGTTGGCCAGCCCCACCGGGCGCTGGGCCAGCCGGGTGGCCCGGAGCGACTCCCGGACCTCGGTGGGCAGCTCGTGCTGGGTCCCGAAGATCGGCGACCGCTCCCAGCGATCGACGAAGGCCTCCATGCCCTCGGTCTCGATGCTGTCCGCCAGGGCCTCGTCGGCTGCCCGGCGGCGGGCCCGCTCGCCGGGATCCTCGATCCCCGCGGTGGTGCCGATCAGGACCAGTCGCAGCACTCGGTGCGGGTGGGCCGCAGCCAGCGAGAGCCCGAGGCGCCCCCCGAGGGAGTAGCCCACCACGTGAGCGGCCTCCACCCCCAGGTGGTCCAGCACCCCCGCCAGCTGGCCGACCACGACCTCGGTGTTGTAGGCCTCCACCGCCTCGGGAGCGTCGCTGGCTCCGTGACCGACCAGGTCGGGGCTCACCACCCGGTGGGTCGTCGCCAGCCCGGCCACGGCCGGACCCATCGAGGCGCCGGTGCCGGTGAAGCCGTGGAGGACCAGGATTGCCACGCCGTCGGCGGGACCGGCCTCCCGGTAGGCGATCCGCACCCCGTCGTGATGGACGGCCCCGCGGCTCATTCGAAGGCGGCGGCGACGGCCTCACGCAGGCCGTTGAGCCCCCGGACCATGGCGGCCACCGGGGTCCGAACCACGACCACGGCCGGGGCGCCGGTCGGCGGTGAGGTGACGGCATCGCCGAGCTCGGCGGGCGAGGTGGGGGTCGCAGTGCGACAGCCGAGGGCCCGGGCCACGCCGACGAGGTCGGTGCCGTGCGGGGTCGCGAAGAGCTCCTCGAAGGCGTCCTCCTCGATGGCTCGGGCCACCGGGAGCAGCGAGAAGATGCCACCGGCATCGTTGTCGATCACCACCACCACCAGGTTCGACAGCTCCAGCCGGGCTGCGGCCGTCAGGCCCCCCAGATCGTGGACCGCGGCGATGTCTCCCACCAGCGCGTAGGTGGGGAGACCGCTCGCCGCGGCGACCCCGGACGCAGTGGAGATCACGCCGTCGATGCCGTTCGCGCCCCGGTTGGCGATCACTCGTATGGGCACGGTCGTGGGCCGCAGCACCGCGTCGAGGTCGCGGATGGGCATGGAGCTGGATGCCACCAGGTTGGCGGGCTCGTCCCGCCGGACCACCGCCTCGACCACCTGGTGCACGGCCCCCAGCTCGCCCCCGTCCCCCACCAGGTGCGCAGTGGCCGCCGCAGCGGCGGTGGCCTCGGCCTCGGACCAGCGTTCCGCCCAGCCGCTCTGGCGGGCCGGGCCCGCGTCGGCGGGTCCGAACACCCCGGGCAGGGGGCCGTCGACGACTGCGGTCACCGAGTCGGTGGGGTCCGCCCAGTCCACTCCGGGGTCGACCAGGACCAGTTCGTCGGGCCGGGCCCGCTCGAGCCACAGCCGGTACGCCTTCGAGGTGGGCGACGGGCCCACCCGGACCACCACCCGGCTCCGGGGGGGCATGGTGTCGGTGAACGACGTGGCCTGGAGGAGCAGCTCGGCGGTGCTGATGACCAGCGGGCTCGATGCCGGGGATCCGGTGCGCAGACCCGACGCCGGATCGGCGAGGATCGGCCAGCCGTACCGGGTCCCGAAGGCCACGATCTCGTCGGCGACGTCGGGTTCGAGATCGGCGGGCCCCACCACCACCAGGCCCCGCTCGTTGCTGCGACCCAGCTCGGCGAGCAGCGGAGAGGGCGCCGTGCGGGTGGCAGGGCTGGCGCGGTGGCGGGCTCGGGGCGGCTCGAGGGAGCCGTCGGGTTCGAGCGGCTCCCGGAACGGCCAGTCGAGATGGACCGGGCCCCGTTCCCGGCGGGCGGTCTCGACGGCGCGCAGGGCCAGCGAGGCCGCATGGCGGTCGGGGACCTCACCGGCGACCGGCACTTCGTGGAACCAGCGGACGCTCGACCCGTACAGGTGGTGCTGGTCGATCGTCTGGCCGGCGCCCCAGCGGCGCAGCTCGGGCGGCCGGTCGGCGGTGCACACGATCAGAGGAATGCCGCTGTGGTGGGCCTCGATGACCGCCGGGTGGTAGTTGGCCCCGGCGGTGCCCGACGTGCAGATCAGCACCACCGGCCGACGGGTGGCGCGGGCCATCCCGAGCGCGTGGAACGCCGCGACCCGCTCGTCGAGCTGGATCGTGAGCCCGAGGCCCACCCGCCGGGCCGACACCGCCAACGGGGTGGACCGGCTGCCCGGTGAGATCACCGCGTCGGTGACACCCAGGGCCCGGGCCTCGGCGAAGAAGCGGAGGCAGAACTCGTGCGCGCCCGATGTCGGCTCTCCCATGGCTCGAAGACTACGAGCTGCGCTCGCCGCTACCGTGACCAAGTGGACCTCGAAGCCCTGGTGGCCATCGTCGGGCGCGAGGCGGTGATCGACGATCCCGACAGGCTGGCCGCCCACGTCCGGGACTGGACCGGCCGCTGGTCGGGCCACACCCCGGCGGTGGTGCTCCCGGCCGACGCCGATCAGGTCGCCGGGGTGCTGCGCTGGTGCCACGACCACCGGGTGGCCGTCGTGCCCCAGGGCGGCAACACCGGCCTGGTGGGCGGGGGCGTCCCCCTCGAGGGAGAGCTGGTGCTGAGCACGCGGCGGATCGGGGGCGTCGACGTCGACGGAGAGGCGGGCCAGGCGATCGCGGGCGCCGGTGCCACCCTGGCCCAGGTCCAGGAGGCGGCGGCCGGGCGCGGCTGGATGTACGGCGTCGACCTCGGGGCCCGGGACTCGGCCACCGTCGGGGGCACCATCGCCACCAACGCCGGCGGCCTGCGGGTGATCCGCCACGGCGACACCAGGCGCCAGCTGCTGGGCATCGAAGCGGTCACCGGCGCCGGCGAGCAGGTGGGTGACCTGCGGGGGCTGGAGAAGGACAACACCGGCTATCACCTGCCGAGCCTGCTGGCCGGCAGCGAGGGCACCCTGGCCGTGGTCACCCGGGCGTGCCTGCGGCTGGTCCCCCGACCGGCGGAGTGGTCGGTGGCTCTGCTGGGCTTCGAGAGCGACACCGCCGCGCTCGGCACGGTCGGCACCCTCCGGCGCTCGATCGCCGACCTGCAGGCCCTCGAGCTGTTCCTGGCGGACGGCCTGGCGCTGGTGTGCGACACCTTCGACCTGGCCCCACCGCTGGCCGGCGATCACCAGGCCTACCTGCTGGTGGAGGCGGCCGGCGGCCCGGGCGTGGTGGCCCGGCTGAGCGCCGCGCTGGAGCGCAGCGGCGTCGACCTGGACGCAGCCGCGGTGGCCGAGACCGAGGCCCAGCGGGGGGCGCTGTGGCGCTACCGGGAGGCCCACACCGAGGCCATCAACCTGCAGGGGGTACCGCACAAGCAGGACGTGACCATCCCGCTCCACCGGATGGAGGGGTTCATCACCGACGCTCGTCGCCTGGTGGCCGACCGGGCGCCAGGGGCCAGGCTGTGGCTGTTCGGCCACGCCGGGGATGGCAACCTGCACGTCAACGTCACCGGCGTCGACCCCGCCGATGCCGACCTCGATGCCGAGGTGCTGGCGCTGGCCGCCCGCTCCGGCGGCAGCATCTCGGCCGAGCACGGCATCGGGCGCGCCAAGCAGAGCCACCTCCACCTGAACCGCAGCCCGGCCGAGCTCGCCCTCTACCGCCGCATCAAGGCTGCGTTCGACCCCGCCGGCATCCTGAACCCTGGCGTGATCCTGGCGAGCTGAGCCGCCACGTGCAGCAGGCGCCCGCTGGTTGCGGACGCCTGCCGGGATTTGCGGGTTGGAGTCCGCGGCCGGGGTCGGACGTCACACCAGTCTTCCTACGGGTGAACCGGTTCTTGCCGGTTCCGAGGTCGAGAGAAAGCGGGGGACGAGTCCGAACCGGGGCCGCCCCATCGAGACAGCGTGTGGTTCTCGAACCCTCCTGCTGCGGTGATGGAACCCCTTTCTAGTCACATGTCGGACTGACCAGACCGACTACTCGAGAGCTCGAGCAGGTCCTTGATGTGACTGTTGTCACTATGGGGCGGTGCCTCGCTCGCTGTCAAGGTTTGCCGCCCGTTTCGGGACGGCCCTCGTGAACCGGCTCACGACCTCCACGTGGGCGGTCTGGGGGAACAGGTCGAGCACGGTGGCCCGGGCCAGCTGGTAGCCCACCTCTCCGAGCAGGAGAGCGTCGCGCCCGAGGGCCCCGGGGTCGCAGCTGACCAGCACCACGGTGCCGGCGCCGGTCGCCCCGACCCGCTCGACGCCGACACGGTCCAGCCCGGGGCGCGCCGGGTTGGCGATCACCACGTCGGCGGAGTGCGGGCGCCAGCGCTCGACCGGTGAGCGCACTACCCGGGCGTCGGCGCCGAACGGGGCCAGGTTGTGCCGGGCGTCGGCGACCGCGGCGGCGCTGCGCTCGACGGCCACCCGCCGGCCATCGAAGCCGACGCCCCCGGCCAGGAGCCCGACGCCGCTGTAGAGGTCGACCAGGGTGCCGCGGGCGGGACCCTCGGCGACCTCGGCGTCGACCGCGGCGAGCAACACCTCGGCGGCCTCCGGACCCGACTGGAAGAACGACCGGGCCGACACCCGCAGCACCCGCTCCCCCACCCGCTCGGTGATCGCCGCCGGGTTGGCCGGTCCGATCCGGTCCTGGCCCACGACCTCGCCGTCGAGGCTCACCGCCCCTTCCGCGGTCGGTCCGACCACCACCACGCAGTCGCCGGTACGGGCGCCCACGCGCAGGAGCACGGAGGCGGCCCCGGGGAACCGGCCCTCGGCGAGGATCCGGCGCAGCCGGGGGTGGGCCACCAGGCAATGGGGCGTCGGGATCACCTGGTGGCTGTGCCAGGCATGGAGCCCGGCCCGGTCGCCGGTGACCGAGGCCCGCAGCGTGGTCCGGTAGGCGGTCCCCCGCACCGCCGGGCCCCGGACCACCTCGGGCTCCTCGAGCCGGCCGATGCGCTGCAGGCAGTCGGCCACGATCTGCACCTTCAGCCGGTGCTGCAGAGCCTCGTGGGCGTGCTGGAGGTGGCAGCCGCCGCAGCCGTCGGCCACGTGCGGGCAGGGAGGCTCCCGCCGGCCCGGCCCGGGGGCGACGATCTCCTCGATGGTGGCGTGGGCGTGCCGGCGGCGCTCGCTGTCGATGCGCACCCGGGCCAGGTCGCCCGGCAGTCCGCCCCTGACGAAGACCACCCGACCGTCGCCGTCGCGGGCCACCCCGTCGCCGCCGGTGGCGATCCGATCGACGGTGACCTCGATCGTCTGCCCTTCTCCGGCCACCGGCCGAGCGTACTGCGGCGGGCCCGGTCGGGCGCCGGGCGCGGTGTTGCGCTGGGCCGGCGGCGGGGCCGATAGGGTCGCGCTCATGGCCGAGACCGCCACCCGCCCCGTCGAGATCGCCCCATCGATCCTGCCCGCCGACTTCAGCCGGCTCGGCGCCGAGCTGCAGGCGTTGGAGAAGGCTCGCGCCGACCGCATCCACTGGGACGTCATGGACGGGGTGTTCGTCCCCAACCTGACCCTGGGACCCGACGTGGTCCGCTCGTGTCGTCAGCTCGTCGACATCACCTTCGAGGCCCACCTGATGGTCGAGGATCCCGACCTGCTCGCGCCCCGGTACATCGACGCCGGCTGCGAGCTGATCACCATCCACGTGGAGTCCACCCGCCACCTCGACCGGACCCTCAACAACGTCAAGGAGCTCGGGGCCCGGGCCGCAGTCACTCTCAACCCGGCCACGCCCATCGAGACCGTCGACAACGTGCTGCACCTGGTCGACATGGTGCTGATCATGACCGTGAATCCGGGCTTCGGTGGCCAGGAGTACATCGCCGCCCAGGAACGCAAGATCCGGCGGCTCCGGGACCAGATCGTGGAGCGGGGGCTCGACGTCGACATCGAGGTCGACGGCGGCATCGGCCCCGACACCATCGCCGACGCCACCCGGGCCGGCGCCAACGTGTTCGTGGCCGGCAGCGCGGTCTTCGCGGATCCCGAGGGCCTCGACCACGCCATCGCCACCCTCCGCTCTCTCGCCGAGGCGGCCGCCTGATCCACATGGCCCGGCGAGCCCGAGCGGCGCGGTTCGCCGTGGTCGTGGTGCTGGCCGCAGGCTGCTCGTCCGAGACCGACGACCCGGTCGCGTTCTGCGACGCGCTCCGCGACGCCGCCGGCGCGAACGCGGCGATCGCCAGCCTCGACATCGACGACCCGGCGACCCTCGACGCGGCCATCGCCGACATGGAGGCCGTCCGGGACCTCGCCCCCGACGACATCGGCGCCGAGATCGAGATCGTCACCGACGTCTACGCCGAGCTCCTGACGGGGCTGGCGGCCACCGCCCCCGGCGCCCGGGGGGACGTGCTGCGAGACATGCAGGCCCGCCTCGATGAGGCCGCGACACCGGCGGTGGCCGTGGAGCGCTACGCCCGGGAGAACTGCTCGATCAGCTTCGAGGCCCCGGCGGTGCCGACCCCGACCCCCACGCCGCTGAGCATCGACGACTGACCGGGCCCGCGGGGCTCAACCGGCGGGCTCCGCCGACGATTCAGTCGACCTCGCCGCGCCGCGTGATCACGTGGTCCACGATGCCGTAGTCCTTGGCCTCCTGGGCGGTGAACCAGCGGTCACGGTCGGAGTCGGCCTGGATCTGCTCGAGGGACTGGCCGGTGTGCTCGGCGATGCGCTCGGCCATGAGCCGCTTGATGTAGATGAGCTGCTCGGCCTGGATGGCGATGTCGGTGGCCTGGCCCTGAACCCCCGCCGAGGGCTGGTGCATCATGATCCGAGCGTGAGGAAGCGAGTACCGCTTGCCCGGGGCCCCGGCGCACAGGAGGAACTGGCCCATGGAGGCCCCGAGCCCCATGCAGATGGTGGCGACGTCGGGCGCCACGAAGTTCATGGTGTCGTAGATGGCCATGCCGCTGGTGACCGAGCCGCCGGGCGAGTTGATGTAGAGCCAGATGTCACGCTCCGCGTCCTGGCCCTCCAGGTAGAGCATCTGGGCGGTCACGAAGTTCGCGATCTCGTCGGACACCTCGGTGCCGAGCATGATGATCCGGTTCTTCAGCAGCTGGGCGTAGACGTCGAACTGGCCGGGCTGGGCCGGGAGGGTCTCGAGCCCGGTGGGGATGGGCGGGATTCCGGGGATCGGCATGGTTGGGAGGGTATCCAGCGCGATCGAGATCCGGCGGCCCGTTCGGTCGGCGTCAGCCCCCGCGAGCCGAGTCGGCCCCTCAGACCAGGGTCTGGTGGCGGGGCTCGTAGAGCATGACCTCGACCCCGCCGGGAAGGATCACGGTGGTGACGATGCCCCAGCCCTCGTCGGTGGGCTCGTCACCCACCTCGATGCCCTTGGCGCGGAGGTCGGCCACGGTGTCCTCGATGTCGTCGCACATCAGCGACAGCTGGTGCTCGGGGGTGTCGCCCGGATGGACCCCGAGCTCGGCCGGCGGCAGCCGGAAGATCAGCCAGCCGCCGCCGTCGTCCACGTGGTCCCAGTCGAGCACGTCGGCCAGCACCCGGCGCAGCTCCTCGGGCTCGGACGAGTACAGCAACGCGTGCACGCCGGTGATGGCCATGGGGGTCTCCTCTCGTCGGGCGGCGACGCCGGTGCTCGGGTTTTCTAGCCGACGGACGATCCTCGGGCCACGTACCGTGGGCCGATGCAGTACGGGCTGTTCGCCATGAACTACGGGACCTGCGCGGATCCGGCGGCGGCGGTGCGGGTGGCCCAGCACGCCGAGGCCGCCGGGTTCGAGTCGTTGTGGACGGGTGAGCACCTGGTCCTCCCCGATCCCGCCCCCGAGGGCTTCGCCATCCCGCCGACGATGCCCTTCCTGGACACCATCGTGGCTCTCACGCTGATCGCGGCCAGCACCAGCACCATCAAGGTGGCGAGCGGCATCATCGAGCTTCCGCTCCATCACCCGGTGACCCTGGCGAAGCAGCTGGCCAGCGTGGACCGGGTCGCCGGCGGGCGGTTGCTGGTGGGCATCGGCGCCGGCTACCTGGAGGCGGAGTTCGCCGCGCTGGGGGTCCCGCTGTCGGAGCGGGGGCAGCGCATGGACGAGCACCTCGATGCCATGCGCGCCCTGTGGTCGATGCCGTCACCGGAGTACCACGGGCGTCACGTGGACTTCGCCGGGATCGACGCCCATCCCCGCCCCGCCCGGCCGGGCGGCCCCCCGATCATCACCGGTGGGGTGAGCGCCGGCGCCCGCCGGCGGACCATCGCCAAGGCCGACGGCTGGTATGTGTTCAACGCCGACCGGTCCCTGGCCCAGGAGGCCGTGGAGGTGATCCGGTCCGAGATCGACCGCGACGGGCGGCCCGGCCACCTGAGCGAGCTCGAGCTGACCATGACCCCGGTGGGGCCCTTCGACCGCGGCGTCGCCGAGTGGTACGAGGAGCTGGGCGTCCACCGGCTGGTGCTGCTCCCCCGCCCCGACGCCCCTCGGGAGCGCCGCCACGAGCCCGTCCCCCTCGACGACATCCTGCGCACCATCGACCACGTCGCCGACACCGTCCTGGACGCGTAGCTGGCGGGGGCCGGCGGAGACGCGTTACTGCCAGTACTCGAGGATGTACCTCGACCGATCCTCGCGGGTGTTGCCACGCCCGATGAAGCAGTGCTCGTCGAACAGGCTGCTGGCCTCGAGCGCCAGCTCGGCGTCGGACTGGTTGTCGAGGATCAGCATTCTCGACCGGCCATCGGTCAGCAGCCAGCCACTTGTGCCCTCGTCCTCTATGCGGAGGTCGGCCGAGTTGTAGGGCAGGCAGTCCTGGTCGGGGATCGAGGTCTGGTTGCCCGAGAGCCCGGCCCAGTACTCGACGATGTAGTCGATGCGGTTCGGGCGAGAGTTGTCCCGGCCGATGAAGCAGTGCGCCTGGTGACGGCGCGCCAGCGCCAGCGCGGCCTCGGCGTCGGCCTGGTTGTCCAGGATCTTCATCCTCGACCGGCCGTCCGTCAGCAGCCAGCCGCTGGCGCCCTCGTCGACGACCTCCAGCCCGTCGACGTCGTAGAAGATGCAGTCGCTCAACACGTCGAGGACGGCTTCAGCGGGCTCCGGTTCGGGCTCGGGCTCGGGCTCCGGTTCGGGCTCCGGCTCGGGCTCCGGTTCGGGCTCCGGCTCCGGTTCGGGCTCCGGCTCCGGTTCGGGCTCCGGCTCCGGCTC
>JBFKRY010000120.1:0-12143 GCA_041636995.1 Acidimicrobiales bacterium | reverse complement strand
CGGCTCCGCCGGCGACGCGCCGGAGGCGCCTGCGGGTGGCGGCCTAGACCCGCTTCTCCTTGATCTTGGCCCGCTTGCCGATGCGGTCGCGCTGGTAGTAGAGCTTGGCGCGCCGCACGTCGCCGCGGGTCACCACCTCGATCTTGTCGATGATCGGGGTGTGCACCGGGAAGGTCCGCTCCACGCCGACGCCGAAGCTGACCTTGCGGACGGTGAAGGTCTCGCGGATGCCGCTGCCCTGCCGGCGGATGACGGCGCCCTCGAACACCTGCACCCGCTCCCGGTTGCCCTCGACGACCCGGACGTGGACCTTGAGGGTGTCACCGGGGCCGAAGTCGGGCACGTCGTCGCGGAGGCTGGACTGGTCGACCAGATCGGTGGGGTTCATGTCCGGGCCTCCTCGGACTCACGGATCGGCGCCCTGCCCCGGGGGCCGCGGATGACCTCGCCAGGATAGGGCCCCGGCCCGGACCCTCCAACCGGGTCAGGGACCTTGCTCGTCGAGCAGGGCTCGCTCCTCGTCGGTCAACCCGCCCCGAGCCTCGATGAGATCGGGCCGCCGCTCGAGAGTGAGGCGCAGCGCCCGAGCCCGGCGCCAGCGGGCCACCCGGGCGTGATCGCCCGAGCGGAGCACCTCGGGGACGGACCAGCCGCGGTATTCCCACGGCCGGGTGTAGTGCGGGTACTCGAGGAGCCCGCCGGTGAACGACTCCTCCTCGGCGGAGGACTCGTTGCCCATCACGCCGGGCAGCAGCCGGGTCACGGCCTCGATGATCGCCAGCGCGGCGACCTCACCCCCGGAGAGCACGTAGTCCCCGATCGACACCTCGTCGTCCACCAGGTGCTCGTGGACCCGGTGGTCGACGCCTTCGTATCGACCGCACAACAGGGAGAAGCCCTCCGCCGCGGCCAGCTCACGGGCCCGGGCCTGATCGAAGACCCGACCCGACGGGCTCACCAACAGCAACGGGCGAGGCGGGTCGACGGCTTCGACGGCAGCGAACACCGGCTCGGGCTTGAGCACCATTCCGGGTCCACCGCCGAAGGGGGCGTCGTCGACGCTGCGATGGGCGTCGGTGGTGGCGTCACGCAGGTCGTGGACCCGCAGATCCAGCAGGCGGCTCCGGCGGGCTCGACCCACCAGCGACGCCGACGTGAAGTCGTCCACGAGCGCCGGGAAGATCGAGAACACATCGACGCGCACCGTGACCTAGCCCTCGTCACTGTCGGCGTCGAAGAGCCCGCGGGGCGGATCGATGATCACCACGCCGTCGCGCTGCTCCACGTAGAAGACCAGCGGCACCAGGGCGCCGTCGGTGGTCACCAGCAGGTCGCTCGCGGGGTTGGCCTGGACGGCCTCGATGCGGCCCCGGTCCGTGCCGTCGACCTCGCGCACCGGACGGCCCACCAGGTCGTGGACCCACAGGGTGTCCGGATCGTCGATCGGCTCAGCCGACAGGAGCGAGCCGCGCAGGGCCTCGGCGGCCTCACGATCGGTCACCCCCTCGAAGCGCACCAGGTGCGCCTGCTGGTGGGGCCGGGCCTCGGCCACGACCAGCCGTCGGTCGCCGGCGTGGAGCACCGCACCGACCGCGACCCGTTCGAGGCGGTTGGTGGTGAGGCGCACCAGGACTTCGCCGCGGAGCCCGTGGGGCCTGCCGATCGAGCCCACCTCGAGTCGAGGCCGCGGCAGGTCCTGGCCCAAGCGATCAGTCGAGGAACTCGACGTCGACGTCGACTCCGTCGCGGACGCCGGCGGCCCGCACCACGGTCCTGATGGCGTTGGCGATCCGGCCCCGCCGGCCGATGACCCGACCCATGTCGCCGGGGCCGACCTCGACGGTGAGCGAGACCCTGTCGCCCGAGTGACGCTGCATGTTCACGACCACCGCGTCGGGGTCGCCGACCACCGACCGCACCACGTGCTCGAGCACCGCGGTGGCGTGGGCCGCGACATCGCCGCTGGGGCCATCGCCGTCGGCGGCGCCGGCATTGGCGTCGGGGGCGTCGCCGCCGGGGGCGTCGGTGTCGGTGTCGCTCATGTCTCTGTCTCGGGCGTCGAGGCGGTGTCGTCCTCGGTCGCCGCCGTGGAGTCGGGCTCGGACTCGGCGGCCTCGGGCCCGACCGCAGCCTGGTCGGCGCTCGCCGTGGCCTCGGGCCCGGCCGCGGCGGCATGGGCGCCGGCCTCGGCCGTGGATTCGGGCTCGGCGGCTTCCGCGCCTGCGTCGGGAGCCGGGGTCTCGGCCGCAACGACCTCGGCCGCGGCCTCGGGCTCGGCCGCAGGGGCCTCGGTCGCGGGGGGCTCCGCGCTGGCGGCCCGGGTCACCACCGGCGGGGCGGCCTGGCCTGTGAAGTCGCTCCAGGCGCCGCTGATCTGGAGCAGCTTCTGCACCCGCTCGGTGGGCTGGGCCCCGTGGCGCAGCCAGTGGAGGGCACGCTCGTTGTCGATCTCGACGAGGGACGGGTCACGCCGCGGCTCGTAGGTGCCCACGATCTCGATGAACCGGCCGTTGCGGGGGGACCGGGCGTCGGCGGCGACCACCCGGTAGGTCGGCTGCTTCTTCTTCCCCATCCGCATGAGGCGGAGCTTCACTGCCACGATGTCTTCCTGCTTCTCAGCTGCTCGGCAGCTGGGTCGATGCCTCGGCGCGCGCGGGGCCGAGGCGAGTTAGAGACGGCTGACAGTCTGCCCGGAAATCCCGTGGCTTCCAATCAGCGCTCGACGCCGGGGAGATCGCCGAAGGCCGACAGGTCGAGCTCGCCGTCGTCGTCGAGGCCGGGAAGCTCGAGGCGCGTCGGCACCTTGGCCTTGGCGGCCTTCGAGTCGGTCACCCGACCACCCTTCTTACCCTTCTTCGCCTTCTTGGTCTTCTTCTTGATGCGCTTGGTTCCGAGCCCGCCCATGCTCTTCATCAGCTTCTGCACCTCCTTGAACTGCTTGAGCAGCTGGCTCACCTCGCCGGGGCTGGTGCCGCTGCCGTTGGCGATGCGGCTCCGCCGGGAGCCGTCGATGATGACCGGGTTGGTCCGCTCCTCCGGGGTCATCGAGGTGATCATGGCCTCGACTCGGGCCAGGTGCCGGTCGTCGATCTCGGCGTCCTTCACCTCCCTGGGCACGCCGGGCATCATCCCCATCAGGTTCTGGAGCGGGCCCATCTTCTTGAGCTGCTGCATCTGGACGAGGAAGTCCTCGAGGGTGAACTGACCCTCGAGCATCTTGGCGGCGGCTTCCTCGGCCTCCTTCTCGTCGTAGGCTTCCTCGGCCTTCTCGATCAGGGTGAGGACGTCGCCCATCCCCAGGATGCGTCCCGCGAGGCGATCGGGATGGAACTGCTCGAAGTCGTCGACCTTCTCGCCGGTGGACGCGAAGACGATGGGCCGACCGACCACTTCCTTCACCGACAGCGCCGCGCCGCCGCGGGCGTCGCCGTCGAGCTTGGTCATGATCACCCCGTCGAGCTCGAGGCGATCGTGGAACGACTCGGCGACGGTGACCGCGTCCTGACCGGTCATGGCGTCGACCACCAGGAACGTGTAGTGGGGCTCGATGGCGTCGGAGATGTCGCGGACCTGCTGCATCATCTCCTCGTCGATGGCCAGGCGGCCGGCGGTGTCGCAGATCACCACGTCGCGGCCGAGTCGGGCCGCCTCGGCCAGCCCGGCCCGGGCCACGTCCACGGGGTCGGTGGGCTCGCTGAACACCGGGATGTCGATCTGGCGGCCCAGGGTGCGGAGCTGCTCGACCGCAGCGGGCCGCTGCAGGTCGGCGGCCACCATGATGGGGTTCCGGCCCTGGCTCTTGAACCAGCGCGCCAGCTTGGCGGCGTTGGTGGTCTTGCCCGATCCCTGCAGGCCCGCCAGCAGGACGACCGTGGGCGGCTTCGCCGCGAACGTGACCTGCATGGTCTCGCCGCCGAGGGCCTCGACCAGCTCCTCCTGGACGAACTTGATGACCTGCTGGGCCGGGTTGAGGGCCTTGTGGATCTCGGCACCGACGCAGCGCTCCTTGATCCGGGCCAGGAAGCCCTTGACCACCTCGAAGTTGACGTCGGCCTCGAGGAGGGCCAGGCGGATCTCGCGAAGCACCTCGTCGATGTCGCTCTCGCTGAGCCGACCCTTCCCGCGCAGCCGCGCGAAGATCCCCTCGAAGCGATCGGAGAGTGCGTCGAACATGGAGTGCCTCGTGCGCCGGCGGACGAAAGCTCCAACTCTACCGGCGCCGAGGTGGGGTCAGCCGATGTCGCGGCGCCCGAGTCGCCGGCCGCGCCCGAGGCGCCGGCCGCGCCCGAGGCGCCGGCGTCGCCTCAGGCGTCGGCGTCGTCTCCGGCGTCGCCCGACTTGTTGCGCCGCAGCGCTCGCACCGGGAGGCGCAGGATCCACGCGATCGCCTTGAGCGGCAGGGCGATGATCTTGAACGGGAGCCGCACGATGCGGCCGAGCAGGCCGCGCTTCTGGTCGTTCTCTTCTTCTGGCATCAGTGACTCGAATCCGACGAGGGCCTCCTCGGCTGGCTTGCGCGTGAGGCCCGGTGGCTCATAGGGCATTGAAGTCTTCCGATCCTCCTCCTGTGTGGATCACGGGGCGAACAGGGCTTCGACGAACTCGTCGGCGTCGAACTCGACCAGGTCCTCGGCTCCTTCTCCGAGGCCGACGAGCTTGACCGGGATCCCGAGCTCGGTCTGGATGGCCAGCACGATACCGCCCCGGGCCGAGCCGTCCAGCTTGGTGAGAACGACCCCGGTCACTTCCACCGCGTCGGTGAACTGCGCCGCCTGGGTCAGGCCGTTCTGGCCAGTGGTGGCGTCGATGACCAGCAGCACCTCGCTAACCCTGCCCGCGCCCTTGTCGGCCACCCGGCGCACCTTGCGCAGCTCCTCCATGAGGTTGGTCTTGGTGTGGAGCCGGCCCGCGGTGTCGGCCATCACCAGGTCGGCGCCGACGGTGGCCGCGTGCTCGATGCTGTCGAAGATGACCGAGCTGGGGTCGGCGCCCTCGGTGGAGCGGACGATGTCGGCGCCGGCCCGCTCGGCCCACATGGCGAGCTGGTCGACCGCGGCGGCCCGGAAGGTGTCCCCCGCGGCGAGCACCACCTCGTGGCCCCGGTCGTGCTCGCGCTTGGCGAGCTTGCCGATCGTCGTGGTCTTGCCCACCCCGTTCACCCCGACGAACAGCCACACCGCCGGGGCCCCGGCCACGTCGAGGGTGAGGTCGTGGCCGCCCAGGAGGTCCTTCAGGATCACCTTCAGGCGCTCCAGCAGCTCCTGGCTGTCGGTGATGCTGTCGGCGCGAGCCTGGGCTCGGAGCTCGTCGAGGACCGCGATGGTGGTGGGCACCCCGATGTCGGCGCGTAGCAGCGCCTCCTCGAGCTCGTCCCAGGTGTCGGCGTCGACGCCGCGGGAAAGGATCGAGCCCAGATAGCCGGACAGGGTGCCGCGGGCCTTGGCCAGGCGCTCCCGGAACGTGACCGGCGGGACCTCGACCTCGATCTCGGGCGCGGGCTCGAGGACCACCGGCTCCTCGAGGACCTCGGGCGCAGCAGGGGCCGCGGTGGGCCGGGGGCGAGGCGGAGCCTCGATGGTGGCGCTGCCGCGCCCGTGGACGAACGCGGCGATGCCGCCGCCCACCAGGACGATGGCCAGGACGATGATGAGGATGACGACTTCCATGCGGGGACGATCTTAGGAGGCCCACGGGCTCATCCCGCCCGGTCCTGAGGCTGGGGAGCGCGGAGCGACGGTCGGCCGGTCGTCGGGACCGAGCGGGGCCGGCCGGATCCAGCTATCGGCTGTGCTCTGCCCGGCCGCGGGATGCTCGTCATCACCGACACCGCCACCAGCCGGGCGGGCCGCACGACTGGCAGCTGGTGTGCGACGGGTCGGTGTACCGCTACGACGGTGAGGGCGGGCCCGTGATCGAGGTCTCGGAGGACGGCTGCCGGGTCACCGGGGACGGCAACGACTTCGCCGGCACCTGCGTTCTCTCCCCGAGCCCAGCGCCTCGGATCTCGCCGTCGTCGACGACCTCAGTCGACGGGCCGGTAGCCGGCGAGCAGGTCGACCGTGGCCCAGATCAGCTGCTCCAGCTCGGCCGCGGTGCGGTCGAAGGCCCGCCGGCCGTGGCCCAGCGGATCAGCGATGTCCGTGGTCGGCTCGGCCCGCAGCACGTCTCCCTGGGAGCGACCCCGGCCGAGCTCGGCGATGTAGTCGTCCAGCGGCTGGCCGGCCGGGCGGGGGCCGGCGGCCGTGGCCCGGGTCACCAGCTCCTTGAGGGTGAAGGTGCGGTCGAACGCGCCGGGCACCAGCCCCACCACGTCCACCACGTGCTCCCGGGCCATGGCGAGGACCAGGTCGGCGGCCTCGACGTCGATGGCGGCGAGGCGGTGCGACCGGTGGGCGCTGATGTCGATCCCCCGCTCGGCCATGGCGGCGACCGCGTGGGGGTCGGCGCGCCGGCCCGCCTCCCAGGTGCCGGCCGAGGCCACCTTGAGGTCGAGGCCCACCGCGCCCGCGCCGACCCGCAGGAGCCCCTCGGCCATCGGCGATCGGCAGACGTTGCCGGTGCAGACCGCGAGCACCTTGGTGGTCATCGCGGGCGCAGGGCGTCGTCGGGGGCACGCACGCCCACAGGGTGCCACGCCGCAGCCCGGCCGGGCGGCACCGCGTCGGTCGGAGTCAGTCGGAGAGGCTGCCGAGGGTGACGTCGAACGTCTCGCTGGCGCCCTCCCGCTCCACTTCGACGGCGACGACGCTGCCGGGTGGGCTGAGCCGGATGCGAGCCGCGAGCTCGGTCATGCCCGGGACCCGGACCCCGTCGATGCCCACGATCAGGTCGCCGGGCTCGAGGCCGGCGGTGTCGGCCGGCCCGTCGGGAACCACCTCGGTCACCAGGGCCCCTGGCGGCCCGCTGGTGGGATCCTGCCCGCTGACCCCGAGGAAGCCGCTGTCGAGGGGCTCGCCGGCGACGATCCGGCCGGCCACCAACATGGCGGTGTCGCTGGGGATGGCGAAGCCGACGCCCAGGTTGCCCTGGGTGGTGCCGTCGGTGCGGATGGACGTGTTGACGCCGACCACCCTCCCCTGCCGGTCGGCGAGGGCGCCGCCGGAGTTGCCCGGGTTGATCGGGGCGTCGGTCTGCACCATCTCCACGACCGTGGGGGTGCCGTCGAGCACATTGGTGCTCGGCACCGCCCGGTTGATGGCGGAGATGATCCCGGCGGTGACCGACTGCTCCAGCCCGAACGGGCTCCCGATCGCCACGGCCATCTGACCGACCTCGACGCTGCTGGTGGACGCGAACTCGGCCACCGCGAACTCCAGCTCCTCGTCGATCCGGACCACCGCGATGTCGACGTTCGGGTCCACGCCGACCACCGTCCCGCTGGTGCGGGTGCCGTCGGCGAGCTGCAGCAGGACATCGGTGGAGAGCCCCACGACGTGGGCGTTGGTGACGACGAGACCGGCCTGGTCGTAGATGACCCCGCTCCCGGTGCCGGTCTCGGTGTCGATGCGCACCACCGCGGGGGCGACGGCGGCTGCCACCGCGGCGACCGGCTCGTCGACGTCCTCGGGCACCGGGCCGGGGCGCACCGGCAGCGGCGTCGGAGGCGCCGGTGCCGAGTCGATCGGCCCACGGAGGTCGTCGGCAGCGGGCTCGGTGGAGGAGACGGGGGCGGTGTCGACGGCCGAGCGATCGCCGTCCCCGTCGATCCAGAGGCCGACGATCGCGCCCACCGCCACCAGCAGCAGCGCCCCGAGCACGATGGCCAGGGCCCGCCATACCTTGGGCCGCCGGGCGGATCGCTCGGCAGCGGATCGTCCGTCTCGGCCGTGCGGAGGAGCCAGCGGGACCAGGGGGACGGGCTCGGCGCGGTCGGCGCCGGGCCAGCTCGACGGCGGGCGGGACCGGTCGGCGTAGGGCGGCTCGGTGTCGGCGTAGGGCGGCTCGGTGGGTGCCGCCGCTCGCGGGTCGGCGATCGGGGGCCGGGGGGCCCGGTCGGGGTGGTCGGGGCCGACGGGCCAGCCGGAGCCGGCGGGGCTGGTTCGAGGGTCCGGTGGCCACTCGCTCACGGTCGATGGTCTCCTTCTCGGTCCTGATCCGATCGTACGGGCCACTCTCGAAAGAACGCGTAAGCCCGATCGAAGGATTCCCCTCACCTGACGGCTCAAACGACTCATGGCGACGCGAACACCGCGAAGCCCCCACCGGTGTGCCAGAACACGACGTCGTCGCCGGGACCGAAGCGACCCGATGCGATCTCCTGGCGCAGCCCGTAGAGCGCCTTGCCCGTGTAGGTGGGATCGAACAGCAGGCCGGTCCGAGCAGTGGCATCGGCCTCGATGGCCCGCTGGTCGGGCTCGAACACGCCGTAGCCGCCGCCGATGAAGTCGCCGCGGTACTCGATGGGGACCTGGGGCACCGGCACGCCATGGCGAGCGGTGGCGTCCGACCAGATCGCCTCCACCCGCGCCTGCAGCTGCTCTGGCGGCTCGCCCACCGAGATCGCGATGATCCTCACCGACGACCCGTTCCTGGCCGCGGCCCAGCCGAACCCCGCGGTGGTCCCCGCAGACGACGCTGCGTGCCAGATCCCGGCGGGGGCGATCCCGGCGTCGGCCAGCTGCGCCTCGAGCTCGTCGAACCCGTCGGCCATGCCCAACATGCCGAGCGCGTCCGACGCCCCCTCGGGGACGATCCAGGGTCGCCGGCCATCGGCGGCAAGCTGCTCGGCCAGGCGAGCCATCACCTCGTCGCGCCGGCGGTAGCCGTCGGCGTCGACCAGCTCGATCCGCGCCCCCGAGAGGTGATGGAGCAGGTGGTTGCCCGAGATCTGCGCCGGGGGCTGGCCGCCGGGGGTGCGCAGCACCAGCACGCAGCCCAGCCCCAGCCGGGCCGCAGCCAGCGCGGTGGCCCGGCAGTGGTTCGACTGCTCGGCGCCGGCAGTGACGACCACGTCGGCCCCGTCGGCCAGCGCCGCCCCGAGGTGGTACTCCAGCTTGCGAACCTTGTTGCCCGAGAGCTCGAAGCCGGTGAGGTCGTCGCGCTTCACCCAGATACGGGGCCCGCCCCAGGCCCGGGAGAGGTGCACCAGCGGCTCGAGCGGTGTCGGCGTGCAGGCCAGCGCCACCCGCGGGAGATCATCCATCGCCCGCAGCGTAGGCCGGCCGGGGCGTTCCCTCAGCCGGGGCGAGCCAGGCCCAGGTAGCTGCCCCCCGGGTCGTAGCCGTTGAGCACGAACGCCAGGTTGGCCCGGTTCGAGAGCCGCCGGTCGATGATCTCGGCGTAGACCTGCCGGAAGTCGTTGAGCACGGTGAGGTCGCCCTCTGGCCCGTTCTCGATGAGGGGCGGGAAGGCGCCGTGGATGCCCCCGTTGATCCCCCCGCCGATCACGAACATGACCCCGCCCCGGCCGTGGTCGGTCCCGCCGTTGCCGTTCACGTCGATCGTCCGGCCGAACTCCGACGCCACCAGCAGGGTGACCTCGTCGAGGTCCGAGCCCAGGTCGACCAGGAAGGGCTCGATGCCCCGGGCCAGCCGGTCGATGCGGTCGTACATCAGGTTGCCCGGCGCCGTCGGGCCCATGTCGTTGTGCGTGTCCCAGCCGCCGATGTCGACGGCCACGGCACGGAGCCCGACGTCGGCCCGGATCAGCTGGGCCACCTGCTGCAGGTCGCGGGCCAGGCTGTTGCCGCTCGGATACATGGCGCCGTTCTGCGGGGTGATCGAGCCGAAGTCGATGCCGTTGACCGTGGCGACGGCGTCGAGGGTGTCCCGGGCCTCGGCCTCGAGGAGCCCGGAGCCTCCGTGGACCGCCCCGAGCAGGGTGCGGGCCCCGGCGCGGTCCTGGTAGCCGAAGATGTCGAAGTTGTGGACGCTGGAGATCGCCAGCGCCTTGCTGTAGCCCTGCATGGCCGACCAGATGCGCCGGTCGTGGGAGACCCCGGCCAGGTTGCCCGAGACCTCGCTCGAGGTGGCCAGGTGGCGGCCGATCCAGCCCGTGGGGGTCTGCTCCTGGATGCCGCAGCGCTCCCACACCTCCTCGGCCTCGAAGTGGGAGCGGGTCGAGGACAGCGTCGCCGGCGACCCTGCGGCGGGGACGATGGCCATCGAGCCCGCGTCCCACCACGGCAGCAGCGGTGCCAGCGCCGGGTGCAGCGCCAGGTCGGGGTGGGTGGCCCCGCGGGCCCCGAGATCGAGCGCCGCGGCCTGGGAGACGGTGATGTCGAAGCCGCCGGCGATGCGCAGGTCGTAGTAGGACGGCATGCCCACGGGGGGGACCAGACTGAGCCCGTCGGCGCCGCCCCGGAGGAAGAGGTACACGAGGACGTCGCCGAGCCCGGGGTCGTTGGGATCGGCGAAGGCCAGGGTGGTGCCGCTCGGCAGGGTCAGGAGCCCACCGGTGGCCACGGCTCCGGCGAGGAAGCCGCGCCGGCTGAGGCCGGGCCGGTCCGGGGATCGGGGTGACGTGCTCATCGGTGCTGGAACGCGGGTCGGGAGAGGACGAGGCCGACGAAGTCGGCGAGCACCTCTCGCCTGCCGAACGGGTGGCTCGCGGAGTCGTCGGCCTCGTCCACACCGAGGAAGGCGGCGTGGGCGGCCCGCTCGGCGGCGGTGGGCGGGCTGGCCGTGAGCCGGTCCACCATGGCGTCGATGAGCTCCCCCATCGTGGGTGGCAGTGGGCTCGGGATCAGCACGTCGAGATCGGCGACCACCCCCTCGGCGAGCTCGCCGTGGGCCAGCAGCCCCGCGGTCTCCCAGCGGCGGAGCATGCCGTCGGCGCTGACCCATTCGGGTCCGGTGTCGGGGTACCCGTCGGGGGTGGGCTTGCTGAAGAGCCGCTGGCCGTGCCGCTCGAGCACCCCCTGGTACCAGCTGAGGCTGTGCAGCGCCTCCGAAGCCTGCCCCACCGGGTTGGTGTCCACGTTGGCGTCGACGGCGCGGCAGTAGGACACGACGGTCTCGAGGCCCCGCCGTACCTTGGCCCCGCCGCTGGCCGCGAATTCGTCGCTGGTGAGGAGCAGCCGCAGGACCGGGGCGATGGCGGTCCCGGCCCGCTGGTACTCGTCGGCGAGCGCCTGGACCAGCGCTTCGGGTGGGTCGTCCTGCACGAACCGGCGGGCCAGCTTCCAGCAGATGTGCTCGGCGGTGCTGCGGTGGCCGGCGAGGAAGTCGAGCATGCTGGTGCCGTCGCCGATCAGGGTGGCGTCGTCGGCGCCGGTGCGGTCCGGCCTCCCCCAGGCGCCTCCCAGGATCGACACCGGGTCACGCCAGTGCCAGCTGGCGCGGAACCGGTAGGTGTCCTGGTCGTCGCTGGTGTCGATGGTCCAGCCCGACATGACGTGGCTGGCGGCGCGCACGTCGGTCTCGTCGTAGACCTGGGTGCCGCCGCGGATGCCGAGGGTGTGCAGCTCCAGCAGCTCCCGGCCGTAGTTCTCGTTCACCCCCGCCGAACTGTTGGCGTTGCTGCGCCAGTTGTCGAGATAGGCGAGCATGGCGGGGCTGCGGGCGCTGGCCTGGAGCATGTCGGCGAAGCGGCCGAGAGCGTGGGGGCGGATCACGTCGCGCAGGTACTCCTGGGTGAGGTGGCGCCAGCTGTAGCTGCCGACCACGTAGACGTTCAGGTGGTTGAACCAGAAGTCGCACATGAGCTCGTACAGCTGCTTCGGCGAGTACACCGCCCGCAGGAATGTGGCGTGCATGAGCTCGCCGAACACCTGGGTCTGGCCGCCGTCGGCCTGGAGCACGGCCCAGTTCTGGGCGTTGGTGTTGGTGAGGGTGGCGTAGCCGGCCAGGACCCCCTCGACGACGCTGTCGTCGATGCTGGCGTGGTCGAGCTGGGTCTCGATCCAGGCGCCGGGCCCGGCCGCGGCGATCTCGGCTCGCAGCGCAGGGGTGGGCCCGAAGCTGGCTCGCTGGGCCAGCAGGTCGGCGAGGCCGCTCGGCGGGGGCGGTGGCGTGGGTGACGGCGTGGATGACGGCGTGGCGGTCGGAGACGGCGTGGCGGTCGGAGTGGCAGTCGCCGTCGGAGACGGCGCGGCCGTCGGGGTCGGGGTGGCCGTCGCCGTCGCCGTCGGGGTGGGCGTCGCCGTCGCCGTCGCCGTCGGGGTGGCCGTCGCCGTAGCCGTCGGGGTGGCCGTCGCCGTCGG